>WHTY01000006.1 GCA_009377475.1 Actinophytocola sp.
GCCAAGGACGCCTTCCAGTACCTCGACCATCTGATCCGTAAGGGCATCACCGTCGACGAGATGGGGGAGATGAACGAGCTGTTCCTCAATCCCGACCACTTCATCCAGCTCTCCCGGCTGCGGGCGGGCAACAGCAACCTGGTCGACCTGTGAGCATGCGTATCGGGATGGGCGTGGGAGGTGACGTCGTCGGTTCCCCGATCGCACCAGCTCTACGAGACGTTACGGCTGGAAATGACCTATAACGCACCTACGGTGCCAGGTAGATGTCACCATCCGCCCGGCCGTGGGGTAATGACGTGTCCGAGGGGGGACTTGAACCCCCACGCCCATTACGGGCACTAGCACCTCAAGCTAGCGCGTCTGCCATTCCGCCACTCGGACTTACTCTATTGTTGCTGGCTCACAGCGTATCTGATCGCCGGAACCGCTTGCACCCGGGGTGCCACCCGTTTACGGACGTGCCAGCATCGTCCGGGACCCCATCCAGCCCCAGCTTAATGGTAGGAAGACGTCTGTGACCGAGCACCCAGACACCACGCCCAGCCCGGACATCGCGGCGGTCGCCGAGGAGGCGGTGACGCTGGTCAGCGAGCTGATCCAGATCGACTCCACCAACACCGGCGACCCGGACACGGTGGTCGGCGAGCGGGGGGCAGCCGAGTACGTCGCGGAGAAGCTCGCCGAGGTCGGCTACGAGACGACCACCGTCGAGTCCGGCGCCAAGGACCGGCACAACGTCATCGCCCGGCTGCCTGGCGCCGACCCGACCCGCGACGCGCTGCTGATCCACGGGCACCTCGACGTCGTCCCCGCGGACGCCTCCGAGTGGTCGGTGCACCCGTTCTCCGGCGCCATCCGCGACGGCTACGTCTGGGGCAGGGGAGCGGTCGACATGAAGGACATGCTCGGCATGACCCTTGCCCTCGCCCGCCACTACAAGCGCGCCAACATCGTCCCACCGCGCGAGCTGATCTTCGCGTTCCTCGCCGACGAGGAAGCGGGCGGCCAGTACGGCGCGCAGTGGCTGGTCGAGAACCGCCCCGAACTGTTCGAGGGCGCCACCGAGGCCATCAGCGAGGTCGGCGGCTTCTCGCTCACCCTCGCCGAGGACGTCCGCGCCTATCTCATCGAGACCGCCGAGAAGGGCATCCGCTGGATGAAGCTGCGGGTGCGCGGCACGGCGGGCCACGGCTCGATGATCAACCACGACAACGCCGTCACCAAGCTCGCCGACACGGTCTCCCGGCTGGGCAACCACCAGTTCCCGCTGGTCCTCACCGACAGCGTGCGGGAGTTCTTCGCCGGGGTCAGCGAGCTCACCGACCTGGAGTTCCCGGAGGACGACCTCGACGGTGCCGTCGCCAAGCTCGGTGGCATCGCCCGCGTCGTCGGAGCGACCCTGCGCGACACCGCCACCCCCACCATGCTCAGCGCGGGCTACAAGGCCAACGTCATCCCATCCGTAGCCGAGGCGACCGTCGACTGCCGCATCCTCCCGGGCCGCATGGCGGCGTTCAACGCCGAATTGGACGAGATCCTCGGCCCCGACATCGAGCGCGAGTGGCTGGAACTGCCGCCCGTCGAGACCACGTTCGACGGCGCCCTCGTCGACGCCATGCGCACGTCGTTGCTCGCAGAGGACGCCGATGCGCACACCCTGCCGTACATGCTCTCCGGCGGTACCGACGCCAAGGCGTTCGACAAGCTCGGCATCCGCAGCTTCGGCTTCTGCCCGCTGCGCCTGCCACCCGATCTGGACTTCGCCGCACTGTTCCACGGCGTCGACGAACGCGTCCCCGTCGACGCGCTCAAGTTCGGCACCAGAGTGCTCGACCGCTTCCTCAGCAGCTGTTGAACGACGACACCGTACGACTCGCCGACGGCACCGCCCTCCACGTCGTCCGCGACGGCCCGCCCGACGCGGCCGTCACGGTCGTGTTCGTCCACGGCTACGCCCTCGACCACCGCTGCTGGCACTATCTCACCGCCGACCTCCCCACCGCCGTCGAACACCCCGTGCAGGTCGTCGCCTACGACCAGCGCGGGCACGGCGCGTCGTCGGCAGCCACCGCCCACACCGCGACGGTGGAGCAGCTCGGCGACGACCTCGCGGAGCTGATCGCGCAGCTCGCGGCGGGTTCCGTCGTCGTGGTTGGACACAGCATGGGCGGGCTCACCGCGCTCGCGCTGCGCGAACGCCACCCGGAGCTGGTCGAGGGGACAGTGAACGCGCCCCCGAAGGTCGCGGGACTGGTGCTGCTCGCGACCGGTGCGGGGGAGCGGGCCGCCGAGGCACGCGCGGCCACCGGACTCGCGGTGGAGTCGTCGGCGTCGCGCATCCCCGCCGTCATCAACAAGCTGATGTGGGACCTGGAGTCACTGTTGGGGCCCGCGCTGGTCGACCTGGTCACCGACCGCTCCCACAAGGCGATGGTGACGTCGATGCGCTGGTCGTTGTTCGGCGACGACCCGCGCCAGGACGACGTCCTGCTCACGCTGCGGATGATCCGGCACCACTGGCCGAAGGCGATGGCGCTGTTCCGCACGGCACTGGACGACTACGTGCGGCACGCCGAGCTGACGCTGCCCGCCGGGACACCGGTGATCGGGGTGGCCGGCGAGCGGGACCGGCTGGTGCCGCAGGAACAGGTGGCGGCGTTGCTGGCGGGCATCACGGACGCGACGACGTTCGTGCTCCCCGGCACCGGGCACCTGGTGCCGCTGGAAGCGCCCGCGCTGATCTTGCCGCGTGTCACCGCTGTGGTCCACGCGGTTCAGCGACGGCTGCGGGAGGCTAGGTGATGACCCCGGGCAGCCCTGTTGGTGTTGGTCGGTACCGTCGGCGGAGCCACACCCTGCGGGTGCCGTCGGCGTACAGTCGCACCGTCGACAGCTCCCATCCGGAGAACTCAGCGTGAATGGCGAGCTGGGTCGTCGCCGCGGGCCGGGAGATGCCCGGCGGCAGTCGGAGTGGGCGGTACTCCCACCTCTCGTCGACCACCGACCCGCCATCGGTCAGAGAATCCTCGTCGGCCACCGCCTCGGTGCTGTTCACGGTTCGATCACCTGTATTCCTTCACCGTTTGCTGAGGCAACCACCACGGTACCTGTCGTTGGGTCCGTCGTAACCGCATTCGGCTGCCGAACCGTGACGAACCTGGCCGCTTCTTCGGGTTCACCCCCGGCGACGTCGAACGCGACGACTTCGTTGCGCGCCGTCAACGTCACCCACGCGAGGTCCCGCCGTGCGTCGTAGTCGATGCCGTACGGGCTGCCAGGAACGGGGTAGCGCTGCCGCAACACCAGCGGATCGAGCGAGAACGCCAGCAGGTACTCCTCGCGGGTGTCGACGACGAGCACCCGGTTGTACTGGTCCGTGACGGCGTTCGTGGCGCCCTGACCCGCCCGCAGCCCGAGCCCGATGTCGCCCTCGTCGGTCTGCACCTCGAACAGCGCGCTGCGCAACCGGTCCAGCACCACGGGAGTGCCACGGCTGCTGACCAGCACCTGGTCCGCGCTCGCCAGCTCACCCGACGTCCGCGCGGTCAGCTGCTCGTGCTCCAGTACCGCCACGGCTTTGGCCTTGCGCAACCCGACCAGCGAGCGGCCGTCCAGCTGGGCGATCGACGTCGGCGCGCCCTCGATCGACGTCTTCCCGACGACCCCACCCGGCGTCAGGTGCAGCACGACGTTCTCGGTGGGCAGGGTCGCGGCGAACTGGTCACCGCTGGCGGTCAGCCGCTCCACCGGCCCGTCGACGTCGACCCGTTCCGGCTTCGCGTCGGGCTGGGTCAGGCGGTAGAACAACACCCTGGCCTCGCCGTCGTCGGTCACCGCCGCCGCGAGGGTGCCCTGGTTGATCGCGACACTGGTGACGTCGCCGTCGACGTCCAGCACCGTGCCCTCCGGCGCTTGCGTCGACTCCGGTGAACTGGCAGGGGACGCCGCCGTCGGGTTCTCCACCAGTTGCAGCTCATCCCGGGGCGCTTCGGACTCGCTGCAGGCGGCGACAAGCAGCAGGACCACCGCGGCGAAAGACGCTTTCACTGCACTGGGCGCGGTGAATGACGCTTTCCCTGCATCCAACGCAGCGAAAGCGTCTTTCAGCGCACCGCGACTCAGCCCGCCGCTCATCCGAGCCTGCGCTCCGGGTAGCCCAACTGCACCGCACTGACGTCGTCCAGCGCACCCTTGATCTCGGCGGGCAGCGTGATCTCCTCCGCCGCCAGCGAGCCGGTCAGCTGCGCGGTGTCGCGGGCACCCACCACCGGCGCGGCGACGCCCGGCTGGTCACGCACCCACGCCAGCGCCACCGCCAACGGCGACGACCCCAGCCCCTCGGCGGCGGTGACCACGGCCTTCACGATCCGCGACGCCCGCTCGGTGCGGTGGTGCTCCACGTACGGCGCCAGCTTCGATGACGCGCCGCGCGAGTCCGCCGGGGTGCTGTTGCGGTACTTGCCGGTCAGCACGCCTCTACCGAGCGGCGCCCATGACAGCACACCGACGCCGTGATGCGCGGCGGCGGGCACGACCTCCCGCTCGACGCCACGCTCCAACAGCGAGTACTCCGACTGGATGGACACGATCGGGTTCGCGGGCGATGTGTGCCGCTGCCGACACGCGGCGGTGGCGAGCTGCCAGCCGGTGTAGTTCGACAACCCGACGTAGCGCACCTTGCCCGACGACACGGCGGTGTCCAACGCGGCGAGGGTTTCCTCGATCGGCACGCGCTCGTCCCAGGCGTGCAACTGCCACAGGTCGAGGTGATCGACGCCGAGCCTGCGCAGCGAACCGTCCAGCGCGGTCAGCAACGCGCCCCGCGACGCCCCGCCGCCGAACGGTCCCTCGGTGCGGCGCGCGACCGCCTTCGTGGCGAGCACGACGTCCTCGCGGGGGACGAGGTCGCCGAGCAGCGAGCCGAGCACCCGTTCGCTCTCGCCGTCCTGGTAGACGTCGGCGGTGTCGACCAGCGTGCCACCCGCGTCGATGAATGCGACGAGCTGGTTGGCCGCCTCTTCGGCGTCGGTGTCCTCACCCCAGGTCATCGTGCCGAGCGCCAGTCGGGACACCCGCAGTCCCGAGCCCCCAAGCCGTCGCTGCTCCATGAGCGCCGAGATTACCTGTGCCACGCGCGCGAGCGCCGCATCAGGTGGGCGGTGTCGCACGGCCGTCACACCGGGTCGACCCCGGCAACGCCCGCTGATCATGCGTGGATAAAGTCACCCGATCGAAGGGGCAGGACACCGCTGCTCCTGGCGGGGCACCGATATGACAGGAAAGGGCGGGGATCACCGAACATGGGCTGGCTGGAAGCCGTCGTACTCGGCATCGTGCAGGGACTGACCGAGTTCCTGCCGATCTCGTCGAGCGCGCACCTGCGGATCACGGCGGCGTTCGCGGGCTGGGAAGACCCAGGTGCGGCCTTCACCGCCGTCACCCAGATCGGGACCGAGCTCGCGGTGCTCCTGTACTTCGGCAAGAAGATCTTGCGCGTGCTCACCGCCTGGTTCCGCTCGCTGTCTAAGCCGGAATACCGGCACGACCCCGACGCCAGGATGGGCTGGCTGATCATCGTCGGCACGCTGCCGATCGTGATCCTTGGCCTGCTGTTCCAGGAGCACATCAAGTCGGCGTTCCGGGATCTGCGGCTCACGGCGATCGTGCTGATCGTGTTCGGCATCTTCCTCGCCGTCGCCGACCACTACGGCCGCAAGTACCGCGACCTGGACCACCTGACGGTGCCGCACGGCCTCGGCTACGGGTTCGCCCAGGCATTCGCCCTGATCCCCGGCGTGTCCCGCTCGGGCGGCACCATCACCGCTGGCCTGCTGCTCGGCTACAAGCGCCCCGACGCCGCCGAGTACGCCTTCCTGCTGGCGGTGCCCGCTGTGCTGGGCGCGGGCATCTACGAGCTGAAGGACATCGGCAACGGCTCATCGCCCGCGTGGGGTCCGACGTTGCTGGCGACCGCGATCGCGTTCGTCGTCGGCTACGCCGTGATCGCGGCACTGATGGCCTACATCCGCCGTCGCAGCTTCATGCCGTTCGTGATCTACCGCATCGTGCTCGGCACGGTGCTGCTGGCGCTGGTGTTCACGGGCGTGCTCGACCCGCAGGCGGGCCCGACGGTCTGATCACGGGACCGCGCCACACGGCGTCCGCAGCGCATGACACAACGCGCTGAGCGTCGGACACACGTGCACGAGTGTCGGACACGGCGACTGGGTGGCCTGGCGCACTGTGTCCGAGGCGGTGTCGCGTTTACGCTGAGGCGGTGGGAACGGTGATCTTACTGCGGCACGCCCGATCGATCGCCAACGGCGCGAAGACCCTTGCGGGCCGCACCCCCGGCGTCGAGCTGGACGACACCGGCCGCGCGCAGGCGGCCGATTTGGTGGGACGGCTGGCCGCGGTGCCACTGGCCGGGCTGGTGCGTTCCCCGCTGCTGCGCTGCGAGCAGACGCTGGCCCCGCTGGTGCACGCGACCGGCGTCGAGCCCGTCGTGGAAGACGACCTGGCCGAGGTGGACTACGGCTCGTGGACCGGCAAGGAACTCGGCGCGCTCATGGACGAGCCGCTGTGGCGAGTGGTGCAGACGCACCCGTCCGGCGCGGTGTTCCCGGACGGCGAAGGGCTCGCCGAGGTACAGGCCCGCGCGGTCGCCGCCGTACGCAGGCACGACCGGCGTATCACCGCCGAACACGGCGACCAGGCGGTGTGGCTGCTGTGCAGTCACGGCGACGTCATCAAGTCGGTGCTGGCGGACGCCCTCGGCCAGCATCTGGACGCCTTCCAGCGCATCGTCGTCGACCCCGGGTCGATGTCGGTGGTGCGCTACACGGCGCTGCGGCCGATGCTGCTGCGGCTCAACGACACCGGGGGGGACCTGGGCGAGATCGCGCCGAAGCAGGAGAGCGGCAAGGGAACCGACAGCGACAACCCCGTGGGCGGCACCACCGGCGCCTGAGGTCCGGCGCTGAACGCCCCGCTTCGGGCCGGTCGGGACGGCCAACCCGGCTGAACACCGGTAAGCCTGACGCGCGAAAACGCCGCCTCCACCCGCGCAGCGCGCCGAAACCCGGACGAACAGGACGTAAATCGGCGCTCAGCGGGTGGAGACGGCGCTCATGGGAAGCCCGGCAACGCCGATGACGCGATCAGATCAAGCCGAGCTTGCGCACCGTCTCGCGCTCGTCGGACAGCTCCTGCACGGACGCGTCGATCTTGGCGCGGGAGAAGTCGTTGATCTCCAAGCCCGACACGATCTCGTACGAACCGCCCGAGCAGGTGACCGGGAACGACGCGATCAGGCCGTCCGGGACGCCGTAGGAGCCGTCGGACGGGATCGCCATCGACGTCCAGCTCCCGGCGGGGGTGCCGTTGACCCAGTCGTGGACGTGGTCGATCGCGGCGGACGCCGCCGACGCGGCCGAGGACGCGCCGCGCGCCTCGATGATCTCCGCGCCGCGCTTGGCCACGCGAGGGATGAACTCGTTCTCCAGCCAGTTCTGGTCGTTCACGGCCTCGGCGGTGTTCTTGCCGCCCACCTCGGCGTGGAAGATGTCCGGGTACTGGGTGGCCGAGTGGTTGCCCCAGATCGTCAGCTTCGTGATGTCGGCGACGGAGACGTCCAGCTTGCCGGCGAGCTGCGCGAGCGCGCGGTTGTGGTCGAGGCGGGTCATCGCGGTGAAGCGCTCCGCGGGGACGTCGGGCGCGTGGGCCTGCGCGATGAGCGCGTTGGTGTTGGCCGGGTTGCCGACGACGAGGACCTTGATGTCGTCCGCCGCGCCCGCGTTGATCGCCTCACCCTGCGGCTTGAAGATGCCGCCGTTGGCTTCGAGCAGGTCACCGCGCTCCATGCCCTTCGTCCTCGGGCGGGCGCCGACAAGCAGCGCCACGTTCGTGCCCTCGAAGGCCTGCTTGGCGTCGTCGAAGATGTCAACGCCAGCGAGCAGCGGGAACGCGCCGTCCTGCAGTTCCAGCGCCGTGCCCTCCGCGGCCTTGACGGCCTGTGGGATCTCCAGCAGGCGCAGCTTGACGGGCGTGTCCGCACCGAGCAGTTGGCCGGACGCGATGCGGAACAGCAGCGCGTAGCCAATCTGACCGGCAGCGCCGGTGACGGTGACGTTGACGGGAGCGTGGGTCATTGCGTTTCTCCTGCTCGGGGACAGATGGCGTCGGCTTGGATGCTATCCCCCCAGTCTGCGGAGGAAAGAGCGTGTAGGCATGGTTTGCGTCACGCATTCGGTCGTATCCGCGCGAGCCGCTGGTCCGGCGGCGGTTCGCGCTGAGACGGATGTGTCGGGTGTGTAGCCTTTGTCGGTGACATGGACACCACCACCACCGGCCCCGACGTTACGCCTGCCCGCCCCCTGACCCGAGCGACACCGCACAGGCGGCGGTTCGCGACCGGGGACGGTGCGGTGCCCTCACCGTTTCCCGTCCGCACGATCGCACTTGGCACCGTCGGCGCGGTGCTGCTGCTTGCCGCGTCGATCGGCGCGGGTGGCATCCTCATCTCGGACCCGGTGATCGGCACCGGCTCGTGGTCCTGGGTGCGTTACGGCCACGGCCGCAACCTCGCGACCGCCCTGCTCTACATCGGATTCGCGCTGGTGGTGTGGGCGTGGGTGCGGCTCGGCAGGTACGTCCTGATGCACCGCGTCGGTGTCCGGCCGGTGCTGATCGCGGCGGGCTGCTGGATGGCGCCGCTGCTGTTCGCGCCGCCGCTGTTCACCCGAGACGTCTTCGCGTACCTGGCGCAGGGCGCGTTGCTCTACGACCACGACCCGTACACCAACGCACCCAACGTGCTCACCGAGATCCCCACGATCGTGGAGAACGTCTACTCGGCGTGGCAGAGCACCCCGTCGCCGTACGGGCCGGTGTTCCTGGCGTTCGCGAAGGGCATCGTGACGCTCACCGGGGACAACCCGATCGCGGGCGTGATCGTCACGCGGCTCGCGCTGCTGCCGGGCCTGGCGCTGCTGGTGTGGGTGCTGACCCGGCTGGTGCGCCACCTCGGCGGGAACCCGGCGATCACGATGTGGCTCGCCGTCGCCAGCCCGATGACGGTGATCCACCTGGTCGGCGGTCCGCACAACGAGCTGCTGATGCTCGGCCCGATGGCACTCGGCGTGCTGCTGGCGCTGGAGCGCAAACACCTGCTCGCGGTCATCGTCGGGTCGGCGGCGATGCTGATCAAACCGACGGCGGCGATCGCGCTGCCGTTCCTGGTCTGGATCTGGACCAACCACCTCCCGGACACCCGCAGCAAGCTGGTCAACTTCCTGCGCGCGGGCAGCGTGTCGGTGTCGGTGTTCGTCACGGTCTACGTGGCGGGAACGTTCGCCGCGCTCGGGTCGGTCAACCTCGGCTGGGTCGGCGGTCTGGAAGGCCCGCAGCTCATCAAGAACTGGCTGAACCTGCCGACCGGCATCGGCCAGTTGACCCACGTCATCACGAACCTGATCACGCCGGTGACGCAGTCGCCGTTCATCACGGGCGCGCGCGGTGTGGCCTGGGTGGTGCTCGCGGGCTTCGCTGTCTGGCAGTGGTGGAAGGCCCGGAACGGTGGCACGTCGGCGGTCTACCACCTGACGGTCACCCTCATCGCGGCCGCGATGCTCGCGCCTCCGACGTTGCCGTGGTACTTCACCTGGGGTTTCGTCCTCGCCGCCTGTTTCGCCTGGCAGGTCAGGCACCTCGCCATCGTCGTCGGCGTTTCGGTGTTCCTGGTGCTGGTGTATTACCCGACCGGCGAGCAGGCGCTCAACGACCCGTCGATGGTGGCGGTGTTCCTGGTCAGCGGCTACGCCGGATGGTGCCTGCTGCGGCCAGACCCGCTGGGCATCGTGCGGGCGTTCACCGGCCGCGACGAGCCGGAGGAACCCGCGCCCGCTGACCGCCTGCCTGACGACGTCCCGCTGTCCGACCGGTCGCGGTCAGCTCGGGGCAGCCGACCAGCCGCTCCACCGACTGACGTCGATCCGCACCACCGGCCCTTCCGGCGGGCGCTCCGCGTAGGCCGGGTACTTCGCCGCAAGCAGCGCCAGGGCGGGCGGGTCTTCGAGGTGCACCTCGGCGTTGCCGTCCGCCCGCGCCCACCACAGCTGGGTCCAGTCGTCTTCGTAGCGGTCCACCAGCAGGCTCACGGCGGGGTTGGCGTCGATGTTGCGCAGCCGACGCAGGGCCGTCGTCGTCTTCGGCTTGTGGTCGACGGCGAACACGATCGCGTCGCCGTGCACCGCGAAGGTCACCGGCACGACGTGCGGCACCGCGTCGGCGTCGGCCGTGGCCAGCCGCGCCACCGACGCCGCGGCGAACCGCCGCCGCGCCGTGTCGCTGTCGAGCCGCACGTCTACCGCCGCAGCGGCAGCGTGAAGACGATTTCGCTCTCAACGAAATCCGGCCAGTGGGCCGCGCCACTCGCTGCGGCGGCGATCTCCGCGGTGATCGGGGATTTCCAGGCGCCATACGCTGCGATGCTGCTCACCCGGGCGAGGATAGTGCGAAACACCTCGGCCATGCCGGTCGCGCGGAACGACACGCGGTGGCTTAGGGTCGTCAGTGTCATGGCTCGTGTGATTCACGTTTTCCGTCACCCCGATCGGTTCGTCTCCGGCACGGTCGGCGAACCCGGCGACCGCACGTTCTACCTGCAGGCGAGCGAACCGCCGAGGCTGATCAGCGTCACGCTGGAGAAACAGCAGCTCCAGGTGCTGTCCGAACGGCTCAGCTCGCTGCTCGAAGAGGTCGCCAGTCGGTTCGACACCGAGGTACCCGACGAGGCGCCCGCCGACATGGTCGACAGCGACCCGCTGGACGTCCCGGTCGACGAGGAGTTCCGGGTGGGCACCATGGGGCTCGGCTGGGACGCCGAATCCAGCTCCATCGTGATCGAACTGCTCGCCGTCACCGACGAGGAGATCGACGAGACGGTGGTGCTCGACGACACCGAGGAGGGGCCGGACGCCGTCCGCGTGTTCCTCTCACCCGGGTACGCGCGGGCCTTCGCCGAGCGCGCCGAGCGCGTCGTCAACGCGGGCCGCAAGCCGTGCCCGCTGTGTGGCGAGCCGCTGGACCCCGAGGGCCACATCTGCCCGAGGCAGAACGGCTACCGACGTGAGTCCGGTCTGCTCGAGGGCTGACCTCGCTACTGTTGCCGCATGGACTCCGCCGACGCCGACCTCGTCACGCACGGCGAGCTCGAGGTGGAAGGGCGCCTGCTCGACGCGTCCAACGCCACGCTGTACTGCTCGCTGACACTCGACGGCCGCACCGCCAACGCCGTCTACAAGCCCATCGCCGGGGAGCGTCCGCTGTGGGACTTCCCGGACGGCACGCTCGCTGGGCGCGAGGTGGCGACGTACGAGATCGCGACCGGCAGCGGCCTGGGCCGGGTGCCGCCGACGGTCCTGCGCGACGGCCCGCTGGGTGAAGGCATGGTGCAGCTCTGGATCGACTCAGGGCCAACGGAGCTGGTCGACGTCGTCGCGCCCAACGACGTCCCCGATGGCTGGCACGTCGTGCTGCACGCCCACGACCGGTATGGCGCGCCGGTCGTGCTGGCCCACTCCGCTCGGCGCGACGTCGCCGAGCTGGCGCTGCTGGACGTCGTCGTCAACAACACCGACCGCAAGGGCGGGCACGTGCTGCTCGGCGAGGACGGCCAGGTGTACGGCGTCGACCACGGCATCTGCCTGCACGCCGACCCGAAGCTGCGCACGGTGCTCTGGGGCTGGGCGGGCAAGCCGGTGCCGCCGGAGTCGGCGGAGAAGGTGACGGGCCTGCTGGACGCTCTTGGCGGCTCGCTTGGCGAGACGCTGGCCCGGCACCTCACCGACGCCGAGATCGACGCGGTGCGCGCCCGCGCGCGTGACCTACTCGACACGGGGGCGTTTCCCGCACCTCATGACACCATCCGGGCGATTCCCTGGCCGCTGTTCTGACGCAGATCCGTGCGCAGCGGCGGATCCACCTGGAAACTGGTGCTTATGCGCAGGTTCGATTTCCGTGACCGACTCACCGCGCCCCTGCCGGGGCCCCGTGACATGCTTCGGATCACCCTCGCAGGTGGCTTCCGAGGCTCGACGGAGAACCGCGACCGGATTCCGGTGTTGCGCACCGGCCTGCCGCCGGTACCGCCAGGCGCGACGTCGTGGACCTGGGTGGGGCACGCGACATACGTCGTGCGCATCGGCGGCGCATGTGTGCTGATCGACCCGGTGTGGTCGGAAAAGATCCTCGGCACGCCGCCCCGGCTGACCCCGCCCGGCGTCGCGTGGTCCGAGTTGCCAGACGTCGACGCGGTGCTGATCAGCCACGACCACTACGACCACCTGGACTGGCCGACGATCCGCAGGCTGCCGCGCTCGACGCCGATCCTCGTCGGCAGGGGACTCGGCCGGTGGTTCACGCGGCGCGGGTTCCGCGCGGTCACCGAGCTGGACTGGTGGGAGTCCGCCGAGGTGGCCGGGGTCCGGTTCGACTTCACCCCGACGCACCACTGGAGCAAACGCGGCCTGCTCGACACCTGCGCGACACTGTGGGGCGGCTGGGTCATCACCGGGCCGGACGGCGCCCGCACCTACCACGCGGGCGACTCCGGCTACGGCGAGCGGTTCGCCGAGGTGGGGCGGCGGTACCCGGGCATCGACGTCGCCATGATGCCGATCGGCGCCTACGAGCCGCGCTGGTTCATGCGGAACCTGCACATGAACCCGGAGGAGTCGATCGGGGCGCTTGACGACCTCGGCGCGCGGCGGCTGGCGAGCATGCACTGGGGCACGTTCGTGCTGACCAAGGAACCGGTGGACGAGCCGCTGCGCGTGATCCGAAAGAAGTGGGCCGCAGCGGGCAGAGACCCGGACGACCTGTGGGCGCTGGCCGTGGGGGAGACGCGGACGGTGCCGTGACTTCGCGCCACTGACGGCGTGGCAGCGCCCCGTCGACGTCACGCGCCGGTAGCGTCGCCGCCGTGCGTTTCCACAGTTACGGTGACGTCCTCTCCCGCAAGCGCAAGCGAACCGTGCCCGAGGTCGAGGCGGAGGCGGGCCTCGTCGTCGAGGATCCCGGCAGCGGGTTCTGCGGCGCGGTCATCCGGATCGAGCACGGCAACGTCATCCTGGAGGACCGCCACGGCGCCGAGCGCGCGTTCCCGCTGGCTCCGGCAGGCTTCTTGCTGGAAGGTAAGCCGGTCACCCTGATCCGCCCGACGCGGCGCGCCGACACCACGTCGACTCAATCGGCGTCCGGTTCCGTCCATGCCGGACCGGTGCGCGCCCGCACCGCCCGTGACTCCCGCATCTGGGTGGAAGGCACCCACGACGCGGAACTCGTGGAGCGCGTGTGGGGCCATGACCTGCGGGTCGAAGGCGTCGTCGTGGAACCGCTGCATGGCGTCGATGACCTCGCCGGAGCCATCGCGGACTTCGGCACCGGGCCGGGTCGACGTCTCGGCGTGCTGGTCGACCACCTCGTCGCCGGCAGCAAGGAGTCCCGCATCGTCGACGCTGTCACGGAAGAGAACGTGCTGGTCACCGGCCATCCGTACGTGGACATCTGGCAGGCGGTGAAGCCGGCGGCGGTGGGCATCAGGGCATGGCCCGAGGTGCCGAGGGGAGTGCCGTGGAAGGACGGCGTCTGCGAGGCACTGGGCTGGGGCGAGCCCGCCGCCGGGTGGCGCCGCGTGCTCGCGGCCGTGTCCAGCTTCCGTGACCTGGAGACGCCGCTGATCGGGTCGGTCGAACGCTTGATTGACTTCGTCACCGAGCCTGATCAAGATCACACGTAGGTCACGGCCGTGGTAATCGCCCGTCACCCATCCCGGTTTCTGCCACCATGGAGCCATGGCAGCGCTGATCTGGTTAATCGCGGGCATCGTGTTGTTCGCGGCCGAGGTGCTCTCGGGGGACTTGGTGCTGGTGATGCTCGGCACCGGCGCGCTCGCCGCCGCTGGTGCGACGGCGCTGACCGGCAGCCAGGTCGCCGCCGTCGCGACCTTCGCCGTCTCGTCGATCGGACTGCTCGTGCTCGCCAGGCCCGCATTGAAGCGCCGGTTCCTGCTCGGTCCCGGGGTGCGGACGAACGCCGAAGCGCTGATCGGCGCGCGGGCGACCGCTCTGTCCACCGTGGATTCGCATCAGGGCAGGGTGAAGCTGGCTGGCGACGAGTGGTCCGCCCGCAGCTACATCGAAGGACAGGTCATCGAACCTGGCACGACCGTCACCGTCGTCGAGATCGCGGGCGCGACGGCCGTCGTGTCGTCAGAGCCGTAGGAGCCAGTGTCAACATGCTCAGCCGAGCGCATCGCACTACCGTGCGAACCAGCGACACCTCCCACGGGAACCGGACAGGGGAGTAGACAGCAGTGGAAGCAACAGTCCTCATCGTCCTCATCGTCATTGTCGTATTCGTGGCGGTGGTGGTTTTCAAGGCGATCATGGTCGTGCCGCAGGCACAGGCCGCCGTCATCGAACGACTCGGCAAGTTCAAGGCCGTGGCGCCGCCAGGGCTGAACTTCCTGGTGCCGTTCCTTGACAAGGTGCGTGCCCGCATCGACCTGCGAGAACAGGTCGTCTCGTTCCCGCCGCAGCCGGTGATCACCCAGGACAACCTCACCGTGTCCATCGACACCGTGGTGTACTTCCAGGTCACCGACTCGCGCGCGGCCGTGTACGAGATCTCCAACTACATCGTCGGTGTCGAGCAGTTGACGACGACCACGCTGCGCAACCTGGTCGGTGGCATGAGCCTCGAAGAGACGCTGACGTCGCGTGACCAGATCAACCAGCAACTGCGCGGCGTGCTGGACGAAGCGACCGGGCGCTGGGGCATCCGGGTCGCGCGGGTGGAGCTGAAGGCGATCGACCCACCGCCGTCCATTCAGGACTCCATGGAGAAGCAGATGCGCGCCGACCGGGAGAAGCGCGCGATGATCCTCAACGCCGAGGGTGACCGGGAATCGGCGATCAAGAAGGCCGAGGGGCAGAAGCAGAGCCAGATCCTGGCCGCGGAGGGCGGCAAGCAGGCGGCGATCCTGTCGGCGGAGGCGGAGCGGCAGTCCCGCATCCTGCGCGCCCAGGGTGAGCGCGCCGCCCGGTACCTGCAGGCGCAGGGCCAGGCGAAGGCGATCGAAAAGGTGTTCGCCGCCATCAAGGCGGGCAGGCCGACTCCGGAGGTGCTGGCGTACCAGTACCTGCAGACGTTGCCGCAGATGGCGCAGGGCGACGCGAACAAGGTGTGGCTGGTGCCCAGCGACTACGGCAAGGCGCTCGAAGGCTTCGCCCGCAGCCTCGGCAAGCCGGACGGCGAGGGTGTGTTCCGCTACGAGCCGTCGCAGGAGACCACCGAGCCGCCTCGGCTCGACGAGGACGAGGTCGCGAGCTGGTTCGACACCTCGACCGACCCGGCGGTCGCCGAGGCGGTCCGTGCCGCGGAGGCCGTCGCCCGCAAGGAGGTCGGCGGTCCGCTGAGCGGTCCGGGCGGGGGTGGCCCGGTGCCGCCCGCCGCCGCGAAGACGCTCAAGGGTGACTCGAACGAGGCACGGAAGGCGTTGGGGGAGAAGCCGGAGAACGAGGCGCAGCAGCCGCCGAACCCGCCCCGTCCGCCGGCCGGTGGCGGTCCGGCGGGTGGTCCGCCACCGGCCTACGGCCAGGGCTGACATGGACATCGCGAAGGCACGAGAGATCCTCACCCAGAAACACCGCGCGGTACTGGCGACCGCGCGCGCGGACGGCACACCCCAGTTGTCCCCGGTACTCGTGGCGCTCGACGCCGAGGGCACGCCGGTGATCAGCACTCGCGCGGCCGCGTACAAGGTGCGCAACGTCCGCCGCGATCCGCGCGTGTCGCTGTGCGTGCTACCGGACGAGTTCTTCGGCGAGTGGATGCAGCTCGACGGCACCGCCGACGTCGTCGAGCTGCCGGACGCGATGGACGGTCTCATCGAGTACTACCGCACGATCGCCGGCGAACACCCCGACTGGGACGAGTACCGCGACGCCATGCGCGCCGAGCAGCGCGTCCTGCTCCGGATCACGCCTACCCGCGCAGGGCCCGACCGCTCCGGCTAGTCCGCCCCACGCGTCGTGTCCCACGTTGCCGACGACGTGTTCCACGCTCGCCGCACAGAAAACCGGCCGACACTGTCGGTGTCCTGCGGCAGACTGGTCCCACCACGACCACAAAGGGACCATCTCGATGAACGACGCAATTGTGGCAGAGGGGCTCGTCAAGCGATTCGGCGAAACCACCGCGCTCGACGGCATCGACCTCACTGTTGAATCGGGGACAGTGTTCGGTCTGCTCGGGCCCAACGGGGCAGGCAAGACGACGGCAGCGCGCATCCTGGCCACCCTGCTCAAACCGGATTCGGGGCGCGCGACCGTCGGCGGTTACGACGTCGAACGGCAAGCCCACCAGGTGCGCCAGCTCATCGGCATGACCGGGCAGTACGCCTCGGTCGACGAAACGCTGACCGGGGCCGAGAATCTCCTGCTCATCGGCAGACTGCTCGGCATCCCGCGTCGCGGGGCGAAGCAACGGGGACGCGAACTGCTCGACCGGTTTCACCTCACCGACGCCGCCGACCGGGCGGTCAAGGGCTACTCCGGTGGCATGCGCAGGCGACTCGACCTCGCCGCAAGCCTGGTCGGGCGCCCTCGGCTGTTGTATCTAGACGAACCGACGACCGGTCTCGACCCCCGCAGCAGGCTGGAGCTCTGGGACCTGATCCGCCACCTCGTCGCGGACGGCGTCACGGTGCTGCTCACCACGCAGTACCTCGACGAGGCAGACGCGCTCGCGAACGACATCGCCGTCATCGACCAAGGCAAGGTCATCGAGACCGGCACCCCGGACGAACTCAAGGCCAAGATCGGCGCCCAGTCGCTCGCGGTACGCCCTGCGGACGCCGCCGCGCTGGCTACGGTGCGCAGCATCGTCGGCGAACTGACCGGTGTCGAACCCGACGTTCGGGGGCTGCTGGTCACCGCGCCGGTGACCGACCACGCCGTCCTGCCGGCCGCCGTGCGCAGGTTGGACGACGCCGGAATCGCGATCAGCGAACTGTCGTTGCGCAGTTCCAGTCTGGATGAGGTCTTCCTGTCGCTGACCGGACATCCAGCGGAACAGACGAGCAACGGCCAGGTCCGCGACAAGGAGGTGTCGGCATGACCACGGCAACCGACGAACTGGCCCCGCGGGTAACGCCGATCGAAGGACTGCGACAAACGCTCACCCTTGCCTGGCGCACCGTCGTCCAAGTGCGACACAACCCCTGGGAGCTGAGCGACTTCAGCATCCAGCCGATCATGTTCGTGCTGCTGTTCACTTACGTCTTCGGCGGCGCGATCTTGGGCGACACGCAGAGCTATCTGGCATTCATGTTGCCCGGTATCCTGGTGATGAACATGCTGTTCGTCACGCTCTACGTCAGCCAAGGCCTCAACACCGACCTGACCAAAGGCGTGTTCGACCGGCTGCGCTCGTTACCGATCGCGCGCTGGGCGCCACTGGCAGGACGGATCGCCGCCGATCAGGTCAAGCAGTTGTGGTCGATCCTGCTCGTGCTTGGCGTCGGGGCGGTCCTGGGCTTCCGCATCGAGAACGGCGTGACCGGACTTCTCGGCGCTGTGGTGTTGTTGCCGGCCTTCGCATTGGCGTTCTCATGGGTGGCAGTGCTGGTCGGAGTCACGGCTAAGGATCCGGAGCGGGTGCAGGTCTTCGGCTTCACTGCTCTGTTCCCGGTCACCTTCGTCAGCAACATCTTCGTCCCGAGCAACACCATGCCGGGCTGGCTGCAGCCGCTCGTCGATGTCAACCCAGTCAGCATCCTCGCCGATGCATGCCGGGGTCTCATGCTGGGCGGGGAAGTCGCGCAACCGGTGCTGGGCTCGTTGGCGTGGGCGCTGGGGATCGTGCTCGTCTTCGCGCCGCTGTCGGTGTGGGCGTTCAAACGCCGGGTGTGAGCGAGGGGAGCGCCTGGCCGCCCGCCGTCCGCGAGTCACACCGTATTTTCGCTGAGTCACACCTTATTCGCCGCGAGTTGCACCGTAAGTCGCGCGAGTTGCACCTTATTCGCCGCGAGTTCCCCGGCTCCAGTCGATGCCGCAGTCTGAACGTCGACAGCAGGTCGTCCCGTTGGCGCGCTGCAACGAGAAGACGACTTGAGCCCGTCGGCCTTCACGCGGGGAGGAGCACCATCGCACACACGCTAGTGGACAGCCTGCGTATCAAGTCCGTGCGTATCCGGCGGCGAGGAGACCCGCTGAGGCCCATGTCCGGCTCGCCTGCGACGTCTGCGACGAGCCCATGACCGCGCGCGATGTGACGGTGGCCCTGGGGCCGGGTCTCACCGTCTAGCTAGTCAGGGGGCCGGATTGGGCAGAACGCCGAGGCAACCGGTGGCGCCGGTGAGGAGCACCCGGCCGCCCTGGAGGACGCGGGCGCCCTGGAGGACGACGGTCATGGTTGCTTCTCGCTCGGGTCGGCGGCTGCAGGTGGAGTTCCCGGAAGCTTCTCGCCGGTGGAGAGGAACTCGCGGATCAGTTCAGCGACGCGGTCGGGCGCCTCGATCATCGGCGTGTGCCCCACGTGCTCGAGGACCGTGGTCGTGATCGTCCGCACTGCCCGGTAGCGCGCCAGGGAGGCATCGACGTTGTAGAAACGGTCCTCTCGGCCGAAGATGACGAGCGCCGGCAATGCGAGTTTGTCCAGCCGTGCGTCCAGGCCAAGCCGTCTGGTCCACGCCTCCCGCCGCCTCATGGATTCGGTGAAGGCGGGGTGGTTCAGGCTGCGGGCGTCGTCGAGGCCCTGGCTGGGGTTGGCAAATGCTGTGGCCATGTCGAAGCCCGGGGCGAATGCTCGCCGCACCACGCGTTTGGTTACGAACGCGGGACTATGTTGCTGCGCCATCGGGCCGATCCACCGGGTGTGGATCACCCACTCGCCTGGTGGCAGCGTTCCGGTGCTCGTGTCGGGCCCTTCGCCCATCAGCACGAGCCGGGTGATGCGGGTGCTGTGCTCGGCGGTGGCCACGCCGAAGAGGCTGCCCATCGAGTGGCCGACAACCGTGACGTCGTTCAGGTCCAGGTCGGAGAGCAGACGCGCATAGAGCCGACCGTGGCTGTCGGGGTCGTAGCCGGACGTAGGTCGTGCAGAACCGCCGTGCCCGAGGAGGTCGACCCGGATGATCCGGCATTCCGGCAGGCGGGCAACGACCTGGTCGAACCATGCCGTGGAGGCGCCGAAGCCGTGCAGCATCAGGAGTGCGCGTCCGTCGTCCGGACCGTCGGCTCGGACGTGCAGGTCGACGCCATCGACGGACATGACCTTTCCTGCGCCGCCTGTTGCGGGCTCGGCGCTGGTGCGACCGGTCAGGCTGGCGACACGCCACCGCCCGGGTGACGATGTGTTGTTGGTGGTCATGCAATTTCACCTTGTACGGCTGTGTTCATGATGTGGGGCATGGTGACGGCCTCTGGGTTGCAGAGCGTCGAGCGGGTCGAGTCCGAGGGCATCGCGATCGGCGGTCGTAACCCGGCGTCGGAGGTTCGTTCACCCAGCGGTCTTGGACTGGAGACCTAGCAGGCGGACCAGGACGGTCCCGATCGTGTCGGCTGGAACGCTGCCCGGATCGGCGAGCTCTTCGATGGCGAGGCCGTTGTTCAGTGCCAGCATGGTGAACATGAGAGTGCGCGAGGAGACGGCCGCGTCTGCGCCCCAGCCGGCGAGCGCTTCGTCGGCCAACTCGGTCAGTTGCTGGTGGTAGTCGCGGCGATTCTCGACCCATCGCTCGCGTACCTGGGCGTCGCGGGCGGCACGAAGCCAGAACTCGGTGAACAGCAACTGCCATTCGCGGCTCTGCTGCATCGCGGCGGTCAGTTGCTGACCGGCTTCGATGGCGGTCGCCTCGTTGATGACGGTGAGGTCGGCCTGACCGAGGATTTCTCGTACTGCTGCGATGCGGCCCGTCACCTCCCGGTCGAAGAGTTCGAAGAACAGGTCGTCCTTGCTGGCGAAGTTGGAGTAGAGCGCGCCGGTGGTGAACCCGGCGGTGGCCGCGACCTGTTGCATGGTGGCTCCGGCGAAGCCGCGTTCGGCGAACACCGTGGAGGCCGCTTGCAGAAGCCGGTCGCGGACCTCGGAGCGGGGCGTCCGGTGGGTGATGGGAGCTGGGGATGCGCTCACGAGGACCATCCGTCCTCCGAAGGTGCGTTTACTGCCCGCAGGAAGGACCCGGAGCTTCGCGTCGTGCCGAACCCGTCGGCGAAGGTGCCGTAGCGGTAGACAAGGTCACCGCCCACGATGGTCGCGGCCACTGCGTCGTCGTTGCGGTTGACCATGCGGGAGACGCCCCCGAGCCCGTCGAGGACGGCTTCGGCGTAGTCGGCCGAGGCCTCCGAGAGCCCGGCGGGGTCGATGACGGCGATGTCGGCGCGATCCCCCAGAAGGAGGGTGCCGGCGTCCAGGCCATACCAGTCGCCGAGTTCGCCGGTGAGCCGGTGCACGGCGCGTTCGAGGCTGAGGAACTCGTGGCCGTCCTCGGCAGACTCCTTGACCCGCCTCAGCAGCCGAAGGCCGGCGTTGTAGAACGCCATGTTGCGCAGGTGGGCGCCGGAGTCAGCAAAACCCATCTGGATCTGCGGGTCGTCCGCGATCTTGTCGAGCACGTCGGGACGGTGGTTGGCGATCGTCGTACGCCAGCGCAAGGCAGCGCCATGGGCGACCACCAGGTCAAGGAAGGCGTCAGCCGGATGAATGCTCCGCTCCTCGGCGACACGGCCGAACGACTTGCCGATCAACTCGGCGTCCGGGCAGCTGACGACCTCCGCGTCGTACAGGTCGCGGTGCCACAGCTTCGGACCGAACCTTCGCTCGATGTCCTTGCGGAACCGGCGGCGATAGGCCTCGGAGTCCACGAGCTCACCGCGCTTGACCACGTCGCGCACGTTGAGGGCCGCAGCTCCGGAGCCGAACTCCTCGAAGACGACCAGGTCGATGCCATCGGCGTACACCTCGAACGGCACCGGCAGGTGTTGCCAGCGCAAGTCCGAGGCGATCACCCGGTTCAGCAACGCCGTCGCCTTGGTCAGCAACCAGATCAGCTTCGGGTCTGCCTTGAGATCTGCTGCAGCGAGCATGGTGGTCTTCAACGGCGCCCTGCCTCGACCAGCACTCTGGGCGAAGAACTTGCCGATCTCGGCTTTGCGGGCTGCGTTGGGCGTGCACTGGTGCAGGCGCCCACGGTCGCGGAGCACGCGGTTCAGCGCGCGGTACTCGCGCCAGGAGGCGTAGGTGGAGGGAAGCTGGCGCGACGGGTACCGGACACCATCCAGCTTCGAGAACGAGCTCCTGACGGTCGACAGTCCCAGGAACCCGGCGTCGAGCGCATCGGCCAGCATCGTGCACATCCGGCTCAACTCCGTGGGAGTGGGCTGTTCGTCGGGATCGGTGGCGCGATCCAGGCCCATGACCGCCGCGCGGATGTCGGAGTGGCCGATGAACGCCGCGACGTTGGGGCCCAGCGGGCGAGACTCGAGTGCCTCCACGTAGCGGTGTGGACCTGACCAGGTCTGGTGTTCCTTGACCGATGAGTGGACGGCGTCCCACGGCAGGGCTTCGACGCGCGAGAACAAGTCGGCACAGTCGTCGGGGGAGGCGTACACGGTGGATAGGGAGCAGTTCCCGAACACCACGGTCGTGACGCCGTGGCGCACCGATTCCGAGAGCCCAGGGGCGACCAACGCCTCGGCGTCGTAGTGCGTGTGGACGTCGATAAGGCCCGGCATGACCCACCGGCCTTCAGCGTCGACGACCACCGCTCCCTCCGTCGCCAAAGGTTCAGCACTGATCGCCGCCACCCGTCCCGCGCGTACTCCTAAGTCGCGAATCACGGGTGGAGCACCGGTCCCATCGAAGAAGCACCCGCCCCGGATCACCAGATCGAAACCATCCATGATGCTGCCTCGCTTCGATAACCGCCATTATTCAGTAATCGACGTTATCGAAGGTCGCCTGGGCCGTCAAACCCTGACTCCGCTCCCGATCCACCGACCTGGCGGTGATCTCCTGCTTGGCCGAGTGGACCAGGCCGCGCGTCGACGCGCCTGCGGCTGCCTTGGCCCGGATCCGCCGGAGGTGGTGCCAGGTGGCGAAGTGCTGAACGGGTTGGCGCACCTCGTCCGGGAGCCCATCGAGCCTGGCATCGCTCCATCGCTCGAAGCGGGGGAGGTAGTGGATCAGCCGGAGCCGCCGTGATTCATCTGATGCAATACGCAGACTATTACTTAACATAATGTAGCTTATCGGCGTTACGCCGGTAAGTGTGGCGATGGCGCCGACTCCTGCTGCGGCCTGGTCTCAGAAAAGGATTCGCTCCGTGCGGTAGGCGTCTCGTATGGTGCCGATCATGGCGTGTCGTTTTTCCGAGTTGGTCATCAAATGCCGGGACGCACAGCGGCTGGCGGCGTTCTGGTGCGAGGTGCTGGACTTCATCGTGCTCGAACCCGACGACGACGGCGCGGTCGAGATTGGACCACGAGAAGGGTTCGGCGGATTGCAGCCCACCCTGATCTTCAGTCCCACCACCGAGCCGCTGGAGGGCGAGCAGCGGCTGCACATCGACGTCAACGCCACCGATCGCGATCAGGACGCCGAACTCGAACGCCTCCTGAAGATCGGGGCGCGCCGGGCCGACGTCGGCCAGACCGGCGGCGAGTCCTGGCACGTGCTGGCCGACCCTGAAGGCAACGAGTTCTGCCTCTTGCGAGCCCGCCTGAACTGAGCGCCGGTCCACGCTGGCGCTCCGGTATGTCGGACACGGCGTCCTGAGTGTCGGACACGGCGTTGGGGTGCGTCAGGACCGGAGGCGTTCGGCCTGTGTGGCGGCGGCTGCCACCTGCTCAAGCAGCGTCCGTAGCTCGCCGCGATCGGCGCCGTCGTCCAATGCCGTCAGGACGTCCTCTGTGGCGCAACGGAGCTGGAACAGCCGGTCCTGCAGGTTCGCCACCTCGGCGCCGGACAGCACGACGGTGTCCTCCGGCAGTCCGCCGCGCTGCACGGCGGTACGGCGCTCGTACGCCCGCTGCCGGCACGCCTGCCCGCAATACCGTCGTTTTCGTCCGGCCACACCGGACTCCAGCAGTTGCGAACCGCACCACTCGCAGTGCCGTGGCCGACCAGTCCCCTCTGCCCCAGCGCCATACATTTCGTCACGTGACGAATCGAGGAGAGTCCCGCTGTCCATGGCATCCGACAGTAACTAGACATCCGGCACTTACCCGCAGGCCACGCCGAGAGGGCACACTGGAATCGTGACTTCGTGTTATCCCTACCTCGCGTCGCCGGTGCCGCGCGCCTTCGCGCACCGCGGCTGGCACATCGACGACCTGCACGGCATGGAGAACTCGCTGCCCGCGTTCCACCGCGCCGCGGACGAGGGATACCACCACATCGAAACCGACGTCCATGCCACATCGGACGGCGTCGTCGTCGTCCACCACGACGACACGCTGGACCGCACGACCGACCGGACTGGCTCGATCAACACGCTCACCTGGTCGGACGCCCGCCGCGCCAAGATCGCTGGCCGCGAACCGGTCAGCAGGCTCGAAGACGTCCTCGAGGAGCTGCCGAACGCGCACTTCAACGTCGACATCAAGACCGACGCCGCCGTCGAGCCGTTCCTGCGCACGATCCGCCGTTGCAACGCCGTCGACCGCGTCGCGGCGGCGTCGTTCTCGGCGCGCAGGCTCGCCAGGATCCGCAGGCTGGGTGGCCCGCAGCTCGTGCAGGCCATGGACCCGGTCTCCGCGGGCGTCGTTTGGGCGACCAGCAAGATCCCGCTCGTCCCGATCGGCTTCCTCGCCAAGGGCGCGATGGCGCAGGTCCCGCTGCGTCAGGGCAGGCTCAGCGTGGTCTCCCCCGCGTTCGTCCGCCGCGCCCACCGCATGGGCGCCGAGGTGCACGTCTGGACGGTCGACGACGCCCCGACCATGCGCTCGCTGCTGGACATCGGCGTCGACGGCATCATCACCGACCGGCCGGACATCCTGCGCATGGTGCTACGCGAACGCGGCGCATGGCCGCACGACGTCACGGACGGGGCGGCGTCCCCTCCCACGCCGCACGCCACGTCTTCGGACCAAGCAGACCCGAGTCGTTGATCCCGTTGGCGCGCTGCAGCGCCAGCACCGCCCACTTCGTCTGGTCGCGGTAGCACCCCGATCCGGTGAACGTGTAGCCGAGGTCGAACGCGTTCATCCGCCGTTGGAAGTCCTTCAACGCCACCGCGCAGTCCCCGTAGGCGTAGACGACGCCCGGCCACGGCGGCATCTCCTCCGGCCCGGTGTCGATGTCGTCCATGTCTGGCAGCGGCGGCAACTCCCCCTCGCCGCCGATGTAGGCCGCGTCCTTGTACGACGGCACGACCTTACTGCGCGCGTCGACGTCTTCCCGCAGGTTGAGGAAGTGCTTGTTCGCGCACTCCCACGGCTGCCAGCCGCGCATCCGGTACAGATACAGCGCGCGGTAGTCCTGCTCGGCTGGACTCGCCCGATGCGGCTTCCCCGTGCCGCCCACACTGCGCCACGTCGGCAGGTCGAACTGGTACGCGCCGTAGTAACCCGTTCCGGTGTTGACGTCGTAGCGGTTGCTGGACTCGCACATCCGCAGCTGCGCCCACTGCTCCCACGTCGGATCGGACGCGGCGGGTAGCGCGAACACCGCACTCGCCGAGCCGGCGACCGCGAGCACCACCGCAACGCGCACGAGACCCCGCAGCGCACCCCGGACACGACCCATAACTCAGCACGGTAAGCAGCGCACACAACCGCCACAAGAGTCACACCGAGCACATCAGCATCACACGCGACAAAAAGAACCCACCTGGGCGACAGCGAGGGCACACCGACGGCGGCACGGGCAACCCATCTGGGCGACATCCCGCACACCGCTAAACGACCCCCTCCGTTCGTCGCAGCGTGCACGGCGGGACTGCGAATTGGCCACGATCCGCGCGCGCGTCCCACGCCCCACGGCAGCGCCCAGTAATGTCCGCCCCACCAGCCCCACACGAAACGCGAGGTGGCATGCACAGCGACCGTGTCGGCCCCGTTCCGGCGACCGACCCCCGAGCCCGCAAACGCGAGCAGCGCGGTTGGTACTTCTACGACTGGGCCGCCCAGCCGATGTACACCTCGGTCACCACGACCTTCGGCGCGCTGTTCCTCAAAGCGCTGGCCACCGAGGACGCCAAGCAAAACACCGCGCTGAACGGCGTGAATGCCTGCATGCGGCCGGACGGCACCGAGAGCAGCTTGACCAACTGCGATGTCAGCCTGCTCGGCTGGACGATGTCGGCGGGCGTGGTGTGGAATTACCTCGTCGCGGCGGCGCTGATCGCGCAGGTCATCGTGCTGCCCATCACCGGGGCGCTCAACGACCGCAGCCGCAACCGCAAGCGCATCCTCGGCACACTGGCGTTCATCGGGTCGACCGCGATCGCGCTCATGGTGTTCGCGGCAGGTGACAACTGGCAGCTCGCCGCGCTGCTGTACCTGATCGGGCAGGTCGCGGCTGGCGCGTCGATCATCGTCTACTACTCGTTCCTCATGGACGTCGCCGAGCCCGACGAACGCGACGCCGTGTCCTCGCGGGGCTGGGCGTTGGGCTATCTCGGCGGCGCGCTGGCGCTGGCGATCCAGCTGGTGCTGGTGTTCCTGCACGACTCGGTCGGTCTCACCGAGGGCGAGGCGGTGCGGGTCGCGTTCCTGATGTCCGGGATCTGGTGGGCGGCGTTCACGCTGATCCCGCTGCGCCGCATCGTGCAGCGCAGCGACCCACCACCCCTGGCCGGGAGCCGCTCGGTGCTGACCACCGGGTTCGCCGAACTGTGGGACACGATCAAAGGGGCCATCGCTCTCCCGCTGACGCTGCTGTTCCTCGGCGCGTACCTGGTCTACAACGACGGCGTCGCGACCGTCATCAACGTCTCCGCGCAGTACGGCGACCAGGAGCTCGGCTTCGGACCCGACGTCCTGAGCGTGACGATCCTCGTCGTGCAGCTCATCGCGTTCGTCGGCGCGTGGGCGCTCGGCAGGGTCGCCGTCCGGGTGGGCGCGAAACGCACCATCCTCGGCTGTCTCGTGCTCTGGATCGGCGTGCTCATCGCCGCGTACTACCTGCAGCCGGGCGACAAGCTCATGTTCTGGTCGGTCGCGGCGGGCATCGGCTTCGTGCTCGGCGGCACGCAGGCGCTGTCCCGCTCGCTATACAGCCAGCTCATCCCGTCCGGCAAGGAGGGACAGTACTTCTCGCTGTACGAGATGACCGAGCGCGGGACGTCGTGGATGGGGCCGCTGCTGTTCGGCGTCATCGCGGACGCCACCGGGTCGTTCCGGCCTGCCATCATCGCGCTGACGGTGTTCTTCGTTGTCGGCTTCTGCCTGCTCGCACTTGTGCCGGTACGCAGGGCCATCAGGGCGGCGGGCAACGAGCCACCGGCGCTAGTCTGATGTCCGAAACGTTCCCCTTGCGCGAGCCAAGCGACCAATCCATTACGCAGAGTTACTCGGGTGATATCCCTCATGGTGGCGGTTTGACCGCAACCGTTATCTGTCAAGCTGACTAAGACAATGCTTAACCCAAACGGGGGTTATCTGCATGTCGAAAGGCACAACGTCGTCACGTCTGCGGTTCAGTGACGTCTCAGTCCCGCAAGCTAGAACGACAGCGTGACGCGATACATAGTGTGCTCCGACGGTGTACTCGGGAATCCTGACGGCCTGCCCACCGTTGCATAGGGTAAGCGCCGACGGGCTGACGTGAGCCTGAACAGAAAGGAACGACAACATGGCCGACCGTGTTCTCCGTGGCAGCAGACTGGGAGCGGTCAGCTACGAGACCGACCGCAACCACGACCTCGCGCCGAGGCGCACCGTCAGCTACGCCTGCCCCAAGGACCACGAGTTCGAGGTTCCGTTCTCGGACGACGCCGAGATCCCCTCGGTCTGGGAGTGCCGCCTCCACGGCACCGAGTCGAAGATCATCGACGGCACCGAGGAAGAGCAGAAGAAGGTCAAGCCGGCACGCACCCACTGGGACATGCTGTTGGAGCGCCGCACCATCGATGAGCTGGAGGAGCTGCTCGACGAGCGGCTCGCTGAGCTGAAGGACCGCCGCTCCCGCAGTGCTTGACGAGGGCCTGACGTCGCACACGCGCCTCGGCGCGCGGTGACCGCCCTCGGCCTCACATCGGCGCAGACCGTGAAGGCCCCGCAGCACGACGCTGCGGGGCCTTCACGGTAGCCGGCCGGGTTTGTTGTCGGCTTAGCGTTTCAGCCGGTGCGCGAGCGCGGTGAGCTGTTCCCCGCGTCGGCGCAGCCCCCAGCGACCGACCTGCAGCACCGCTTCGAGCACGATGTCCTTGCTCATCTTCGACTGCCCCAACTCGCGCTCGGTGAACGTGATCGGCACCTCGGCGACGGTGAACCCCGAGCGCACCGTGCGCCAGGCGAGGTCGATCTGGAAGCAGTAGCCCTGGGAGGCGACGTCGTCCAGCGGCAGCTTCTCCAGCACCGAAGCCCGGTACGCCCGGAACCCGGCCGTGATGTCGCGGATGCCGACACCGAGGGCGATGCGGGAGTACAGGTTGCCGCCGCGCGAGAGCAGCTGTCGCCGTTTCGGCCAGTTGACCACCCTGCCGCCGGGCACGTAGCGCGAGCCGAGCACCAGGTCGGCGCGCCGCAGCGCGGCGAGGACGCGCGGCAGGTCCTCCGGAGCGTGCGAGCCGTCGGCGTCCATCTCGACCAGCGTGGCGTACTGCCGCGCCAGCCCCCAGCGGAACCCGGCGACGTAGGCGGCGCCGAGCCCTGCCTTCTCGGTGCGGTGCAGGACGTGCACCCGCTCGTCCTCGGCGGCCAGCGCGTCGGCCAGCTGCCCTGTGCCGTCGGGGCTGCCGTCGTCCACGACGAGCACGTGCACCTCGGGCACCGTCTCGGTGAGGCGTTCGATGACGCCGCCCAGTGTGTCGCGCTCGTTGTAGGTCGGGATCACCACCAACACGGGTGTCGTGGTGTCACCGATTTCGCTCATGCACTCCTCCCGACTCGGCCCGGCCGCTGAGTCCGCTTGCGGAACCGCGGCCACGGATCCGCCACCCTATCCGACCAAGCAACGCGGCAAGTCCGGCACCGATGATGATCCACTCCGGCCATGAGCCGACGACCGTGGCGACCGTGGTGGTGTCGCGCAGGCCGACGTCGGCGACGAGCGAGTCCGCGGTGTAGAGCCCGGTCTCCTGGCGCACGCTGCCGTCAGGGGCGACGATGGCGCTCACGCCGCTGGTCGCCGCGACGACGGCGGCCCTGCTGTGCTCCACGGCGCGCAGCCGGGACATCGACAGCTGTTGGTAGGTCATCTCCCCCGGCCCGTACCAGGCGTTGTTGGTGGGAATGACCAGCAGCTCGCCGCCATCGCGGACGGCGTCGCGCAGCACGTAGTCGTAGGCGACCTCGTAGCAGATCGCCAGCCCCGCCCGGACGTCTCCGGCGTTCAGCACGGCCGGGCCGGTGCCCCATTCCATGTCGGCGGTGTTGTCCAGGAACGGCGTGAACCACGCCGCGATCGGGCGCAGCGGCACGTACTCCGCGAACGGCACCAGCTCCTGCTTGGCGTAGCGGCCGTTCTGCCCGATGTCCGGGTCCCAGGCGATGACGGCGTTCTCGGCCTTGCCGTCCTCGCGGCCGTACAGCGCACTGATCAGCGCCGGGACGCCGAAGTCGCGCACCATGGCGTCCAGCTCGGGGTCCTCGCCGACGACGGCGGTGGCGGTCTCCGGCCACACGAGGAGGTCGGGCCGCGGCTGCTCGCCCGCGTCGATGGCCTGCTGGAGCCGCTCGCTCTCCGCGAGGTGGTTGCGGCGGAGGACGTCCCGCATACCGAGCAGGTCGAGGCCCACGTTGGGGGCGTTGCCCTGCACGGCGGCGACCGTGACGGTGCCGGACGTCGGCGCGGTGCCGATGAACGGCCACATGATTCCGCCCGCCGCGACCGGCACGACGACGGCCAGCGCGGCGACCGCGAGCGCGCGGCCCCGTGCGCGGTCGGCGACGGCGAGCATCACCCTGGCGAGGCCGAGGCCGGTGAGCACCACGGCGAAGCTGACCAGCGGGACGCCGCCGAGCGCGGCGAGCGAGGTGAACACGCCCTCCGGCTGGCTGTACGCGACCCGGCCCCACGGGAAGCCGTTGAGCGGCACCGCGCCCCGCGCGGTTTCGATGGTGAGCCACAGCGCCGCCATCCACACCGGCCCGCCGGGTAGCGGCGCGAGACCCACCATCGACGCGCCCGCGAACGCGGCGAACGACGCGACGACGGCGCTCAGCGCCAGCCACGGCGCGAGACCCATCTGCGCGCCGAGGAAGTCGTTGATCCAGAGCAGGTGCGGCAGCGTGAACGCGAGCCCGAACACCAGTCCGAGCCCGAACCCGGCGCGGGCGCGCCTGCCGTGCAGCACCAGGCCCAGCCCGGCGAACGCCAGCGGGGCGAGCCACCACAGCTCGCGCGGCGGGTGGCTCAGGAACAGCAGCACGCCGGACGCGGCGGCGGCCAGCACCAGCCCGGCGACCGGCACCAGCCGCGCGCGGACACCGCTTCTCGCAGGCGACGTCTGCTGCGCGGCGGGGGTCATGGTGCCGGTCATGACGTCTCGTAGATGGTCACGCCCGACCGCACGGTGCGCAGGCAGCGCGGCAGCGGGTCGTCCTGGCCGAGCGCGGGCAGTGGTGGCACGCGGGAGCGTGGGTCGGTGGACCAGCGCTGCACCCGCGAGTCCGAGGCGGCGACGTGCAGCTCGCCCGCGTCCCACACGGCGTAGTGCGCGGGCGCGCCGGGCACGAGGCTGCCGCTGACGCCGTCGTTGACGCCCGCCGCGCGGTGGCCGCCCCTGGTGTGGGCGTTGAACGCGGCGCGGGCGGACAGCGCATGGCGGGGGGTGCGATGGGAGGCGGCGGCGCGCACGCTGGCCCACGGGTCGATCGGGGTGACCGGCGCGTCGGAGCCGCCCGCGAGCAGCACGCCGGTGGCGGCCAGCATCGCGAAGGGGTTCATGCGCTCGGCGCGTTCGGTGCCGAGGCGTTGGACGTACATGCCGTTCTCGCCGCCCCAGAGCGCGTCGAACTGCGGCTGCACCGACGCGGTGACGTTCCAGGCGGCGAGCTGGGCGGCTTGTTCCTCGTCGATCAGCTCGACGTGCTCAAGGCGGTGCCTGCCCGCGACGATGGCGCGCCTGCCGCGTTGGCGTTCCGCCTCGGCGAACCCGGCGATGATCTCGGACAGCGCGGCGTCGCCGATGACGTGGAACCCGGCCTGCAGCCCGGCGTCGGTGCAGGCGATGAGGTGCGCGGCGATCTGCTCGGCGTCGAGGTAGCGCTCCCCCGTGCCGCCCGCGTCGGTGTACGGCTCGTGCAGGCACGCGGTGCTGGAGCCGATGGCGCCATCGGCGAACAGGTCACCGGCGAGGCCCCGCGCGCCGAGCTCCTTGGCGCGCAGCACGGCGTCCTGACTTGTGGCGAGCTCGCCCCAGTACGGCACGACGTCCGGTAGGCCGGGGTCGTCGGCGAGGTCGATGAGCGCGGCGAGGTCGGCCTGGCCGCTGATGTCGGGTCCGGCGCACTCGTGGACGCTGACGATGCCGTGCGCGGCGGCGGTGTCGAGGAACGCGCGCTGGGCGCTGGCGCGCTGCTCGGGAGCGATGTTGTGACGCACCATCGCGCGCACGTGGTGGTGCGCGGCGGCGGTCAGCGGCCCGTCCGGGGTGTAGCCGCCGACGTCGGTGACGTCGGGCGCCAGGTCGAGCAGCGCGGTGGACACCAGCGCGGAGTGGACGTCGATGCGGCTCAGGTAGGTGGGCACCGCGCCGACGGCGGCGTCGATCTCTGCCCTGCTCGGCAGGCGGGGCGACGTCCAGGTGCTCTCGTCCCAGCCGTGCGCGATGAGGATGCCGCCAACGGGGATCTCGCGCGCGGCGTCGGCGATGGCGGCCAGCAGCTCGCCCGCGTCCCGCACCCGCTCCAGGTCCACACCGGAGAGGTGCAGGCCGGTGGCGGTGGCGTGCACGTGGGCGTCGACGAAGGCGGGCGCGACGAACGCGCCGTCCAGGTCGATCTGCTCGGCGTCCGGGTGCAACGCGCGACCGGGACCGTCCTGGCCCACCCACACCACGGTGCCGTCCGTGACGGCCATCGCGGTTGCGTCGGGTGAGCTGGGTGAGTGAATCCGTCCGCCGGTCAGCAGGGTCGTTTCGTTCACGAGTGCAGTTTGCCTTGTCCCAGCTCAGCGGTGCAGTGCCGGTCGTTCAGCGTCACAGCACGATCACACAACACCGCAAGATTTGCGTTCTAATGTCAGTATGACAGGATTATTTGTGGTACTCGCCCCATAAGGAGGACAACACGATGACCGCCGTTGCCGGGCCGGAACAGACCGTCACCAGCGATCCGCACCTGGAGCAGCCCTACGTCTACCGGCGCAGGGAGCTGACCGAGCCCGACTGGCGCCGCTTCCCCGGCTGGGCCGACGTCACCGAGGCGCAGTGGCGCGACGCGCAGTGGCAGCGGGTGAACTGCGTGCGCAACATCAAACAGCTTCGGAAGGTGCTCGGTGACACCGTCGACGAGCGCTTCTACGAGGACCTGGCGGCCGACCAGCAGGGCATGGCGACGATGTCGATGCTGTTGCCGCCGCAGATGCTGAACACCATGGCGCCTGACGCCGACGGCGGCGATGGCGCTGCGCTGACGGACGCGTTGTTCGCGGACCCGATCCGGCACTACATGATGCCGGTGCGCTCCGACCGCGACCCGTACTGGCCGTCGCACCCGCACGCCGAGCGTGACTCGCTGCACGAGGCCGAGATGTGGGTCGTCGAGGGCCTGACGCACCGCTACCCCACCAAGGTGCTCGCCGAGCTGCTGTCGACGTGCCCGCAGTACTGCGGCCACTGTACCCGCATGGACCTGGTCGGCAACTCGACGCCGCTGATCGACAAGCACAAGCTCGCGCTCAAGCCGGTCGACCGGCAGGACGCGATGATCGACTACCTCAAGAACACCCCCGGCGTGCGGGACGTCGTCGTCTCCGGCGGTGACGTCGCCAACGTGCCGTGGCACCAGCTGGAGTCGTTCTTGATGCGGCTGCTCGACGTCGAGACGGTGCGCGACATCCGGCTCGCCACGAAGGCGCTGGCCGGGCTGCCGCAGCACTGGCTCCAGCCGAAGGTCGTCGAGGGCATGGAGCGGGTCGCGCGCACGGCGGCGCGGCGCGGGGTGAACCTGGCGATCCACACCCATGTCAACCACGCGCAGTCGGTGACGCCGTTGGTCGCGGAGGCGGCGCGGGCGATGCTCGACGTCGGCGTGCGTGACGTCCGGAACCAGGGTGTGCTGATGCGCGGGGTGAACGACACGTCGGACGCGCTGCTGGACCTGTGCTTCGCGCTGCAAGGTGAGGCGAGCATCCTGCCGTACTACTTCTACATGTGCGACATGATTCCGAACTCGGAGCACTGGCGCGTCGCGGTGTGGGAGGCGCAGCGGCTGCAGCACTCGATCATGGGGTATCTGCCCGGCTACGCGACGCCGCGCATCATCTGCGACGTGCCGTACGTCGGGAAGCGCTGGGTGCACCAGATCGCCGAGTACGACCGCGAGCGGGGCATCTCGTACTGGACGAAGAACTACCGCACCGGGATAGAGCTGGACGACCCGGAGGCGCTGGAACGTCGTTACGAGTACTACGACCCGATCTCGACGTTGCCGGAGACCGGCCAGCGGTGGTGGGCCGAGCACGGCGCGAGCTGACCGGGCGCGCGGTGAGCCGCTTTCGCTGCGTTGGGACGCGGGGAACGGCGCTCCCGCTGCGAGCCCAAGGTGCCCTTCGGTACATATTGCGTGCCGAAGGGCACCTTCGGCACGTCCGCCTGACGCAGCGAAAGCGACATTCACCGCACCATGCCCGGCCCCGACTCCGGGCATGACTTGACGGGACTGGCGGGGCTATCCGCCGAAGGCGGAGCCGATGCCGTCGAACAGCCCGCCGGACTCCTTGTCGCCGGACTGCTCGCCATCGGTGGACGTCCCGTCGGCGGGCTTGCCCTGCTGGCCGCCGGGACGCTGACCGGAGCCGCCCTGGCCCCTGTCGTTCGGCGGCGTGTCCTCGGGCGGACCCTGCGGCGGCTTGCCGTTGCCCGGCGGGTCCATCGGCATGCCAGCGACCTCCTTGATCGCGGCCCGCAACCGAGGATAGGTGCCGCACCGGCACATGTTCTCGATCGCGTCGATGTCGGCGTCTGTCGGCTTGGCCTTGCGCTGCAACAGCGAGACGGCCGCCATGATCTGGCCTGGCTGGCAGAACCCGCACTGCCCGACGTCGGCGTCGATCCACGCCTGCTGCACCGGGTGCATGTCGTCGCCGTTGGCCAGCCCCTCGATGGTGGTGACCTCTTTGTTCTTGCACTCGCCGACCGGCACGACGCAGGGCTGAATCTCCTCGCCGTCGAGGTGGCTGGTGCACGTGCGGCAGACGCCGACGCCGCAGCCGTACTTCGGGCCGGTGACGCCGAGCTTGTCCCGCAACACCCACAGCAGCGGCATGTTCGCGTCGGCGTCAACCTCGACTCGTTTGCCGTTGACGGAAAATTTGTGCTTTTTCGGCACGAAGGTCTCCTCTAGTGGTTGATCGGGAAGCTACGGGGCCTGGTGCCGGTCGCCCTTGCGTACGCGTTGGCCACCGCGCCGGCCGCCGCGGGCAGCGCCAGTTCGCCCGCACCGCCCGGATTCCAGGTCGCGGGGATGATGTGCACCTCGCACGTGACGGGAGCGTCGGCGTGCTTCGTCCACAGGTAGTCGCCGTAGCTGTTCTCCCTGACCGCGCCGTTGTCGATGTGGATGCCGGCCCGCAGCACCGTGGCGATCCCGTCCATCGTGCTGCCCATGATCTGCGCCTCGAGACCCTTCGGGTTGACGACCCTGCCGACGTCGACCGCGAGCACCGCCTTGGTGACCCTCGGGTTCGCGGGGTCGGTGGCGTCGATGTCGACGACGCAGGCGGCGTGCGAGCGGTACTCCGCGTGGTATCCGACGCCCTGGGCGTGCCCGGCCGGCATGTCCTTGCCCCAGCCAGCCGCCTCAGCGGCCTTCGTCAGCACGGCCTTGCCCGAGCTGGTCTTGACGACCTTGCGCCGGAACTCGACCGGGTCCTTGCCCATCTTCTCGGCGAGCTCGTCCATGACGACCTCTTCCGCGGCGCGCACGGTGCCCGAGTACACCGACCGGAAGCTGCTCGTCGGGATGCCGAGCTGGACCTCCTGCAGCGTCTGGCTGACGGCGCCGACGTGGTACGGCATCGACTGCGACGACGTGAAGTAGTACTGGCCTGCACCGCCCTCGGCGACCTGCGCCAACGTCGACGTCAACGCCTCACCGAGACCGTGGTCGAAGTCGAGCGTGACGCCGGTCACGCGGTGCTCGAACGACAGCACCTCGCCCGCGGCGTAGCTCGCCCTGATCTTCTGGTGGTAGGCGGGCCGCATCCTGCCGTGCTTCATGTCGTCCTGGCGGGTCCGCATCAGCTTGACTGGACGGCCGATCGCCTGCGACACCCGTGCCGCCTCGATGCCGACGTCGGCGAACAGCCTGCGCCCGAACGACCCACCGGCACGGGTCACGTGCACGGTGACGTCGTCCCGGTTCAGACCGAGTTCCCCCGCGATGACGCCCTGCGCCCAGATCGCTGTCTGCGACGGCATCCACACCTCGGCAGTGCCGTCGCCCGGCACCGACGCGGCAGCGCTCTCGACCTCCATCGGCGCGTGGTTGACGAACGCGAAGTCGAACGTGGCGTCCAGGTGGGAGCCGCGCAGCTTCGGCGCGGCGAGCGGCTGCGACGTGCTCTTGAGCTTCGCGCGGATGTCCGCATCGGACATACCGTCGATCGGGCCCGCTCCCCAGGTGATCTCCAGCGCGTCCCTGGCCTGCAACGCCTCGTAGAACGTTTCCGCGCTCACCGCGACACCAGACGGGATCGTGGTGACCGCGACGACGCCAGGCATCGACTTCGCCTTCGTGTCGTCGACCGACTCCACCGTGCCGTTGATCGTCGGCGGGCGCGCGACCACGGTCGGCAGCGCGCCCTCGATCGGCAGGTCCATGGCGTAGAGCGCCTTGCCGGTCACGATGTCGCGTGCGTCGGTGCGGGACACCGGTGTGCCGATCGTCGTGTACTCGGCGGCGTCCTTGAGCTTCGACCCCGTCGAGGACTCCTCCCGCGCCGCCACGGCCAGCTCGCCGTAGCTGAGCGTGCGCCCGTCGGGCGCGCGCACCGTGGAGTCCTGAGTGGTCAGTTCTTCCGCGGAAAGCCCCCACTGGTTCGCGGCCGCGTTGATGAGCCGCGCCCGCGCGTCGGCGGCCATGCGGCGCACCGGGTCCCACAGAATCCGCACGCCGGTCGATGCGGCGGTAATCTGGTTGAAATGCAATTCCGGGCGAGAATCGGACAATTCGACATTGACATCGTCAATTCGGGCGTCCAATTCCTCTGCCACCATCATCGCGATGGCGGTCGAGATGCCCTGACCGACCTCGAGACGCGGCAGCTCGAAACGGATCGTGGTGTCCTCGGTGACCTCGAGGACCATCAAATGCGTCGTCGGCATGCTGGCCAGGCGGATCGCGTCACCGAGGTCGGCGATGTCCTCCAGCGCCGGTGGACTCGGCAGCGCCGACGCCTCGGTCAACGCATCGAACCCGAAGCGCCCCGCGACAGTGAGCGTCGGGGCAGCGACAAGGAACGTCAGGAATTTTCGCCGCCTCAGCCCACGACCTTTGTCCTGGGCTGTTGGCTCCGGTTCAGCCATCCAATCTCCTCTCAAAACCGCCACACAACACGAGATGTCAGCGTCAATGGCAGGCAAGCATTTCGTCACCCGACCGGGTGTGTCACGCATCTAATCGCATGTCGTGTTCCGTTATCGCGAAATGACGAACGTTCACGGCGGCACACCGGAATTTCTTGTGGCTAGCGCAAAACATGGGGATGCGCTCTCGAACCGGATCCTGGGGCTCGCTACCCTGCGCCGAGGTATCCGCGGTGCACGGTGGTTGCTCACGCACAGTAATGAGGAAGGTTCTGGCATAGCCCCTATGGGAGTATTCTCGCGTTCGCGCGGAGCTAGCACGATCAATGCTCGCGTGCTGCGCATCGCGCTGATCCCCAGCGTCGCGCTCATGGTCGTCGGCATTGGACTGTCCGGCTTCTTGGCGCTCGAAGGCCTGAGCACCCGCATGTTCGCGGAGAACGTGCGCAAGTCGCTCGAGCCTTCGACGCACTTCATCGCGACGGTGCAGGAAGAACGCCGGCTCAGCACGCTGCAGGTCGTCAACGGGCTCAAGCCCGCCGACGGGCTGCTCGCCGACCAACGCACCAAAGTGGACGACGCCGTCGTCGAGATGACCGACGTGACCGAGGAGCTCGCCGAGACCGCGCCGGACCAGCTGGCGGGCCCGTTGCAGGAGCTGAAGGCCCTCACCGCTGAGCTGCCGCGCTTCCGGCAGCGCGTCGACTCCGGCGGCGCCGACGCCGAACAGGTCTACGAGTTCTACGGCGAGATGGTCGAGCTGGTCGGCACCGGCATCCAGGGTGTCGCCCGGTCCGCGAGTGACGCCGAGGTCGGCTTCGAGCAGATGATCAGCTACGACCTCTTCCGCTCGACCGAGGCGCAGTCGCGTTCGCACGCGATGCTGCTGCGTGGCATCGGGCAGGGCCTCGACCCTGACGAGTTCCACGAGCTGGCGCACCAGATGGGCACGTACCACGAGATCGCGGAGACCATCTATCCGCGCATGACGCCCACCGAGCAGCAGAGCTACGACCAGATGAAGGAATCGCAGTGGTGGGACACGGTCGTCTCCGGCGACGGCGCCATCATGGCGTTCGGGCCCGGCCAGCACCCGGTGACCTTCAACATGCGGGCGTGGCAGAACGCGGCGGCGAAACTCTCGGACGGACTGCGCGGGCTGTACGCAGCGCATTCGGCCCATGCGGCCAACCTCGGCGCCGCAAGCGGTAACCAGCTGCTGACCACATCGCTCGCCGCGGGCGGCACCCTGCTGCTGGTCACCGCGACGTCGATGGTGATCGCGCTGCGGTGGTCAAGGAGGCTGGCCCGCAGGTTGACCAGCCTGCGCGACGACACCCTCGACCTCGCCGGACACAAGATGCCGGAGGTCATCGACCGGCTCAACCACGGCGAACCCATCAACATCGACACCGACGTGCCGTGGCTGCGGCACGGCGAGGACGAGATCGGCCAGGTCGCCGACGCGTTCAACCAGGCGCAACGCCAGGCCATCGCCGCAACCGTGCAGGAGAACGAGATCCGGTCCGGTGTGCGCGCGGTGTTCCTCAACATCGCTCACCGCAACCAGGTCACCGCGCACCGGCAGCTGCAGGTGCTCGACAAGGCGGAGCGCTCGCAGGAAGACCCAGAGCAGCTGCAGCTGCTGTTCGAGCTCGACCACCTTGCGACCCAAGGCAGGCGCAACGCGGAAAGCCTGATCATCCTGGGCGGCAAACAGCCAGGCAGGCAGTGGCGCAAACCGGTCGAGCTGCGCGACGTGCTCAACGGCGCTGTCGCCGAAACCGCCCAGTACACCAGGGTCAGCATCAGCAAGGTCGCCGACGTCGCGGTGCGCGGCGACGCCGTGGCCGACATGATCCACCTGCTCGCGGAACTGCTCGACAACGCGGCGTCGTTCTCGCCGCCGCAGACCGACGTCCAGGTGCGCTCCGCCGTCGTCGGCAGGGGCATCGTGATCGAGATCGAGGACCAGGGCCTCGGCATCGACGCCGAGACGCTTGAGCAGATCAACGCCATGCTGCGCACCCCGCCCGACTTCAGCGTCATGTCGCTGTCGGAGGAAGCGCGGATCGGCCTGTTCGTTGTCGCCCGGCTTGCCGCGAAGCACGACACCAAGGTCACGCTGCGGGAGTCGCTCTACGGCGGCATCAACGCCGTCGTGCTGGTTCCCACCGGGGCGCTCGCCGCCGAGACGCACGGCGAGTACCCAGACGCCAGCGAGGAGTTCGGTCCTGACTACGGCGCCGACTTCGGCAGGGGGCGGCGGCTCGTCGATGAGCAAGACCAGGGGTACGACGCCGGTTACCACGACGACTTCGGCTACCACTCCGGTTACGCGTCGGACACGGCGCCCGACCCCAACTTCAACGACCGCATCGTCCCGATGCCCCCGCCGTCCCATCGGCGGCCAAGGCCGGTGCCGCCGCAGGAACCGAGGTTCGAGGACACCCAGAAGGGCATCCCCGCGGTGCCGCCGGAGCATCCCACCGGCGGCGAACCCGCCCGCTCTGGGCCGTCGAGGGCGTCGTCGAGCAACGGCAGCGGTAACGGCACTGGCAGGCACGCCAGCCGAGGCGGTGGCGGCAACGACACCGTCAAGATCTCCCTCGACCCGTCGGAAATCGGCGCTGGGTCGTCCGAGACGTTCGTCCCGCCAAGACCGGCACAGGCGGTAGGCGGCAACAGCGCAGGCAACGGCAACGGCGCGGGGAACGGCGCTGGCGGGAACGGCAAGCCGCCGCTGCCGAAGCGCCGGCGTCGGGAAAACCTCGCCCCGCAGCTCAACGCGGACACCGACGAGCCAGCCGCATCGGACCGGCCCGCGGACCCACTACCACCCGACGAACCGCTGAGTGATCCGAACCCAGAGAGATTCCAGGCCACGATGTCGGCGTTCCAGCGCGGAACGCGGCGGGCACGCACCGACGACACCGACACCCCTCACCCACCACGCTGGCCCGGAGGAGAGACGTCATGACGGTCAACCTGTCACCGAAGGAGTCCAACTGGCTGCTCGATGATCTGCTGCGCCGAGCCACCGGAGCCGACCGCGCGGTACTGCTTTCCTCGGACGGCCTGCTCATGGGCAAGTCGAACGACATGTCCGTCGCGGACGCGGAACACCTGGCAGCGGTCGCGTCCGCGTTGCAGAGCCTGGCCCGAGGCACCGGCAAGTACTTCGACGGCGGCGCGGTGCACCAGACGGTCGTCGAGCTGGAACGCGCCTTCCTCGTCGTCACGGAGGCGGGCACCGGCGCTTGCCTCGCCGTGCTGGCGCAGGCGGACGCGGATCTCGGCCTGATCGCCTATGAGGTCAACCGCATGGTTGCGAGCGTCGGGAGGCACATGGCGACGGCGCCGCGCAACCCGACCGCCGAGTATGCGAGAAACTCAGAAGCGTCATGAGCGGCGAAGACAGCGCCTGGTTCGACGAAGACGCTGGTCCGCTCGCCCGCCCGTACACGTTCACCCGCGGCCGGACACACGTCGCGCGCGATGACCTGAACATGATCACGCTCGTCGTCGCGCTGCGGAAACATCACCGCGGCGAGCTGGACCACGCCCACGGACGCATCCTTGAGTGCTGTCAAGACCCCATCTCGATCGCCGAGGTCGCCGCAGGCGCCGACCTGCCGCTCGGCGTCGTGAAAGTGCTGCTCAGCGACCTGATCGAGCAAAACTACGTAATCTTCCGAACCGGCTTGGCCAAGCACTCATCGGCTGCGAGCCCGGACACGCTGCAGAAGGTGCTGGATGGAATTCGCGAGCTCTGACCGAATGATTCGACCCGCGATCAACGCGACGGCGCTCAAGATACTGATCGCTGGCGGGTTCGGCGTCGGTAAGACCACCCTCGTTGGCTCAGTCAGCGAGATCGAGCCGCTGCGTACCGAGGAACAGCTCACCGAGCGCAGTGCGGGCGTCGACGACGTCACCGGTGTGGAGCAGAAGCGCACCACGACGGTGGCACTGGACTTCGGCAGGATCACCATCAACCAGGAGTTGATCGTGTACCTGTTCGGCACCCCCGGCCAGGACCGGTTCTGGTTCATGTGGGACGAGCTGGCGCAAGGCTCGCTCGGCGCGGTCGTGCTCGCCGACACCCGGCGGCTGGCGAGCTGCTTCGCCGCGATCGACTTCTTCGAGGAGCGGAACGTGCCGTTCGTCGTCGGCGTGAACTGCTTCGACAGCACCCAGATGTACACGGTGGACGAGGTGCGCGGCGCGCTCGACGTCGACCCGTTCGTGCCGGTGCTGCTCTGCGACGTCCGGCAGCGGGAGTCGACCAAGAAGGTGCTGACCACGCTGCTGGAGCACATCATGTCGCTGCAGGGCCACGCGCAGCGCGCTGTCGTGGAAGGCTGAGCGGGTTGAGTCGGCTGAGCCGCCCGCTCCTCCTGACACTCGGCCCCGGGCATTCGGCGCAAATCGGGCTCATCCACTCGGGCTACGCGACACGTGCACCCCGCCTACGCAGGGCTGCTTGACTCGGCTATTGATCATCCCTAATATCACCCCGCCGAACGAAAGTTTTCGCCCATTCGGCGTAAAGGCTTGGTAACTCTCAACACCTGGGGTGGCTCTCGTTGACCTCCGTTCATCGCCAGCCGATGCATCTTCCCAGCGAGCGCGGGGGCGGGACGGCACAGGAGATCCTGGCCACGATTCCGCCCTCGCAGATCGCGGTGATCGTCCGGCCGGTCGCGGGCCGGATGATCACCGAGATCGTCAAGGAAGTCCGCGCCGGCGTGCCCGCGTACAGCCAGTCGCGCGACGACGAGCTGACCCAGACGCTGGTGTCCTCGGTCGAACGCGCCGTGCGCCGACTGATCGACGGCAAGGACAAGCCACGCACCGACGGCCGCACCAACGAGGACTGGTTCCGCCGAATCGGGCGAATGGAGTATTACGCGGGCCGCAGCATGGATTCACTGCAAACCGCGGTGCGCATCGGCACCCGAGTGGCGTGGCGTCATCTGTGGCGAGCAGGCGCCGCGGCCGGGGTGCCGAGCAGCACGTTCAACACGCTCGCGGACGCGCTGTTCCACTACACCGACGAGCTGTCGTCGGCGGCCATCGCCGGGCACAGCGAGGCGCAGGCGCGCGCGAACGGCACCGCGGAGCGCATCAGGCAACGGCTGGTGCGCATGCTCCTCGCCGACCCGCCGATCTCACCGCAGGCGATCGCGGATCTCGCGGAGGACGCGGGCTGGACGGTGCCTGACGCCGTCGCGCTCGTCGCCATCGACAAGCAGCAGGGACAAGGCCCGTTGCACACGATCTCGTTCGGCCCCGACGTGCTCGTCGACGCGGACCGCAGCGAGCCGTGTCTCGTCCTCGCCGAGCCGGACCGGCACCTCGGCGAGCTGCGGCGGAAGCTGCGCGGCAGGTTGGCCGCCATCGGCCCGCGCGCCCCGCTGGCGCAGGCCGTCAAGTCGCTGGAGTGCGCGCACAAGGCGCTCGATCTCGCGCGCCGGGGCGTCCTGCCCAGCAGCGGCATCATCGACTGCGCCGAGCATCTGCCCACCCTCGCGCTGCACGCCGACGAGTTCATCCTCGCGCAGTTGACCGAACGCGCGTTCCGCCCGTTCGTCGGGCTCACCTCGCGGCAGCGCGCCCGGCTGTCGGAGACGCTGCGTGCGTGGCTGGACGCGGGCGGCGGCGTCAGCGATGTCGCGGCCCGCCTCGACATCCACCCGCAGACCGTCCGGTACCGCATGAACCAGATCACCAATCTGCTCGGCGGTGCGCTCGACAACCCGGACGAACGATTCCTTCTCGGCATGGCATTGCGCGCCGTCTACGTGCGTGGCGCCGACGGTCCCGACATTCGCCGGTAACGATTCCGCGTCGCCTGCCCGGTCACGACGGCCGCACTCTCGCGGCGTTCGTCGCCACATCGTCACGGCTCCGGGAGAACGATTTTTTGCACGCCGACACACAGATTCAGAACTGGTCAGTCGCGTTCGTTGTCATCTGCCTACAAGGTGGATTTCCGCCGGCCAGCGACAGTGCGGGCAGGCGGGGGCCGGTTCCGTGCGGCGCGATTTCTTGAGGAATACTCGCGGTATGCGAACGACATTGCACCGCAAGACTCCGGTGGTGCTGGCCGTGGCCGCGTTCGGCCTGCTGGCCACCGCGTGCGACTCCGGCGCAGGCGCCGTCGAGGACAGCACCCAGCCGGACGACACCACGTCGGAAGGGCACGCCCTGAGCCACGAGGCCGCACTGGCGACTCCCGCCAAGGGCACCGACGCCTTCACCTACAACCAGCAGCTCGCACCGGTGGGCGCCGAGATGGCCATCGAGATGACGCCCAGCGGCGACAGCGCCACCTTCTCGCTCGAGGTCACCGGTCTGCAACCGAACCGGGGATACGCCGCGCACGCGCACGCGGACAAGTGCGGGCCGAACCCTGACGCGTCCGGCGGGCACTTCCAGCACCAGCCCGCGCCGGACAGCGGGTCGGAGACGGACCCCAAGTACGTCAACCCCAAGAACGAGATCTGGCTGGACCTCACGACCGACGCCAAGGGCAACGGCAGTGCCAAGGCCACGCTCGACTACGAACTCACCGACTGGGACCGTCCGAGGTCGGTCGTCGTGCACGCCGCGCAGAAGACGTCGACCGCGCAAGGCAAGGCCGGTGTCTCAGGTGACCGGGTCGCGTGCCTGTCGCTGCCGCACTCGCACTGACCTTCCTCGCGAAACGGCCCGTCACCGCACGGTGGCGGGCCGTTTACTGTCCCGCCAGAGCCGCGCGCCGAGCGCCGTCCCTTGCTCGACGGTGAACCACACCGCGATGCCCAGCGCGATGCCGGACGCCGTCACGACCAGCGGCGATGCGACGGCGAGCATGCCGGGCAGCAGGGCGTAGTGCGTGAGGTAGATGTAGAGCGAGGCGCTGGCGACCAGCCCGACGGGCCCGACAAGCACGCGCGGAACGCGCACCCGGGGCACGAACAGCACCAGCAGCAGGCCAACCAGGACGACGCCCTCGCGGATGTCGTTGACGAAGAACCCGGGGATCGTCAGGAACGCCGCCGCCACCACGACGAGATGCTGCGTCGTGGTGCGCGCGCGGAACGCGAGCCAGCCGAGCGCGAAGAACCACGCCATCGCGTGCGTGGTCATGGCCCAGTCGAACCACTCCTCGATGCCGCCGATGAACAGCCGCCCGGTCAGCGCGATTCCCAGCACGACGAGCGGCATGAGGAACGGGTTGCGCCGCTCGAACCGCCGCACCGCTGGGATCGCGAACAGCGCCGCCAGCAGCAGCAACGTCTGCACCAGCACCTCGACGAACCAGTAGCCGACCGCCGCCGTTTCGCCGAAGTAGTTGTGCACCAGCAGCGCGTTGGCCAGCACGACGTCCTCCGTCTCGATCGCCCGCCACGCCAGCCACAGCATGCTGGGGACGGCGATCCGGGCGGCGCTGCGGAGGATGGCGCGCGAGGTGCCCAAGGTGCCCTTCGGCACGTCTGGTGTACCCAAGGTGCCCTTCGGCACGCCCGCGCTCAGGACAAACCGGGCGAAGCTCCACCCGGCGAGCACCAGCAGCAGATGGGCGCCGCCAAGGATGTGTAGCAGGCCGACATGGCCGCTGACGACGAGCACGATGGCGACGGCGCGCAGCACGATGTTCGTCTCGACGACGGCGAGCCCGCGCCGTCGCGGCCGCAGCCGCTCCAGGTCCGCGACCGGCAGCGACGGCCAGGTCGTTGGCAGCTCCCCGAGCAGCTTCTCCAGCGCGACGGACGCGCGCACGTAGGACAGCGAGTCGCCGCCGAGGGTGACGAAGCTGTCGTCGTCGCGGATGTCGGCGGGCGCGTAGCGTGGCAGCACCCGCGCGAAGATCTCCCGTACGTCACCGGCGACGGCCCCGGCGTCGCCCATGTCGGCGGGCGTGATGGCGTCGGCAACGGCGGCGTAGTCCACCTTCCCCGATGCCAGCCGGGGCACCTCCGCCAGCACCCCGACCCGCACCGAGGCGGCGGGCAGTCCGAGCCGCGACGTCACCAGCTCCGCCGCCGGGGCCACGTCGTCGGCCGTGGCCACCGCGACGACCAGTTCCTCGTCACCCCCGACGCAGACGGCGTCGATGCCCCGCTCGGCGCACAGCCGCTCCACGTGGTCCAGGTCGATGCGCAGCCCGCAGACCTTCACGAAGCGGCTGGCCCGTCCGGTGACGACGTAGAGCCCGTCCGGGGTGCGGCGTGCGAGGTCGCCGGTCGCCAGCGCCGTCACGGTCCTGCCCTCGGCGAGGTCCGCCGGGTGTTCGGCGTAACCCAGCATCACGTTCGGACCCCGGTAGACCAGCTCCCCCTCCCCCGACCCGGAGTCCAGCTCGAAGTCCCCGCCCGGGATGGCGACGCCGATGGCATCGGGACGGTGTTCGGCCAGCTCAGGCGGCAGGTACGCCATGCGGGCGGTGGCCTCCGTCTGCCCGTACATCACGAACAGCCGCCACCCGGCACGCCGACCGAGCCGGGCGAACTCCCGCACCCGCTCCGGCGCGAGCCTGCCGCCTGCTTGGGTCACGTAGCGCATAGTCGGCAGCTCCATGTCCGCGAAGCCCGCGCGATCGAGCAGGTCGAACGTGTACGGCACGCCGTGCAGGCTGGTGCAGCCGTGCTCGTGGAACAGTGTCCAGAACTCCGGCTCGATCACCGACGCGTCCGTCAGCGCCAGCCCTGCCCCGCGCGCCAGGTTGCTGTTGATCACCGACAGTCCGTAGCAGTACTGCATCGGCAGCGACGTGATCGCTCGGTCGGTCGGCTCGATCGCCAGGTACCGCGCGATCGACTCGGCGTTGGCCTTGAGGTTGCGCGCCGAGAGTCGCACCAGCTTTGGCGAGCCGGTTGACCCTGACGTCGACAGCAGCAGCGCCAACTCGGGGTGCAGCGTGTGCGCGGTGGCTTGGCGGCGTTCGGTGAACTCGTCGTCGATGACGACGTCGGGGTCGTAGCGCGCGATCAGCTCCGCGCGGTAGGCGTCGTCGTCCGCGCTGGCGAGCAGCACGGGGTGTCCGCCGGACAGCGCGGCGAGGTACGCGACGATCGGATCGACGTCGTTGGCGGCGGCGACCAGCACCAACCTGCGCGTGGTGCCGAGACGGGCGCGCATCGCGGCCACCCGCTCGGCAAGCTCGCGATACGTCAGGCACTGCCCATGGGCGTCGATCAGCGCGGTGCGTTCGCCATGCTGGGTGAGATTCGCGGCGAACGGAACGCCGGTGGTGGCGTTGCCGTTCGCCGCCGTGTCATGCGGTGCGGCGTCGACCGACATCGTGGGCCACCTCGTTGTTGGGACAGCTTAGGCTTCGCTAACCGAGCATAGGCTAACCAATGCGGGCAGACCTAGCCCTGTGGTGAAGACGACGCATTTCGGGACGCCGTCGGGAAGGGAGGCGCGAGTGATGTACGGCACGGACCTGCTGGGCAGCGGTGGTGACGACTGCTGCGAGCACTGCGAAAGCTGCTGCTGGACCAGGCCGGTCGTGGCGATCTGCGGCCACTGGCGACGCTGCGACACCACGAGCCAGCCGCGGCAGGTAGAAAGTTTCTCGGATTCGAGGGTGATCCTCTCCGGGGCGTCGTGGTTCGCCCCGCACGGGGTCAGCGAGAAGGGCTCCGACAGTCAGAAGCTGCCGGAGCCCTTGTCGCGTCCGTACCGCCTCAGCGGCCCGTGCCGCCTGCCCGTACCATCGTGATCAGCAGGCGATACCTGGGTGAGGTTCTTCATGTCAGACGATGAGCTGGACATCCATCTGCGCAGGCTGGGGCTTGGCGACGAGGATATTCGGCTGTATCAGTGGCTGCTCGGCACCGGGCCAGCGACGCACAGCGAGATCGCCAGCGCGCTCGAACTGTCCGAACCGGACAGCGTTGCCACGGTGGAGAGCCTTACCAAAGCGGGGCTTGTCGCCACGACGGACGTGGACACCGTGGCGCCGATCGAGCCGAGCACCGGTCTGCAGCGGCTCACGCGGGCGCGGGAGTCAGAGTTACGTGGCGCCGAGCTGGCCGCGGCGAACGCCTATCGGCTGTTCCGCCGTTCGGTGTGGCAGCAGTCGCCGGACGACCTGGTCGAGGTGATCACCGCGCCGTACATCGCGGAGCGGGTGCAGTTGGAGGAGTCCGCCGCCACCAAAGAGGTGTTGCGGTTCGACTCGCCGCCCTACACGAGCCAGCGCGGCCCGAACGACCTCGAGGTGGAGAACCTCAAGCGCGGCGTGGCGTACCGCTGTGTGTACGCCCGCGCGGCCGTGCGCCAGCCGGACTACTACGCGCAGAACATCCAGCCCTGCATCGCCGCCGGCGAGCAGGCGCGCGTGCTGCCCGACGTGCCGGTCAAGCTCAGCATCTACGACGGCCGTCTCGCCCTGGTGTCGCTGTCCGACGCGGAGATGGAGATCAGCCGCTCCAGCCTGCTGATCCGGCAGTCCAGCCTGCTGGACGCGCTGATCGGGCTATTCGAGAGCTCCTGGCGCGCGGCATTGCCGATGCACCTTGGCACCAAGGAGCCGTCCTCACTGCGGCCAATCGAACGCAAGATCATCGAGTTGCTGGCCAGCGGGATCACCGACCACGCCATCGCGGAGCTGCTTGGCATCAGCCGGCGCACGCTCTCCCGCAACCTGGAGAGCCTGACAACCCGCGCCGGAGTGGTGAACCGCTTCCAGCTCGCCGTCTACGCCTGCCGCAACGGCTGGATCTGAGCGCAGTGCGTTGGCCGACGTGACCGCCGCTCGCCCGGAGCGTGAGTCGTTGTGGTCGCGTCAACAACCACAACGACTCACAGTCCGCCCCGGCGGAGACCGCGTTCGACCTGGTCGGCGACGCGATCCTGGTGGTGACGCACGGCGTAGGACGCGAACTGCAGCAGACGTCTACCGTCGATGCTGAGCTCATTGTGCCGGTCGAGATCCGCGTCCCAGTTGCGAATCTCCAGGTGCGGAAGGCCGTGGATCTCAACGGAGAGGTCGTAGGCGTCCCAGTCCGCATCGAGGTAATACCGGCCGTCCGGTCTGCGCAGCCGCCGCTGACGAGCAGGCGCCGGTAAGCGACGGCGACGAAGAATCCGGGCGAACTCCCGTTCCGGCAGTGAGTGGATCCCACCCTCGGCGTCATCGATCGTCTCGGCGATCAGTGCGCGACGGGAGCAGGTGGAACGGCGCGCCAGCGCCGCGCGCAGCTTCTCGGGCACCGTCAGCGCCTGCTGCACAACGGCGAGCACGGGTACGCGTGCTGCCTTCGAGCTCTCGGCGTGGATGCACATGTCGAGGATGCTGCGCTCGATCCGCGTGCGTCGGGGTCGCCGTTGCGGATGCACGTCGGCATCGCGGAGATGCCGCGACTGGAGCACCACGACACCGTCGCGATGGAGCTTGCGCCGTCCGTACGGGACGACGATCCACGGTCGCCTCGATTCGAAGCCGAGGAGACCATCGAGTTGCGCGGCAGTCGGTCCGGCAAGCGCTGAACCCGGCGGTGCGGCCAACAGGCACACCCACAGGTCCTGCTCCCCAGCGGGCCGTTATGGGTGACAAGCACACCACGGTGCGGCCGCTGCCACCGGCCAGCAGCGATCCGCGCGCGAACCTGTCCGCGACTCATACCGGCCAGTGCTTGGGCGACGGTCACCACCCCGCACTGGACGTCGAAAGGCGTCATCCCGGCAACGATCCAGGAACGGCCGACCGCGCGGGCCGTTATCGCAAATCTGTGGACAACTCGATCTCGGCGTGATTTCTGTCCACAGCAGGAGCGAGCGAGTGTGAGCTTTTGTAGTCGTCAATACCACCAGAACGACTCACACTCGTGACAGCATCACTGCTACGACACCGTGGCCGCGGTCAGCTCCGCCTCAAGCATCGACGTCCACTGCGCGACGATGCGGGCGCGGCGGGCGGTGTCGTCGGTGAGCAGGTTCGCCAGCCCGAGGCCGCGCGCGAGGTCCAGCGTGGACTGCACCGTCTCCCGCACGCCGGGCACGGTCTCGTCGACGTCGAGCAGGCTCACCGCCATCCGGTGCGCCTCCCGGCCCACCTGTCGTTCCAGCGGCTTGATCAGCGCACCCAGCGGTTCGTCGGTGGACGCGGCCACCCACAGGTGCAACGCCGCGCGGAACGACGGTCCGGTGTAGAGGTTGAGCAGCATCTCCACCACCGCACGTCGTCGCGTGCCGTCGGTCGGCAACGCGGCGACCCGCTCCGCCAGCTCTTCGAGCTGCACCTCGGACACGTAGTTGACGGCGGCGTTGATCAGATCCTCGCGCGTCGGGAAGTGGTGCTGGGCCGCGCCGCGCGAGACCCCGGCCCGCTCGGCGACGACCACGACCGTGGTGCGGGTCCAGCCCAGCTCGGTCAGGCACGCGACGGCGGCGTCCAGCAACCGCCGCCGCGTCTGCCTGCTCCGGTCTTGCTGCGGCTGCCGCACCGACGTCATCCTCAGCGACTCCCCTCGACCCACAGGTCCAGCGAGAGGTCTTCCTCGCGCTCGCACAGCCGGTACTGCGCGAAGTCGGTGACGCCCGCGGCGGCCAGCACCTCGTCGTCGATGAAGAATTGCCCGGTCGTCTCCTTGGCGGGCTTGGTGGCGATCGCGTGCGCGGCGTCCGCCATGATCTGCGGCGTGCGGGACGTGTTCGCGAGCTCCGCGCCCACGACGTTGCGGATCGCGGCGGTGTCGATCGTCGTGCGCGGCCACAGCGAGTTCGCCGCGATGCCGTCGCCCCGCAGCTCCTCGGACAACCCGAGCGTCACCAGGCTCATGCCGTACTTCGCGATGGTGTAGCCGGTGCCGATCCGGCCGAACCACTTCGGGTCGAGGCTGATCGGCGGCGACAGCGTCAGGATGTGCGGGTTGTCCGAGTTCCGCAGGTGCGGGATCGACAGCTTCGACAGCAGGAACGAGCCACGGGTGTTGATGTCGAGCATCAGGTCGTAGCTCTTCATCCTGATGTGCTCGGTCGGCGAGAGGTCGATCGCGCTGGCGTTGTTGACGACGACGTCGATGCCGCCGAACCGCGCCACCGTGTCCTCGATCGCCTTGGCGACGGACTCGTCGTCGCGGACGTCACCGACGATCGGCAGCGCCTGCCCGCCCGCTTCCTCCACGGCCTTCGCGGCGGTGTAGATCGTGCCGGGCAACTTCGGGTGCGGCTCGGCCGTCTTGGCGATCATGGCGACGTTGGCGCCGTCGGCGGCGGCGCGCAGGGCGATCGCCTCGCCGATGCCCCTGCTGCCGCCGGACATGATGAGCGTCTTGCCCGCGAGCGATGCGGTCTCCGATGATTCGGACCTGCTAGCAGTCCTCATGCGCGACTCCTTAGTACGACTTCGGCAGGTCAAGGCTATGCTGCGCCACGAAGTTCAGGATCATCTCCCTGCTCACCGGCGCGATTCGCCCGACACGCACGGCCGCGATCATCGCACCAAGGCCGTACTCCGTGGCGAGCCCGTTGCCGCCGTGGGTGTGCACCGCCTGGTCGACGGCGTGCACCGCGGCCTCGGCGGCGGCGTACTTGGCCATGTTCGCCGCCTCACCCGCGCCCATGTCGTCGCCGGACTCGTAGAGCGCGGCGGCCTTCTGCGTCATCAGCTTCGCCAGCTCGATCTCCACCTTGATCTGTGCGAGCGGGTGCGCGATGCCCTGGTGGGAGCCGATCGGCGCGCCCCAGACGTTGCGGGTCTTGGCGTACTCGGTGGCCTTGTTCAGCGCCAGCCGCGCGAGGCCGAGCGAGAACGCCGCCCCCATGATGCGCTCCGGGTTGAGCCCGGCGAACAGCTGCAACAACGCGGTGTCGGTGCTCTCCCCGACCAGCGCGTTCTTCGGCAGGCGGACGTCGTCGAAGAACAGCGTGAACTGCTTGTCGGCGGAGACGATGTCCATCGGAATGTGCTGCGCCTCGAATCCGGGCGCGTCGGTGGGCACGATGAACAGCGCGGGCTTGAGCTTGCCAGTACGGGAGTCCTCAGTGCGCCCGACGACCAGCACCGCGTCGGCTTCGTCCACACCGGAGATGAACACCTTCTGTCCGTTGAGGATCCAGTCGTCCCCGTCGCGCCGCGCGGTGGTGGTGATCTTGTGCGAGTTGGACCCGGCGTCCGGCTCGGTGATCGCGAACGCCATCCGCAGCTCACCGCTGGCGAACCGGGGCAGCCAGTGCTGCTTCTGCTCGTCCGTGCCGTAGCGGGCGATGACGGTCCCGCAGATCGCGGGCGAGACCACCATCAGCAGCAACGGCGTCCCCGCCGCGCACAGTTCCTCGCACACGGCGGCGAGGTCACCGATGCCACCGCCCCCGCCGCCGTATTCCTCGGGCACGGCGACGCCCAGGTAGCCGAGCTTGCCCGCCTCGTCCCAGATGTCGTTGGTGTGGCCGCCCTCGCGGGCGATCTTGAGGTAGTACTCGTGGCCGTACTTGCTGCCGAAGTCGTGCACCGCCTTGCGCAGTGCCTGCCGTTCTTCGGTCTCGGTGAAGCTGTTCATGCTGTCTCCTTCTCCGCGTGCACGACGGCGAGCACGGTCCCGACGTCGACCTGTTGTCCCTGGCTGACCGGTAGTTCCGCGACGATGCCGTCGGCCGGTGCGCTGATCTGGTGCTCCATCTTCATCGCCTCGAGCCACAGCAGCGGCTGTCCGGACTCGACGGTGTCGCCCTGCTCGACGGCGACCCGCAGTACCGAGCCGGGCATCGGCGCGAGGAGCGACCCGGCGGGCACGGCGGCGTCCGGGTCGGTGTAGCGCGGCAACCTGCGCAGGCTGACCGGCCCGAGCGGCGAGTCCACGCAGGTCAGGTCGCCGTAGCGGGCGACGTCGAAGGTGCGCCGTACCCCTTCGACGGTGAGCACCACCCGGTCCGGTGTGGACGCGACGAGTTCGACGCCCTCGACGTCCAGCCCGGAGCGCGTGATGCGGTAGTCGACGTCGACGGTGTCCTCGCCGACGCGGTAGCTCTTGCGCTGCCGCTGCGAGGGGACATTGCGCCAGCCGCTCGGCAGTCCGGAAAGGACCTTCGCCTGCGCCCGGTTGGCGGCGGCTTCGGCGAGCGCAGCGGCGAGCGCGCTCAGCTCACTCGCGCGGTCGTCGGCCAGCGGCCGCGCGAGGGTGTCGAGTCCGTGGCGGTCGAAGAACGCGGTGTCGGTCTCCCCCGCCAGGAACGCCGGGTGCCGCAGCACGGTGACCAGCAGGTCCCGGTTGGTGACGAGGCCGTGGATCTTGCTGCCCGCCAACGCCGCCGCGAGCGTGCGAGCCGCCTCCCCGCGGGTCGGCGCCCAGGCGATGACCTTGGCGAGCATCGGGTCGTAGTGCACCCCGACGACCGAGCCGCTCTCGAAGCCCGAGTCGAGCCGGATGCCGCCGCGCGGCGGGATCCGGAACTCGGTCGCCACGCGGGGCACGTCCAGCGCGTGGACGGTGCCGCTCTGCGGCTGCCAGTCCTGCCCAGGATCCTCGGCGTAGAGACGCACCTCGATGGCGTGCCCCTGCTGGGCGGGTGGCTCCGGTGCCAGCCGGTCGGACTCTGCGATGCGCAGTTGCAGCCCGACCAGGTCGAGTCCGGTGACGCACTCGGTGACCGGGTGCTCCACCTGCAGGCGGGTGTTCATCTCCAGGAAGAAAAAGCTACCGCTGTCTAGCCCGGGTGTGGGTGTCCCACGAGGCACAGCCAGGAACTCGACCGTGCCCGCGCCGACGTAGCCGATGGCCTTCGCGGCGGCGCGCGCGGCGTCGAACAGCTGCTGCCGCATCGCGTCGTCCACCAGCGGCGACGGCGCTTCCTCGATGACCTTCTGGTGACGTCGCTGGATGGAGCACTCGCGCTCGCCGACCGCCCAGATGGTGCCGTGCTCGTCCGCGAGCACCTGCACCTCGATGTGGCGTCCGGTGGGCAGGTAGCGCTCGCAGAACACCGTGGCGTCACCGAACGCCGACCCGGCCTCGGCGGACGCCGCCTTGATGGCGTCGTCCAGCGCATCGAGGTCGTGCACCACGCGCATGCCACGACCGCCGCCACCGGCGGACGCCTTCACCAGCACCGGGAGCTGGTCCGCCGTGATCTCGCCGGGGTCCAGTTCGGACAGTACCGGCACCCCGGCGTCGGCCATGATCCGCTTGGCCTCCACTTTGGAACCCATCGACGCGATCGCGGCGGGCGGCGGGCCGATCCACGTCAGCCCGGCGTCGACGACCGCCTGCGCGAAGTCGGCGTTCTCGGACAGGAAGCCGTAGCCGGGATGGATGGCGTCGGCACCGGCCTGGTGTGCGGCCTCGATGATGAGGTCGCCGCGCAGGTACGTCTCGGACGGCGTGTTGCCCGGCAGCCGGACGGCGGCGTCGGCCTCGCGGGTGTGCGGCAGGTCCGCGTCGGCGTCGGAGAACACGGCAACGGTGCCGATCCCGGCGTCCGCGCAGCTGCGGAACACCCGGCGCGCGATCTCACCCCGGTTGGCCACCAGCACGGAGTTGATCATGGTGCCCCCTCCCCTGCGGTGAAAGACGCTTTCGCTGCGTTGGGTGCGGTGAATGACGCTTTCGCTGCGTTGGGTGCGGTGAATGACGCTTTCGCTGCGTCCAGTGCACTGAAAGCGTCTTTCACCGCGCCGCCAACACCGTGCTCACATTCGAAAGACGCCATAGCCCCTCGCTCCTTCGACTGGTCCGTTGTGGATCGCGGACAGGCTCATCCCGAGCACGGTGCGGGTGTCGCGGGGGTCGATGATGCCGTCGTCGTAGAGCATCCCCGACAGGAACGTCGGCACCGACTCCGCCTCGATCTGGCCCTCGACCATGGCGCGCATCGCGGCGTCCTGGTCCTCGTCGTAGGCCTGTCCCCTGCTCTCGGCGGACGCCCGCGCGACGATGGAGAGCACCCCGGCGAGCTGCTGACCGCCCATGACGGCGGACTTCGCGCTTGGCCAGGCGAACAGGAACCTCGGGTCGTACGCTCGCCCGCACATGCCGTAGTGCCCCGCGCCGTAGGAGGCACCCATCAGCACCGAGATGTGCGGCACCGTGGAGTTCGACACCGCGTTGATCATCATCGCGCCGTGCTTGATGATGCCGTTCTGCTCGTAGTTCTTGCCGACCATGTAGCCGGTGGTGTTGTGCAGGAACAGCAGCGGCGTGTCCGACTGGTTGGCCAGCTGGATGAACTGCGTCGCCTTCTGCGACTCCTCACTGAACAGCACACCGCGCGCGTTGGCGAGGATGCCGACCGGATAGCCGTGGATGTCGGCCCACCCGGTGACCAGGCTGGCGCCGTACAACGGCTTGAACTCGTCGAAGTCCGAACCGTCCACGACGCGGGCGATGACCTCGCGCGGGTCGAACGGCACCTTCAGGTCGGTGGGCACGATGCCGAGCAGGTCCTCGGCGTCGTAGCGCGGCTCGGCGTAGGACGTCTTCGGCGACGGGCCCCGCTTGTTCCAGTTGAGCCGCCGGATGATGCTGCGGCCGAGCCGGATCGCGTCCTCCTCGTCCACGGCGAGGTAGTCCGCCAGGCCAGACGTCCTGGCGTGCATCTCCGCACCGCCCAGCGACTCGTCGTCGGACTCCTCGCCGGTGGCCATCTTGACCAGCGGCGGGCCGCCGAGGAACACCTTGGCCTGCTCCTTGACCATGACGACGTAGTCCGACATCCCCGGCAGGTACGCGCCGCCCGCCGTGGAGTTGCCGAACACCAGCGCCACCGTCGGCACCCGCTCCTTGGACGCCCTGGTCAGGTCGCGGAAGGTGCGCCCGCCGGGGATGAAGATCTCCTTCTGCGTCGGCAGGTCAGCGCCGCCCGACTCGACCAAGTTGATCGTCGGGAGCCGGTTCTGCGCGGCGATGTCGGCGGCGCGGAAGCCCTTCTTGACGCTCCACGGGTTCATCGACCCGCCTTTGACCGTGGGGTCGCTCGCGATGATCATGCACTCGACGCCTGCCACGACGCCGATGCCGGTCACGATGCTCGCCCCGACCTTGTAGTCCGAGCCCCACGCCGCCAGCGGTGACAGCTCGAGGAACGGCGAGTCCTCGTCGGTCAGCAACTCGATACGTTCCCGCGCGAGCAGCTTGCCGCGTTTGCGGTGCCGTTCAGTGTACTTCTCGCCGCCACCTTCGATCGCCTTGGCGTGTTCGGTCGCCAGCTCGTCGAGCTTGGTCAGCATCGCCTCGCGGTACTCCACGAAGTCCTCCGCTGCCGAATCGACGCCAGTACGCAATGCCGTCATGATGTGTACCCCAACAGTTTCGCCGCGAGACCATTCATGATCTCGTTCGTGCCACCACCGATGCCCAGAATCCGCATGTCCCGGTACTGACGCTCCACTTCGGACTCCGTCATGTACCCGAGCCCGCCGTGCAGTTGGACCGCCTCGTTCGCGACCCACTCCCCCGCCTCCACGGCGGTGTTCTTCGCGAACGCCACCTGTGTCAGCACGTTCTCCCCCGCGATGTACCGCCGCGTCAGGTCGCGGGTGTAGACGCGGGCGACGTCGGTGCGCCGCGCCATCTCGGTGAGTTTGTGCTGCACCAGTTGCCGCGAGATCAGCGGTCGTCCGAACGTCTCCCTGTCGCGGCACCACGCCACGGTCACGTCGAGACACCGCTGCGCTGCCGCATACGCCTGCACCGCGAGGCTGAGTCGTTCGCTGACGAAGTTCTGCGCGATCTGCACGAACCCGGTGTTCTCCTCACCGACCAGGTTCGACGCGGGCACCCGGCAGTCCTGAAAGGACAGCTCGGCGGTGTCCGAGCAGCGCCAGCCCATCTTGTCCAGCTTGCGCGACACCGTGAAGCCCGGTGTGTCCCGTTCGATCACCAGCAACGACACCCCGTGCGCCCCCGGCCCACCGGTGCGCACCGCCGTCGTCACGAAGTCCGCCCGACAGCCGGAGGTGATGAACGTCTTGGCGCCGTTGACGACGTAGTCGTCTCCGTCCCGTTTGGCGGTGGTGCGGATGCCCGCGACGTCGGAGCCGCCGTCCGGTTCGGTGATCGCGAGCGAGCCGATCTTCTCGCCGTTGAGCGTGGGCCGGACCCAGCGATCGATCTGCGCGGGATCGTTCGCGGTCGCGATGTGCGGCAGCGCGATGCCGTGCGTGAACAACGATGCGATCAGGCCACCGGACGCACCCGCGTAGATCATTTCCTCGGCCACGACCAGCGCGTCGATCGCGTCGCCGCCACCGCCCCCGACGTCCTCGGGGAACGCCAGCCCGAGCAGCCCGACGTCGGCGGCCTTGCGGTGCAGCTCGCGCGGCAGTTCGCCGTCGCGCTCCCAGCCGTCCTGGTGTGGCAGGATCTGCTCGCGGGTGAACCGGCGCACGGTCTCCCGCAGTGCCTGCCGCTCCGGTGTCTCGAACGGGTCTGTCACAGTGCTCGATGGTTCGTTCCTGCCAGCAGAACTCACAGCTCCTCCGGGATGTCGATGTGGCGGGATCGCAGCCATTCGCCGAGGCCCTTGGCCTGCGGGTCGAACCGGGCCTGGGAGGCGACACCCTGGCCGAGGATGTCGTCGATGACGAAGTTCAGCGCCCACAGGTTGCCGAACACATGCCTGCTCACCGGAAGGTCGGCGGTCTCCGGCAGCAGCCGCCGGAGCTCGTCGACGGTCAGCGCGTGCACCAGCCAGCGCCACGCGCGTTCGGAACGCACCCAGACGCCGAGGTTGGCGCTGCCGCCCTTGTCGCCGCTGCGGGCTCCAGCGACGGTGCCCAGCGGCGCGCGGCGCGTCGGCCCTTCAATCGGCTCGGGCAGCGCTGGCTCCGCGACGTCGGCGAGCTGCTGCGTGCGGGCGGACGGGGCGACGTCGACCCGACGACTATCCGGCAACACCGCGACGTGCGGGACCGCCTTGGCGTCCACGAACACCGCCCGGTACACCCCGTACGGCGAGGCGTCCGACGGCGGCGCGGTGACGGTGAAGCCCGGGTAGCTGGCCAGCGCCAGCTCGATCGCCGCGCCGCTGAACGGCCTGCCGATCTTGGCGGCGTCGGTGTCCTTGACCGCGCACTGCAACAGCGCGCTGGCCTGCTGCTCGGTCGGCGCGTCCGCGACGTCGGTGCGTGCCAACGTCCAGTCGATCTCGGCGGGCGGGTTGTCCGCGAGCGCGGCGTGCACCTGGCGCTTGATCAGCTTGGCCTTGGCGTCGATGTCCAGTCCAGTGAGGACGAACGTCACGGCGTTGCGGAAGCCGCCGAGGGTGTTGAGGCACACCTTCAGCTCCGGTGGTGGCGGCTCGCCCCGCACGCCGGAGATGCGCACGCGGTCGGGGCCTTCCTCGGCGAGTTGGATGGTGTCGAACCGCGCGGTGACGTCCGGCCCGGCATAGCGGGCTCCGGCGATCTCGTACAGCAGTTGCGCGGTGACGGTGCCCAGGGTGACCGCGCCGCCGGTGCCGTCGTGTTTGGTGATGACGCTGGTGCCGTCGTCGGCGATCTCCGCGATCGGGAAGCCGGGGCGGTCGAGCGAGTCGAGTTCGGTGAAGAACGCGTAGTTGCCGCCGGTAGCCTGCGCGCCGCACTCGATGACGTGCCCCGCGACGACCGCGCCCGCGAGCGCGTCGTAGTCCTCGACGTCCCAGCCGTAGTGCGCGGCGGCGGGCCCGACGACCAGCGACGCGTCGGTGACCCGGCCGGTGACGACGACGTCCGCCCCGCCGCGCAGGCACTCCGCGATGCCCCACGCGCCGAGGTAGGCGTTGGCGGTCAGCGGCTGGCCGAGGTCCAGTTCCTCGGCGCGGGCCCGCAGGTCGTCGCCTTCGACGTGGGCGATCCGGGCGTCGACGTCCAGCTCAGCGCTCAGCTCCCGCAGCGCGTCGGCCAGCCCGGCCGGGTTGAGCCCGCCCGCGTTGACGACGATCTTCACGTCTTTCTCGATCGCGAGCGCCAGGTTCTCCCGCATCTGCCGCAGGAACGTCTTGGCGTAGCCGCGGTTCGGGTCCTTCATCAGGTCGCGGCCGAGGATGAGCATGGTCAGCTCGGCGAGGTAGTCGCCGGTGAGGTAGTTCAGCTCGCCGCCGGTCAGCATCTCGGTGACGGCGGCGAAGCGGTCGCCGTAGAAGCCGGAGGCGTTGCCGATACGGATCACGTGAACTGCCCTGCCTTCCTACCGCCGCCGGGCGGTCCCGCGAACGCCTGCGCGATGCTCAGCCACGTGTCGGCGTCGGCGCCCTCGGCGGTCAACGTCGTGTCGGCGCGGTGCCTGCGCTGTGTGACGAGCAGGCAGAACTCCAGCCCGTCGCCGGTGACGCGCTGGGTGGCGTCCTCGGGTCCCCAGGTCCAGGTGTCGCCCTCCGGGCCGGTCAGCTCCACCCGGAACGGCTCGGTCGGCGCGACCATCCCGTTGACGGCGTAGGCGAAGTCGCGCGTGCGCACGCCGATGTGGGCGACGTGCCGGAGCCGGGCGGTCGGCTCGCGAGTGACGCCCAGCGCGTCGTAGACGTCCTGGCCGTGCGCCCAGGTCTCCATGATGCGGGCGGTGGCCATGGACGCGGGGCTCATCGGTGGGCCGAACCACGGGACCTTGGTGCCCTCCGGCACGGTGGCCAACGCGTCGCGCAGCTCAGCGCGGCCCTGTCGCCACGCGGCAAGCAACTCGGCGGGACTGCGCTTCGCCCCGGCGTTCGCGGCGTCGTCCACCAGCGCCGTCGGGTCGGTCTCGGCAGCGACCCGCTCCAGTTCGCTCATGAAGACGTCCGGCTTGCTCGCGGCGAGCGACGCCTGCTGGTCGGTCCAGGCGAGGTGGGCGATCTGGTGCGCGATGGTCCAGCCCGCCGCCGGGGTGTCGAGTGCCCACTGCTCATCGGACAACCCGGCAACGACCTGGTCCAGTTCTTCGCTCTCGGCCGCCAGATCGGCGAGGACAGCCGACAGTTCGACCATGCGATCCTCCTGCTTCATTGCCTGGGACGCATCCTGCGCTTGTTCGCTCACCCTGGCACCCGGAGCAGAAAAAAGCAAGCACGCGTGCTTGTTTTGTGGCGGAGGGCTTCCGGGTCGCCAGGTGAGCCGCGACCGCACCTGCCTCCCCGGCCGCGTGACCAGGCCGGGGCACGGCCGCCCATCCGACGCCGACCCCGCCTACCGCGCGGTGTTGTTCGTCGTATCGGACAAGCCAGACATTCTCGCGCAACACCACGCGGGTGGTTGATCAACAACCGTCGGACGATGGCTACACGCCAGCCCGGCGCAGCGCGGGTACCGCGCGGTGCGCCACCTTCGCCAGGCATATTGCCACGATAACCAGACAATCAGCGCCAAACCGGACGCAAATCGCGCAATACCCCTGGCGAAGCCGGGTACGGACGCCGCTGCGGCTGAGGCCAGCCAGCGGCAGCCCGAGACCGCAGCCCGAGATCAGCCAGCCACTGCCCGAGGCTCGTCCGGGGGCCAGTAACGGACCACGCCATCCCCCACCCGGTCGCACCCTCTTGACGCGCGGCCAACAACGCGCAACCGTGAGTTGTACATCCGTATAGCGCACCCCAGCGCACCCCTCGGGAGGACTCGATGCCGAACGACCTCGTGACCGGCCTCCGCGAACGCGTCCCGACGCTGACCTCGCTGCCGCTCCCCCGCGCCGTCGACGACAAGGTGCTTCGCAAGACCTGGCCGTCGGAGCCGTTCGCCGAACCCCCTGCCGGCAGCGACCTCAAGCCGGTGCCCGGCGACTTCGGCGCGCCGTTCGTCGGCCACAGTCTTGAGTACATGCGCTACGGCCTCGACTTCGCGCTGCGCCGTTACGAGCGCTACGGCCCGGTGTCGTGGTCCGGCATCCTCGGCGAGCGGATGGTCAACCTCGTCGGTCCGGACGCCGCGCAGCAGGTGCTCGCCAACGGCGACAAGGCCTTCTCCCAAGAGGGCTGGCACTTCTTCATCGACAAGTTCTTCCACCGCGGCCTGATGCTGCTCGACTTCGACGAGCACAAGTTCCACCGCAGGATCATGCAGCAGGCGTTCACCCGCCCCCGGATGGCCGGATACGCCGACCACGTCGCCGCCGCCGTCCGCGCGGGCATGCACGACTGGCCCACCGGACAGCGGCTGCGGATGTACTGGCGGCTCAAGCGGCTCACGCTCGACATCGCGGCGCGGGTGTTCATGGACGCGCAGCCCGGCGGCGAGACCGAGCGACTCAACCGCGCGTTCGTCGACACCGTGCGCGCGAGCACCGCCGTCGTCCGCTACCCGGTGCCGTTCGGCCGGTGGTCGGCTGGCCTGCGCGGCAGGCGGCTGCTTGAGCGGTACTTCACCGAGAGACTGCCCGCGAAACGCGCCAGCGACGGCTCCGACCTGTTTACCGCGTTGTGCCATGCCACGACCGAGGACGGCGAACGGTTCGACGACGCCGACGTCGTCAACCACATGATCTTTTTGATGATGGCCGCGCACGACACGTCCACGATCACCAGCACCGCCGCGTTGTACTACCTCGGCAAGCACCCCGAATGGCAGGAACGCGTCCGGCAGGAGTCGCTGGCGCTGGGCGACGACGTGCCCGACCTCGCCGCGTTGGAGTCACTGCACTCGCTCGACCTGGTGATCAAGGAGTCGTTGCGCCTCGTCGCCCCGGTGCCCAGCCTGCCGCGCAAAACCGTGAAAGACGTCGACATCCTGGGCCACTACGTGCCAGCGGGGTCGTTCGTCGGGCTGTCACCGATGGTGACCCACTTCCTGCCGGAGTACTGGACTCACCCGATGCGGTTTGATCCGGAGCGGTTCGCCGACCACCGGAGGGAGGACAAGTCGCACCGGTTCGCCTGGGTCCCCTTCGGCGGCGGCGCGCACAAATGCATCGGGATGCAATTCGGCACCATTGAGGTGAAAGCTCTGCTACACGAATTGGTGAGAACCTACCGTTGGAAACTGCCCGAAAACTACCAATCCCGGTGGGATTATGTCGCTTTGCCGGTGCCGGTGGACGGTCTGCCCGTGCAGTTGCACAGGATTTCCGCGTGAATAACATAAAGTAATCAGTAATAGCTCAAGGTCACTCTATCGGCCGGTAGACACGTCACACGGTTCATGGTGATTTAGCAAGGGTCCGCTCTAAGCCATACTCGCTGTTGGTTTTTGTCCGGCCTGCTAACCCGTTGCGTCGCCACTAAGGCGGCATCAGCGGTAATACCCCGAACGAGGTGCACCTTGAACGACCCGTGTGCTCCGCTCGACAGACGGAGCGCCGCAAGCGATCGGTTCGTCGCCCTCTTTTCCGACGCTCCCCTCGGCATCGCGCTGCTGGATGCCACCGGTGGCATCGTCACCGCCAACCCCGCCCTCGGCACGCTGCTCGGCATCGACCCCGACGCGCTGGCTGACACGAAATTCACCAGTCACGTCACGAGCAAAGCCGACGCCGCCGCGCTGGACGCGCTGCTCGCCGGCTACACCGGCACCGATCCCGACGAGCCGACCCGGTTCGACACCGCGCTGGAACACGCCGACGACAGCAAGAACTCCGAGGACGGCGGTGCTGGCGATGATGTCCGTGTGAAACTCACGCTGAGTTCGGTGCCCGCCGACCAGGAGGGCATGACGTACCCGGTCGTGATGGTCGAAGACGTCACGGACATGAACCTGCTTCAGGAGCGTCTACGGCACCAGAACCTGCACGACCCGCTGACCGGCCTGCCCAACAGCGTGAACTTCCACGGCCAGCTCGAGTCGGCCATGGTGGACACGTCGCGCGCCACCGTCGCGCTGGTGCTGCTCGACATCGACGGCTTCCGCGTGATCAACGACGGTCTCGGTTCCGAGACGGGCGACAAGATCCTGAAGTCGGTCGCTGCCACCCTGCGGCACGTGTTCGGCGGCGAAGAGGAGAACGTCGCTCGCCTCACCGGGGACGGCTTCGGCGTGCTGCTGCGTGGCGACCTCACCCCACAGCACCTCATCGACCGCGTCGAGCACGCGCTCGACCGGCTCGCCGAACCGATCTACTTCGGCGACACCGGCGTCGGCATCAGCGCCAGCGCTGGGATCGTGCTGCGCGCTCCCGGCAGCACGTCCGACACCGACCTCCTGCGCGACGCCGAGGTCACGCTGCACCGCGCCAAGGAAGCGGGCAGGGCGAAGTGGATGCTGTTCGAGCCGGAGCTGGACACCAAGGACCGGCGGCGCTACCGGCTCGGCGCCGCCATCGCGGGTGGCCTGGAACGCGGCGAGTTCGCGGTGCATTACCAGCCGACCGTGCGCCTCGACGGCTCGCAGCTCGTGCCGGTCGTCAACGCCAGGCTGTACTGGAATCACCCCACCGAAGGCCAGCTGGACTGCGACGACTTCGTCCCGCTGGCTGACGCGACCGGGATGACCGTCCGCATCGGCACGTGGATGCTCGGCCAGGCGCTCAAGGACTACGCCGAGTGGCGCCAGCACGCCGGAGATCGCACACCCGACCTGTGCGTGCTGCCACCCCGGCGACTGGCGATCGACGACGATCTGGTGCGCATCGTCAACACCCAGCTCAAGAAGCACGACATCCCGTCGACCGCGCTGCGGCTGTGCGCGGACGCCGGCACGCTGGTCGACACCCGGGGCGAGGTGCACGACTCGCTGAGCGTGCTCAACGAGATCGGCGTCAAGCTCGTGCTTGCCGTGTCAGCGGCCGCCGACCTCGAACTGATCCGCCGCAACGAGCTGCCGGTGGAGTACGTGTCGCTCACCGGGCAGATCGTCGACGCGCTGCTGGACGCGGCCGAGTCCGGGTCGACGCAGTTCGAGCACCTGCGACACCTCGTCCGCAGCGCGAAGGAGCTCGGGGTGCGGATCGGCGCGGCGGGTGTGCACACTGAGGAGCAGGCCGACGCGCTCGCGGGCATGGGCGTGGTCGCCGCGCGGGGCCGGTTCTTCCGTGGCCCGCTGCCCGCAGAAGAGATGACCGAGCTGATCACGGCGGGTTCGCCGACCTGACCAGGCCGACGCCGCCCCGCTGGCAGCTCTGCGGGCGCTTCGCACCGAGAACTAACCCCAAAGCCGTGTAGTTAGGTCTTGCCGGGGCGTGTCAAGGCGGCTCGCTGATGATCTTGATGGTTGTGGTGGTCTTGCGGCTGGGTGCCCGGGTCCGGCTGCGGGCGGTGTTGGCGGCGTAGACGGAGATGGCGCGTTTGACCACGCGCGGGTTGCTTCGCGAGCGCCGTGGCGGCATGAGGTGGTTAAGGACCTGGCGGCCGATCACGCCGACCAGATCGACCGCGGCGCTGGCAGCGTCGGTGATCACGCCCCTGGCGGCGGTGAGCTGGTCGCGGGCGGCGTTGAGCGCGATGGTGAAGCTGCCGCGGTCGGGATCGATGTCGGGCCGGGCGAGGGTGGCGTCGCTGATCGCCAGCCGCAGCGCCTGATAGGTGACCAGCAGCGCGTACAGCTCCTGCTGCACGCCGGCCGGGGTGCGGGCACGCAGCACCCGCCCGCCAAGGATGGTGGACTTCAGCTCGAAGTACGTGGTCTCGATCTCCCAGCGCTGGTGATACAAGGCCACGATCTCCTCCGCCGGGTAGTCGGGGTCAAGCACAGTGGTGACCAGCCGGTAGGTCTGGCTGCGGCGACCGGCGTCGGTGGCCACGGTGATCGTGGCTGTGACAACGCGGACCTCGATCTGGCCGATGCGGGACAGGTAGGTGCCATCGCTCAGGCGGCGGCACACCGGCAGGTTGCGACCGACCTTGACGCGGACCAGGAAGTCGGCACCGGTGTCGGCGACCGCGGCCAGCCACGCCCGGGCCGCGAAGTTGCGGTCGGCCAGCACGATCATCCCGGCGCGCATCCCGGTGAGCAGATGATGGGCGTAGCGGGTTTCGCCGACCCGGTCGGTGCCGAACGTTGCGTCGATGATCGTGCGGGTGCCGCACGCCATCAGCGCCAGGACCCGGATGAGGGGATAACCGGTGCCGCCTTGGTAGCCGCCGCCGCGCTGGTAGACGTGCAGGTTCGCCGCGGTGTCGGCACAGGACAGGATGGTGCCGTCGATCGCCGTCACCAGCTTGCCGCGCCAGAACACGCCCTTGCTCGATAGCCCCGCGGCCGGGCCGCGGAGCAGGTCGAACAGCCTGCGCAATGGTGCGACACCGATGCGGCGGCGGGCCTGGGCCAGCGCACCCGCTGTCGGGGTCGCGACGTCGAGCCCATCGAGCCCGGCGATCATCCGCGCCCACACCTGCCCATAGCCCAGCTTGGCGAACAAGCCAGCGGCCAGCAGGAGGTAGACCACGACGCGTGAGGGCAGATCCCGCAGGCGCTTGTGGACCGTGCCGGTCTCGGTCAAGGCCGCGTCGACCATCTCGAACGGCACGATCCGGGTCAACTCGCCGATATGGCCAGGGGCGAACCGGCCACCGGCCACGACACGCGTGATGACAGAATTCATGCCAGCGGAGCTCCCGGTGGGAATGAGGATGTCTTTGGCGGACGCCCTCTCCTACCGGAGCTCCGCTCCCACCATCTGCACCGACACGCCGCTCGTCCGAAGATCCTTGACCACACCGCCAGTCCGCTAACTACACGGCTTTGGAACTAACCCTCGACAGCCCACGGGGACAGACACGACGCTGGCCCGGCACCATGCTTCGGTGCCGGGCCAGCGTGCGTCTCGCCGTCAGTTCTCGATGACCGACTTCGGCACCGCCGTGTCGTTGCGCAGCGCGTCGAACAGTTGCTTCGACTTCGTCGGGTCCCAGGTCGTCGCGGAGCCGTCGGTGACGGGCACGGTGGTGGTGACCGTGCCGCCGGAGGAGATCCCCCGCATCGCCCAGCCAAGCCCGACGACGTTGTGCAGGTGGTCGCCCTTGTCGATCGTCAACGCATCGGGCGCCGCGCCGAGCAGCGGGACGACGTCGAACGGGTTGAGGAACGTCGCGGGGCTGGCCAGCTCACCGGCGAGCGCGCCGATGAACTTGCGCTGGTTGACCACGCGGTCCAGATCGGAGCGCGGTGTGGCCGAGCTGTGGCGCATCCGGACGAAGCTGAGCGCCTGCGCGCCGTCGAGCTCCTGCTTGCCCTTCGGGATCGTGACACCGGTGATGGTGTCGGTCATCTTCTCCGGGACCTTCATCTCGACGCCGCCGACCGCGTCGACGACGTTGGCGAAGCCGCCGAAGCCGATCTCGGCGTAGTGGTCGATGCGCAGGCCGGTCGCCTGCTCGACGGTGCGGGCCAGCAGCTTCGGCCCGCCAAAGGAGAACGCGGCGTTGATCTTGTTGACGCCATAGCCGGGGATCTCGACCTCGGAGTCACGCGGGAAGCTGACCAGCGTCGGCTTGGTGCCGTTGTCCGGCAGGTGGGCGACGAGGATGGTGTCGGTGCGCTGCCCGCTCGCGGCGGCCTCGTCGCCGCTGCGCAGCCGCTTGACCTGCTCCGGGGTCAGGCCCTTCCTGCTGTCGGAGCCGACGATCAGCCAGTTCGTGCCCTCGGCGGCTGCCGGTTTGCCCTCGTAGTCCGGGAGCGCGTTGACGCGGTTGATGGAGAACTCCAGGTACAGCCACATGGCGACCAACAGGGCGACCAGCACGATCGCGATCAGGCTCGCGACGCGGCGGAAGCCCCAGCGTTTCCGTCGTGCTGGCGGCATCGGCGGCGGTCCGCCGCGCTGCGACCCTGGCGGTGGGGGCGGCGGCGGTTGGTGCGGCGGCCCTGGCATCGCACGGGTTCTCTGGGGCTGGTTCGCGTGCGCACCCGGTAACGGCATCATCTGCGCGTCCTGGTGTCGGCCGCGCCCGCCTCCCCAACCGGGGCGTGAGCCACGCATGTCAGCCATCAGCCTCATCCTCTCCCGTACGCCGCCACTCGACGGCGTCAAGCCGCGTTCGGATGGAGCGCATCATTCCACCAACGTCGGAGACGGCTGACAGGTGCCCCGGCGAGGCGGTGAATTACACCCGGAAGCGGAATCTGTCGGGTGCGGGAAGGTCCCACGCCCTGGTCAGGAGGGGTTCTCGATGTCCGTTTCTGGCTGGGAGTCCTGCCGCGTCCAATGTGAACTCCAGGACCAGCCGCGTCCAGATTCCGGGTCGCCGCAGCAGCGCGTGCCCCTCCCGCTGCACCTCGGCGCGGACGACGTCGGTGACCGCACCGGCACGCTGCGCGTACTCGAGGGACGCCGCCGGCACCGTGATGACGTCCTGGGTGCCGTGCGCGATCAGCACTCGCACATCGGTGACGGGCACGACCCAGTCCTTCTCGGTGGTCCACGGCGCGAGCGCGCACACCGCGACCACGCTCGGATCGTCGGCCACGCGCAGCGCCACGCGGCCACCCATCGAGTGGCCGACCAGCACGATCGGCACGTCGGGGTGGTCGCGGCGGATCTCGGCCAGCGCCTCCCTTGCGTCGTGCACCGGGTGCAGGTGCGGCTTGTTCCAGCCGCGCACGCGGTTGCGCAGTAGCCGCACCTCAAGGCCGTCCGCCCGGCCCGCGCGGTGCAGCGCGCGTGCGAACGGCACCATCCGCAGATAGGCATGCGACCACGGGTGGATGCGGTCGTGTCCGTTCTCGGCCCCGCCGTGTAGCACCAGCGCGACCGCGCGCACCGTCGTGCGCGCCCGCAGCACCGTCAGGGCGGCGTCGTGTCCGATCTCGACCGTTTCGTCACTCACTCCGGCATCCTCACCCACGGGTGCTCCGGGCCGCGCGGCGGGGCGGTGTCACTCGATGCCACGCCGTGTCAGGCCACCGCCTCGTCCAACGCATCGCTGGCTGGCCGGTCGATGGCGAACTGCGTGCGGTACAGCTCGGCGTAGCGGCCCGACACCGCGAGCAGTTCCTCGTGCGTGCCGCGTTCGACGATCTGGCCGTGCTCGACCACCAGGATCTGGTCGGCCGCCCGCACGGTGGAGAGGCGGTGCGCGATGACGATCGCCGTCCTGCCGTCGAGCGCGTCGGCCAGCGCCGCGCTGACCGCGGTTTCCGACTCGGAGTCCAGGTGCGCGGTGGCCTCGTCCAGCACGACGACCTTCGGCTGTGCCAGCAGCAACCGCGCGATCGTCAGCCGTTGCCGCTCGCCGCCGGAGAGCCGGTACCCGCGCTCGCCGACGACGGTGTCGAGCCCGTCGGGCAGCGACAGCACCAGGTCGTCGAGCCGGGCGCGCCGCAGCGCGTGCCAGATGTCGTCGTCGCCGGCATCCTGCCGGGCGTAGGCGAGGTTGGCGCGGATCGTGTCGTGGAACAGGTGCCCGTCCTGGGTGACGACGCCGACGTTCTGCCGCAGTGTGTCGAAGGTCAGGTCCCGCACGTCGGTCCCGCCGAGCCGCACCGCCCCGCTGTCGACGTCGTAGAGCCTCGGCACCAGCGAGGCGATGGTGGACTTGCCCGCGCCGGACGAGCCGACCAGCGCGACCATCTGCCCGGCCGCCGCGTGCACGTCCACGCCGTGCAGCACCTCGTCGCCGCCTCGGCTGTCGAGGGTGGCGACCTCCTCGAGCGAGGCGAGCGAGACCGACTGGGCCGACGGGTAGGAGAAGCGCACGTTGTCGAACTCGACGGACACCGGGCCGCCCGGGAGCGACGTGGCGTCGGGCTTCTCGGTGATGCCGGGGTTGATGTCGAGTACCTCGAAGATCCGCTCGAACGACACCAGCGCGGTCATCACGTCGACGCGGACGTTGGCGAGCGCGGTCAGCGGCGTGTAGAGGCGGGTGAGCAGCAGCGCGAGCGAGACGATGGTGCCCGCCTGCAGCGTGCCGCCGATCGCCAGCCACCCGCCGAGGCCGTACACCAGCGCGAGCGCGAGCGACGACACCAGTGTCAGGCTGGTCAGGAACCAGCGGGTGAGCATCGCGGTGCGAATGCCGATGTCGCGGACTTTGCTCGCGCGCTCGCCGAAGTCGTCCGCCTCGGCTACCGGTCGTCCGAAGAGTTTCACCAGCGTCGCGCCCGGCGCGGAGAACCGCTCGGTCATCTGCGTGGTCATCGTGGCGTTGTGCGTCGCGGCGTCGCGTTGCAGGTCGGCCATCTTGCGGCCGATGCGCCGCGCGGGCAGCACGAAGATCGGCAGCAGGGCAAGCGCGCACAGCGTGACCTGCCAGGACAGCGTCATCATGACCACAAGGGACAGTACGAGCTGGATGATGTTGGTGACGAACCCGGACAGCGTTGCGGTGAACGTGCGCTGCGCGCCGATGACGTCGTTGTTGAGCCTGCTCACCAGCGCGCCGGTGCGGGTGCGGGTGAAGAACGCGATCGGCATGCGCTGGACGTGCTCGAATACGGCGCGGCGCAGGTCGTAGATCAGCCCTTCGCCGATGTGCGCGGACTGCCAGCGTTCGGCAAGCCCGATCCCAGCGTCCGCGATGGCGATACCCGCGATGGCGAGCGCGAGGAACACGATGATACTGGCGTCCTTACCGCCGACGATGGTGTCGACGACACGGCCCGCGAGCAGCGGGGTGCTCACGGCTAGCACGGCGGAGACCACGGTGAGCAGCAGGAACACGACCAGCCTTCGCCAGTGCGGCCGCGCGAACCGGACGATCCTGCTGACGGTGCCCGGCCGCAAGCTCCGCGGTGTGTCCGCGCTGTGCATGCTGCCCCGCATCAACATCCACGCGTTGTCCACGCTGATCAGCTCCTCGTCGTCGCCCTCGCATGCGCGGCAAAAACCTTGACTTAACTCAAAGATCGCGCGCCGTCCGTGCAGCGTAACGTCGAGATCCAGATGTTCATTCCCGATTTCGGCGCTACGGCGTCATTCATCATGCCCGCCGGGACCGACAGTCAGCGAAGATGCAGCTGGTTCGAAGCTCGACGCATGTTGATCAACCTTGCTCCCCGGGTTGCGAGATTTCGTCCGTTTCGCCGGGTATTTTTCGTCACCGAGGGAGCAAGGAAGATCAACTACTCTCCGTTCCTGCGACGATCCTCGGTAGCTGAACCGCGACCGGCAGACCTGACTACCTACATCCGTGCCGCACACCGCCGCAGCAGTAGGCTGCCATGCGCAAGCTGAGTAGACAGTGGAGTACGGCGTGACTGACACGGCACGGCGGCAGACGGACCGCAGCGCCTCGACGCGCGCACGGCTGCTCGACGTCGCCGTCTACCTGGGCTTCACTGGCTTCGCGGTGATCACCGCGCTCGCCTCGGAGTTCGCCACCCACCGCATCTGGGGCGGCTACGCGGCCATCGGCTACGGGCTTGCCGCCGTTCACGCCGTCGTTCTTGTGGGGTACGCGCGCCGGGCCGGGCTGCCCCGCCAGTGGTTCCACTCGCGGTGGTTCTCCGTGGCGCTCGCGACCGTGTTCGCGCTTCTCGCGCCGTTGGGGCACCTCGTGGCGCGTCGTCTTGGCGGTGGCGACTGGAGCGACAACCCCGCCGCGTGGGGCGCGCAGCCCGAAGTGTGGGTGATCGAGCGATCGGCGCTGTTGCTGCTACGCGACGGCAGCCCGTACCTCGACGTCGCCGCGCTCGACCGGCCACCGGTGGTTGACGACTACACCCCGTACGGCCCGGTGATGGCGCTGTTCGGACTGCCGAGAGCGTTCATGATCGAACTCGGCGCCGACAACGCCGTGGCACTGGCGCTGACCGACGCCAGGATCGTGTTCGCGCTCGTCGCGGCGGCGGGCGCGCTGCTTGCGTGGCGGTTGCTGGGCAGACCGCCGATGCCGATCGGTGCGGCCCAGCTCGCCCTCGTCTCTCCCGCGACCGCGCTCACCTTCGCCGTCGCGGGGCCGGATCTCGCGGTGCTCGGGTTGCTGCTCATCGCGATCGCGCTGGCGGCTCGGGGCAATCCGATCGCGTGCGGGCTCACGCTCGCGCTCGTGGTGAGCGCGAAACTGACCGCAGCACCCGCGATCGTGGTGCTGTTCATCCTGGTGATCGTCCGGCACGGCTGGCGGGCGGCAGCGACGTTCGCCGGTGCGCTGATCACCGGATGCGCCGCCGCGACGGTGCCGACCCTGCTCGCGGAACCACGGGCGTTCGTCGAGAACGTCGTCAGGTTTCCGCTGGGCGCGGCTGAGGTCGCCTCGCCCGCAGCCAGCCCGTTACCAGGACACCTGCTCGCGAGCACCGGGCCGGTGGGTCATGCGCTCGCGCTCGCGCTGCTCGGCGTCGCCGCCGTCGTGATCACGGGCTGGCTCGTGCTGCGCCCTCCGGCGACCGCCTCCGACGCGGCCCTGCGGATCGCCGCCGGCCTCGGTGCCGCCACGCTGCTGACACCAGCGACGAGGTGGGGCTACCTCGTCTATCCGTTGGTGCTACTCGGCGCGTGGTTGTGTTTCCGGGAACAACGGACCACCGGACCACGCACCGGGTGACCGCCGCTACTTCTTCTTCCGCGTTGTCGCTCCGCCCCGGCCGCGCAACTGCACGCCCGACTCGCACAGCACGCGGTGCACGAAACCGTAGGAACGCCCTGTCGACTCGGCGAGGGCGCGGATGCTCGCGCCCTTCTCGTACTTCTTCTTCAGATCAGACGCCAACTTGTCGCGCGTGTTACCGGTGATGCGCGCGCCCTTCTTAAGATCAGCCACGGTTGTCACGCCTCCCGCCGGAGTGTTCTGGGCCAGAAACGACCCCTTCTAGCCGCAATGATCGAACACTGCGCGGCTTAACGCCAGACGGGAACGGAAATAGCGGTGAACGCACCACGTACGGCCTAATGTCGAACGCGCTCGGTGGCGGCTACCTGCCGGTATGCTACCGGCCCCCGGTCACCGGTCGTGGAGCATTTTCCGCATCGTCGGCGACATCGCCACCTGTTCGCGGTACCGCCCGGCTCACCCCAGTCAGGCGAGCTGAACCAGGTCCAGGTACTCCTCCGACCAGTGGTCCTCGGTGCCGTCCGGCAACAAGATCACCCGCTCGGGTTCCAACGCTTCCACCGCGCCCGGGTCGTGGGTGACGAGCACGACCGCGCCGGTATAGCTGCGCAGCGCGTCGAGCACCTGCTCACGGCTGGCCGGGTCGAGGTTGTTGGTCGGCTCGTCCAGCAGCAGGACGTTGGCCGCACTCGACACCAGTCCTGCCAGCGCCAACCGGGTCTTCTCGCCGCCGGAAAGCGTCCCGGCCGGTTGGTTCAGCTGCTCTCCGGTGAACAGGAACGTTCCCAGCAGCGTGCGCAGCTCCTGCTCCCTGGTGTCCGGCGCGAGGCTGCGGATGTTGTCCCACACCGACCGGTCGTGGTCCAACGTCTCGTGCTCCTGCGCGTAGTACCCGAGCCGCAACCCGTGGCCAGGCACGCGCTCGCCGGTGTCCGGCTGTTCCATGCCGCCGAGCAGCCGCAGCAACGTCGTCTTGCCCGCGCCGTTCAGACCCAGCACGACCACCTTCGAGCCCCGGTCGATCGCGAGGTCCACGCCGGTGAAGATCTCCAGCGAGCCGTAGGACTTCGACAGTCCGGCCGCCGTCAGCGGCGTCTTCCCGCAGGACGCGGGCGCGGGGAAGCTGATCTTGGCGACCTTGTCCGCCTGGCGGGTCTCGTCCAGGTTCGCCAGCATCTCGTCCGCGCGGCGCGCCATGTTCTTCGCCGCCACGGCCTTGGTCGCCTTCGCGCCGAGCTTCGCCGCCTGCGCCTGCAACGCCGACGCCTTCTTCTCGGCGTTCGCGCGCTCGCGCCTGCGCCGCTTCTCGTCAGTGGCGCGCGCGTCCTGGTAGCGCTTCCAGTTCATGTTGTAGACGTCCAGCTCGGCGCGCGTCGCGTCCAGGAACCAGACCTTGTTGACGACCTCGTCCAGCAACTCGACGTCGTGGCTGATGATCACTAGGCCGCCCGCGTGCTGCTTGAGGAAGCCGCGCAGCCAGGAGATCGAGTCGGCGTCGAGGTGGTTGGTCGGCTCGTCGAGCAGCAGGATGCGGTTGGACTTGCCGCTCGCGCCCGCCTCGGACGCCGCGAACAGGATGCGCGCCAGCTCGACGCGCCTGCGCTGCCCGCCGGAGAGGGTGCGCAGCGGCTGGCCGAGCACGCGGTCTTCCAGGCCGAGGTTGGTGCAGATCCGCGCGGCTTCGCTCTCGGCGGCGTACCCGCCGAGCGAGGCGAACCGCTCCTCCAGCTTGCCGTAGCGGCGCACCGCCTTGTCCCGCTCGGCGTCGTCTATCAGCTCGGCCATCGCGAGCTGCACCTTCTCCATGTCGCGGGCGATCTGGTCAAGGCCGCGCGCCGAGAGGACGCGGTCCTTGGCGGTGACGGACAGGTCGCCCTCGCGCGGGTCCTGCGGCAGGTAGCCACGCTCGCTGCTGCGGCGCAAATCGCCCGCGTACGGCTCGCCCTCCCCGGCGAGCACCTTCAACGTCGTGGTCTTGCCCGCGCCGTTGCGGCCGACGAGGCCGATGCGGTCGCCGGGCTGGATGCGCAGCGCGGTGTCGGACAGCAGGATGCGGGACCCGGCGCGCAGCTCAAGGCCGGAAGCAGAAATCACGTAAGAACTCCGAACGTGGTCGTGAAGGGGGTAGGACGTCATTGCGTCCCGCGCTCACACCCGTGTGGGGAGCTGCGGGACGCCGTTAGTCAGCTATTCCAATCGGACGACCACACGTTCAGTGTACGGGCCGGTGTCGAGTGGTTTAGTGCCCGGTGACGTGGCTCATGCTGGCTAGCTCAGCCGATCAGCCGTCCCGGACGACGATCTCCACGGCGCGCGCTCGGCGTGCCGCTTCGTCCAGTACCGCCTTGCGGGGCTCGGCGACGTCGAGCACCCCCGGCACGACCCGCTCGGTTAGCGCGCGGGGCAGCCGGGCGTCCGCCAGTACATCGTCCAGCGCGGCCTTGTCGCCGCCGAGGACGACAGCGTCGAGCGACGCCGCCTCGGGCCCAAGGACGTCGGCGATGTCGCGAGCGGCACGGTCGAGCGCCTCAGTGGCTTGCTTGTCCCTGCGCCGGGCGAACCGTTGCTGCGACCAGCCGCCCTTCGACGTGCGGCCGTGCACCAGATGCCGATCCGTGCGCGACGTGACGACCCGCTCCCCCTCGGCGATGCCGATGCTGTGCGCGCCGAGCCGGAGCAGCACCAGCCCGATCCGGCGTTCGACCCGCGCGTGCTGCACGAGGGCGTCGACGTTCAACCCTGCGTGCTCACCCGAGGCGGAAAGCGGTGGGAACGGCACCGCCACCGTGGCCGTGGTGCCGTTGGCCGCCGTGACGACAACCTCCGTAACGCTGAGCACGGTGTGTTCGGCGGGACCGTTGCGCCGCTCGAACCCGGCAAACCAGCGCGCCAGCCGCTCCGGCGGCACCTCGACGGCGCGTCCCCCGCCCGCGACCTCGCGAACCCTCACAGCACGAACGAGTCCGACCAGGGCGCGCTGACCCGGCCCGCGAGCGCGTCCAGCAACGTCGCGCCCTGCTTGTCCGTCAGCGACGCCACGAAGTCGACGATCGCTCGCCCCTTGGCCAGCGAAGCCACGTCCGGCGGCTCCGTGCCATCCGGCGGCAGCAGCAGTTCCGGACGGTCCTTGGCCAGCCCGGAGTACTCCGTGTGCGCCAGTTCGACCAGGTCGTGCAGCCTGCGCGGGATGCGGGACGACTCCCGTGTGTCACTGAGCCAGGAGTCAAGCTCGCTGACGAGGTTCGTGATCAACGACGCCTGGCCGCGCTGGTGCAGCGCCAGGTCGGGCCGCAACAGCACGAACCGCCGGTGCACGAACTTCAGCACCTGCACCTCGTGCCACTGCTGCGGGCGTAGCGTCACGTGCCCGGAACGGGTGGACGGCGAGTCGGTGACGCCGACGCCGTCTACCAGCCGCGACGTCCAGCGCGCCGAGAAGTCCGCGAGCGCCTGTTCCGACTCGACCGAGCCGTCGAAGACCTGCGCGAGCAGCCCGTCCACCAGCTCGGTGCGCACCGTCGTGACGGCGGCGCGGAAGGCGTCGTCGTCGACCATCGGCGCGTCCTTGGCGTGCAGCCGCCGCCGCATCTGCTCCAGCGAGTAGCCGGGACGACGCGAGTGGGCGGCCAGCGTGACATCGTCCAAGTGCGCCAGCTCGCGCGACGCCGTCAGCCACACGCCCAGCTCCGGCGACACCGACGCGTGCTGCAGCACACCGATGCGGTGAAAGTCCTGCAGGTCGTGGATGGCGTAGGCGATGTCGTCCGCGGTGTCCATCACCGACGCCTCGATGGTCTGCTGCCACCGCTCGATCGCGTCGGCGAACGGCGCCCGCGCCTGGTCGACGTCGTCCAGTTCGGTGACATACGCGGAGAACTTGCTCGATCCCGAACCGGGTGCCTCGGACGACTCGGCCGCGCCGCGCGGCGGGACGTCCATCGTGGATGGGTGCGGCTGCGGGTAGCGCGAGCGCGCCCACGGGTACTTGAGCACGGCCGCGCGCACGGCGGCCGTCAGGTCGAGCCCGACGCCGGAGGGCCCGCGTACGTCGGTGGTGGTGAGGATGCGGAAGCTCTGTGCGTTTCCCTCGAACCCGTCGGCGAGCCCGAAGCGTTCGCGGGCGATGTGGTCCAGCACCTGCTCACCCAGGTGGCCGAACGGCGGGTGCCCCAGGTCGTGACCGAGCGCGGCGGCCTCGGCGACCTCGGGGTCGCACCCACCCAGCTTCTCGGCGAGCGCGCCGTACTCGGCTGACGCGTTGATGCGGTCCGCGACGGCTCGCGCGACCTGCGCGACCTTGAGACTGTGGGTCAGCCGGTTGTGCAGAACACCCGCATCGGTGCCACTGACCACCTGGGTGACCCCACCCAGCCGGGCGAAAAACGGCGAGACCGCGATCCGGTCACGGTCGATGCGGAACGCGCTGGCCACGCCGATGGGCGGGGTCGCTGTGCCGTCGCGGCGCGTCGCCCGGTCGGCGTCGGCCGTCGTTGCCTGTCCTACTCTGCGATCTTCATTCACACATCTACCGTAATCGGCGCACCAAACGGCGTGCGGTGCGTGACCGAGCGTGCTGGATGTCCGGACAGTGTCATCGAGGTGAACACCCCGGAGCGTGGCGTGAACGTCCGCTGACATCACTATCGGGTCACGACGACGTTGCGGCAGCATCTGCGCCGTGGCTGGCTTCATGGACTCGACGCGGTTCGCCTTTCAGCCGCTCTTCAGCATGCACACCGGCGAGGCAATCGCAGTCGAAGCGCTCGCGGGGACGTCGGGACCGACCCCGCAGGAGATCCTGCGCCACGCCCGCGAGCAGGGACGTCTCGTCGAGACGGACGTCGCGCTTGCGGCCGCCGCGGTGGAGCAGGAGGCGGCGGCGCCGACGCTGCTGCCGTTGCACGTCAACCTGCTGGCGGTCTCCGTCGCCGCCGAGTACGTGTCGCTGCATCCGCTGCTCGACGCGCTGGACCGAGCGGGCCGTCGCACCAGCCAGGTCGTCGTCGAGCTGGGGCCGCCGTTCAGCAAGGCGGACCCGAACCGGCTGGTCGCGGCGGTGTCGTGGCTGCGAGAGCTGGGGTTCCAGGTCGCCTTCGACGGCCTTGGCTGCGGTGACCTGCCGCTCGGGCTGCTCACCGCGGCGCCGGTCGACATCCTGAAGCTGGATCGTTCCGTGGTGCGCGCGCTGCCGGGTGGGACGGCGTCGGCCGCGCTGGTGCGCTCGCTGCTGCACGTCGCCTCGCACACCGGCGCTCGGCTGGTCGCGACCGGGGTCCGCACCGAGGACGAGTTCGCCGCCGCCCGCGACGCCGGGCTCCGCGTCCTGCAAGGGTCACTCCTTGACGCCGACGGCGGATCGCTCGCGGTGCACACCGCGCTGAGCGGGACACGACAGGAGAACGCCGCGCTGTCGTCGTTCGGGATTCCGACCGTCGCGGACTTCGTCCGGCCCGCCGTGACCCTGCCCGCAGACGCCACCTGCGACGACGCCCGCGACGCGCTGGCCGCCGACGACCAACCACAAGCGCTTGTCGGGCTCGACGAGCATGGACGTCCGCAGTGGACGGTGGACCGGAGCCGGTTCCTGCTGGCGCTGTCCGGTCGCTACGGGCACGCGCTGCACGCCAACAAGCCAGCGGCGACGTTCGCCGACACACCGCACACGGTGGCAGCGGGCGCTGGCGCGCTCGACCTGCTCGACGTGGTGGCGTCCGCCGAGGCGGACCGGATGCACGACGACATCGTCGTCATCGGCCGCGACGGCGTGTGCCTCGGCATCGTCCGGGTCGCCGAGGTGGTGCGCGGCGTCGCGGAGGCCAAAGTGGAGGAAGCCGCCTCGCTGCACCCGATCACCGGCCTGCCCAGCAGCGCCACCATCGCCAAGGACGTCGAGCGCCGCATCGTCGCCGGCGAGCCGTTCATCGCGGCGTCGCTCGACATCGATGAGTTCAAGCAGGTCAACGTCCAGGTCGGCTACGCGGCCGGGGATGAGCTGATCCGCTCGCTCGGCGAGACGCTGACCGAGCTGGCGGCGCAGTTGCCGAAGATGACCGTCAGCCACGTCGGCGGGGACGACTTCCTCATCGCCGCCGACATGGACGAGATCGGCACCCTCGCGCCCACGTTGCTCGACACGCCGTGGACCGTGGCGGGCAGGACGGTCAACGTCACGCTCGCCGGGCTGGCCTGCGCGTCCGGCACGGTGACGTCCTATCAGGAAGTGTCGCGCGAGCTGGCGCGGCTGAAGCAGCGGGCGAAGTCCATCGGCGGCACGAGCTGGGTGCTCGGCAGGCCGGGTGTGGAGCGGGTGGACGTCCTGCGCGGCAGGGCGGCGCCGGGCGCGGCCTGAGGTGGCTATTGGAACGGCAGTCGGCGAACACGAATTCGGTCGTCCACGATCGACACCACCGCTCCCTTGACAAGTGCGGCCTCGAACTGATCGAGATTACCCAGAATTAGCGCACTGACCTGCACGGACGTCACCTCTGGCAGGTTACGGAGCAGAACAAGTGACGGCCCCGACGCTTTCCGATAGTGCAGCAGGTTCGTGAAGTCGGTGTCCTGCGACACGACCACGAAGCCACACTCAGCGGCGAAATCCATGATCTGTTCATCGCTCGCGTGCCGGAGGTCGACGTCACGAACATGCTTCGTGTCATGTCCCGCCTCAGTCAGAAGTGCAGCGATGAGCGGAGACAAGTTCGCGTCGAGCAGGAACCTCATGCCGAATGGCGCAGCGGAAGGTAGCTGTCCGCATCAAGAGACGCGGCCGCGAACTCAAGTGCCTGCCGAATGTCCTCCGCTTCCAGGTCTGGATGCTCGGCGATGATCTGTTCAGCGGACATGCCCTGGGCAACCATGTGAACGATGGTCTTTACGGGAAATCGCATGCCACGGATGCAGGGCTGACCCCCCATAATCCCTGGCTGCGTGGTGATGCGATCGAGTACCACAGTTCCTCCTGGCGGTGATAGGACACCGCCTCGCCATCCTAGCAGCGACAAGCCGTCCGAGCCGGTCACACGCTCGGGGAGCACCGCCTTTCCAACCAGGTCACCGCGTGAGTGGCGGCATTGGCGGGCGTACCCCGGCTCGTTGATCAACACCGAGCCGTCATCGCTCGCTGCCCGTAGTGGTGTCCGGTGGCTCCATCGGACGTCGCTTCTGATGGTTTCCCGGACGATGCAGACCACTCCCTCACGGAACTCCGCATCGAACCGACGTCGCTTCTCTGACATGGCGCTCCTTACAGCCTATGCCTCCACGACCTTGGGCCCCTCAATGCCACGACCGCACGATGCGGGCACTCGTGATGAAACCTCCCAAACTGGCGCATCCGGCAAACTGGATCGCCTATACTACCTCCCGAATCCGAGACGGACCCCGAGTGTCCTTGACAGGAGCGTCGACCCCACACCTGCGCAGGTGACTACCAGTAACCGAGGACTGCGACCGCATAGGCAGCCGGGATGGGCAGGCGCCAGCAGCAACCATGGCGACAACACTCGCCATCCCATGATCAAGCGGCTTCCCGCCAGCGCGATCAGTCCCATGACGACGGAACAGATGTGGCATGGCGTCAGCAGCGGGCTCTACGAGACCACCGCAGCGTGGATACGGAGCGGCGTTGCCGCAGGCCGGATGACCGTCACCGACCCGGATGCGACTGCCGCAGTACTACTTTCGCTGACCTACTACCGGATCCTGCACGCCCTTATCGGCAAGGTGCCCGGCGATGTCGGTGAGGACGCGTTCCTGACGGCATGGGTCGACCACGCCGTCGCCACCGTGCGCGGAGGACGCTGACGATCACTGAGCATCGTCCGCGTCACCGCTTTTTGCCTGATCCGGTGGCACCGATGGCTCTTGCCTCGCTTCTCGCGCTGCAAGCAGCGTGTCCACCCTGGCGTTGGCCTCGGCCAGCGCCGTGCGCAGCGACTCCGCCGTGGCCTGTGCCGCCTCGGCTGTGTGTTCGGCGACGCGCCGGGCGGCGTGCTCCTCGGCGAGCCGGCGCAGGGCGTCGTCCCGTTCGGCTCGCTGGCGTTGCGCCTCTGCGGCCTGCTCCGCCGCCTGATCCTGGGTGCGCGCGACCTCCTTCCTGGCGTGCTCGGCCGCGTTCTCCGCCGACGCCTGCTGCGCGCGGGCGGACGACAGCCGCTCCGACAACAGCGCCACTTCCGCCCGCTGCTCCCCCAGTTCGGTGCGCGCCTCATCACGTTCCCGCCGCAACACGTCCCGTCCTTCGCGCAGCGCATCCAGTTCCGCCCGCGCCGACCGCAACGTCGCGGCGAGCTCGTCCCGCGCGTTCTCCGCCACAACCCGAGCCGCGTCGGCAGCGCCTGCCGCGCGTTCGTGCTCGGCGACGGTCTCCCACGCCTGTTTGGTGACCGCGTCGGCCTCCGCCCTCGCTGTCGCCGCCGCCTTTTCGGCCGTCGCGCGCGCCTGCTTGTCCTCCCGCGCGCGGACGAGGGCCGCGTCCCGTGCGCGATCGCTCTGCTCCGCGCGAGCGACGGCGTCCTCCGCGTCCTTCCGTGCCACTGCCGACTCCTCCTCCGCGCGGCGCACCTGTGCTATCGCGCCGTCCTCGGCGGCAGCGAACCGGTCCTGGAGTGCCGTGATGGCTTCCACCACCGGGGTTGTCACCGCACTGAGCGACTCGCTTGCCTGACGTAGGTCCGACAACGGGTCGATGACCGCCGCTGCCTGAGCCACCCGCCGTGCGCGTGACGCCGCATCCGCGTGCGATTTGCAGCAGTACGACGACGGCCGTCCGCCTTTGCGTCGCCCGTGCTGGTCCACCGGGCGCGGTGGCAGCGGGTTGTCACAGCCATCCAGAGCGCACAGCACGGTCGCTTCGTCGTTCGTGTCCTCGCTCATCGCGCTCTCAACGCCGTTGTCAACGGCATCTGTGACGTCGCTCGCGCGCCCGTCCGCGTTTTCACCTCCACCGGAGTCTGAGACGCGTTCAGCGCCGGTTTCGTGCTCATTCCCCTGTTCCGTCCCCACGTTTTCGCCCGTTTCCATGCCTTCTAGTTTCGCGTACGCAATCGTGTTTTTGTTTCGCGACACGCGCAACTGCTCAACGTTGCTGTGATCTTGCTCGGTGATAATGCCTGTTATGACCGAGCATTTGGCAGCAGGGGGCTTCCCCGGTCGCTCACTCGACCTCGCACGCGATACCAGCCGCGTTCCGGACCTCGCCGCGAGCACGCAGACTGGGCTCCGACACGCGATCACCGCAGCCGTGGAACTACTGCCCGCGCTGCCGCCCGCCGATCCCCTCGATCGCTACGGCGTCCGACAGCTCACCGTGCTGTGGCTGGAGACGGACAAGACCGAACACACCCGCCGGGCGTACTACGCGGACCTGGCGGCGTGGCTGTCGTGGTGCGACCGGACCGGGCTCGATCCGCTGCGGGCACGGCGGGCCGACGTCGACGCGTGGAAGAACGGACTCACCGTCACGGCCAAAGACGGTGTGCCCCGGCCCGCGTCGGCGTCGACGGTCGCCCGCACGCTCGCCGGGGTGTCCAGTTGGTACCGCTATCTGCAGTCCAACGACGTCACCGAACGCAACCCAGTCGCCGCGGTGTCGCGGCCGAAGCGCGGCAGGGTGTCACCGCTGCCCGCGCTGGACGGTTCCGCCGCCGCGCGGTTGCTCAACCACGTCGAACAGCGCGCCAGCCGCAATGACACCGAGGCGTCCTGGCGGGACGCGGCCGTGGTGGCGCTGTTGTTCTACACCGGCGTGCGCGTCTCGGCGATCACGACGGCGCGCATCGAAGACCTGGACACCGACGCGGGCCACACCATCCTGCGGTACCGCGCCAAGGGCGGACACCGCGACCTCGTGCCGCTCGCCCCGGCCGCGCTGCACCTGCTCAGCAACTACCTGCGGCACCGGGCCGACCGGCTCGGCGTCGGCGCGGACGGGCTCACCGGTCCCCTGCTCGCGACGTCCCCACACCCATATGACCCAGCGAAACCGGGCGGCAAACCGTTGACACAGCGCCACATCTGGCACCTGCTGCGCACCCAGGCGCAGGCGGCGGGCATCTCCGGCGCGGACTCGATCAGCCCACACACCGCGCGGCGCACCACCGGCACGCTGCTGCTCGCCAACGACGTCCCGGTGCAGAAGGTGCAGGACCTCCTCGGCGACGCCGACATCCGCACCACCCGCGACCACTACGACGCGCACCGGCACAAGCTGGAGACGTCCCCGGTGCACGCGCTGGCGCAACTGCTCGCCGACGCCCGCCACCGACAGGGCGCCGACGAGCAGTTGCCCCCTCCTGGCTGAAAACGAGAGCCAGAAAGGGGCCCCGGGTGGTTATCGGATGACTCGGATGTCGAAGCTCCTCCATCCGGTCGTGTGCGATGCGACTGTGCCCCTGGCCTTGCGCACGACGGGACCGTTGCCGGTGCGAACCCGCAGATTGGCCACCACATCGTTGTTGTGCGGCGCTCGCCGCATCATCCTGAGCATCTTCTCGAGTGAGTCCGCGCCACCGGTCCCGGTGTGCATCGACCCGCCACCCCGCACGCTCAGCGTGCCGCTGCGGCGCGGCCGGTGGGGCACCTGGAGGTCCGTCCGCACCCACCGAGGTGAATCCACGCTCTCACCGCGTGGGAGCAGGCGCGTGCGCAGCTTCAACGTCGAACCGGCGCGCGCCCGCACGGTGTTGTCGCGGTTGAGCGTGACCCACCTACCGGCGGCCTTGCGCTGCACCTTGCCGAGCCGTAGCGCGTGGAAGTCGTCGTCGAGGTTGCTGGTCACGTTGACATCGGTGATCTCGACCTTCGCGAACTTGTTGTTCATGATCCGGTAGAGGTTCCACCAGACGTCGTCCACCGTGTTGAAGGAGATGTCCCAGCGGCTGGCGAAGACGTCGGGCCTTGAGAACCGCAGAGTGTCTCCCCGTGCCGTCGTCAAGTCCACGGTCAGACGGATTTGCGAAGAGCCCTTGCCGATCCGGTCAAACACCCGGTCCTGGTTCACCAGAAGGTGCAGGGCGGAGATGTAGTCCGTCCAGTCCTGCTGGGTGATCTTCGTGGTGCCGTCTCGCTCGTTGCCGTTTGTCGCTGTGACGTGCGACCTGACGGACGTGGTCGGCGGAGTCATGCCGGGTACGCCGAGAATCGCGGCCAACCGGTCCTGGGTGATCTGGCCGACCCGGCCGGTCGGATTGGCGATCTTGTAGGACCCGGAGTACTGGTCGGTCTCGATGTAGAGCGCTTTCGCGCCGTGCATGCTCAGGGTACTCTCGCCCGACCACAGGAACGGGTGCCCGAAGGCAAGGACGCCGTCATCGCAGAGGGCGGTCGCCGTGCCCGTGCCGGTGAGGGACATGTCGCCGTACGACAGCGAGCCCGCGAGGTTCCCGCCAGGGATCAGGTCCGTCGGCTCCTCGGCCAGCCGCGCGCCAGGGCCCGCGATCAGCCGCTTCGCCGGGCGGTCGAAGCGGCTGGCGGCCTTGTCGATCCGTTTGTTGGACAGCCCGCCGGAGACCGCGATCGGCATTCGCAGCCTGCGGAATCCCTGGTCGGTTTGTGCTGTGGAGGCGCCATCGGCTTGCATGGTCTTAGCCATCGATGCGGGGACCTTCGCCCTCCGGCTCATGGCGCCGCCGTAATCGCGCACGCGGTACATCTCAGCGGCCGGGGTGATGCCGGCGTAGTCGCTGGGACTCCAGGACAAGCCGTACGACACCGCGCCGATCAGGCTGCCGTCCTCGGCGTACACCGGCGAACCGGACATGCCTGCCCAGATGCCGCGCTTCACGCTGCCGTCGGGGTTGGTGATCTCGGAGCCGGACAGTTTGGCGATGATCATGTCGATGCCCGGAGCGATGCCATCCTCGAGCGTGCCGACGATCTCACCGGTGATGTCGTCGGGCTCAGTGCCGCGACTTACGGTGAGACCGGTGACAGGCTGGTCCTCTGCAAGGTTCTCGATCGGGAACGGATCCGGGCAGTCTGCCGGGGCGGCTGGCTCCGCGACGGATCCCGTCGCCGCGACGGGGACCACGGTTGCGGCCAGCGTGCTGGCTGACACGACCACGAGCGCTGCTCGTACGCATCGTGATCTCAAAGATCGGGATGGATGGGACATTCATGCCTCCCTGCCTATGGGCGGGCTCCACACCACGCCTTCGACAGGTTGGACACCTCCTGACCCCCCTTCGGTTGTCACCCGACCGAGAAACAGACGAATTGTTACATTCGGTCGATCCGGGCGCACTCACTGCGGAACACGGCGTCGTGAACGGGGAACACGGTGTGCTGAGCGGGGAACACGGCGTCGTGAGCGGGGGACACGGCGTGGTGGGTCAGGACTGCTGTGCCTCGCCTGGCACCGGGCCGGTGGGATGTGCCGCCGTTGCCTGCGGTGGCAACGGCGCGTGGAGCAACGCGCAGACGGTGCGCAGCAGTTCGAGCTCGGCCACGGTCATGACGCCGTCGTTGCTGATGACCAGCACCAGGCCCTCGACGAGTCGCGCCTCGTCCTGACCGTGCAGGCCGTCGAGCAGCGGCCACACCTCGTCCAGCGAGATGAGCCCTTCGCGCGGCACGGCGAACGGGATCGAGGCGCCGGGCAGTACCCGACCCATCCCCGCGTCGTACGCCGCTTGTCCGGCGGCGGGGTCGTCGCTGCCGATCCGGGCGAACACCGCGAACAGCCGCGCGACGGCGTGCGCGGTGGTCTTGTCGCCGAGCCGCTGCCTGCGCTCGCGCCACGGCGGCCGGTGATACAGCACTTCGTGCAGCTCGGTGTGCAGCAGCGTCGAGAGGCAGTACTCGAAGACGTCGACCCTGCCGTCGGCCCGGACCAGCTCGCCGACCGTGGTCATGATCTGCTCCAGGTTCTCCGGTTCACGCCGACGCAGTGCGGAAAACGCCAGCTCAGCCAGCGGCAGCCGTAGTTCAGGGTCAAGCCCGCGCAGCGTGGCGGCTTCGGCCGCGACGGCGTCCGCGAACGCCTGTCCGTACGTGCCGGTCAGCGCGGCCTGCTGGTGCTGCCGCGCCTGGTCGTCCGCGGCGACGAGCAGGCCGTACACCAGCGGCACGACGGTGTCGACGCGGTGCGCCCTCTCCCGCAGCTCGGCGGGAATCCGGCTCAGCAGCTGCTGGCCCTGCGCATACGACCCGGCCGACGGGTCACCGATTCCGGCGACCACGTCCTGTGGGCTGACCGGGATCCGCTGCGGCGTCTGTGGCGCTGATGCCTGGGGCGCGACGGGCGCGCCCTCGGCGAGCCCGAGCGCGGCGTCCTCCGCCATGCCATCCGGCGGCCGGGACGACCAGCGCTGCTGCAACTCCTGCAGCTCCTCCGGATTGAAGCTCGGGTCGAGCTGCTGGATGCGCTTCGGCAGCGGCGGGTGGGTGGCGAACAGCGACGAGAACCCCCTCCCCTCCCCGAACAGCATGTGGCTGACGTCGTCGGCCTTGCCGCTGCGCAGCCGCGACCCGGCGTCGAGCCCGCCGATCTTCTTCAGCGCGCCCGCGATGCCCTCGGTCTGCCGGGTGAACTGCACGGCAGAGGCGTCCGCAAGGTACTCCCGCTGCCGCGACACCGCCGCCTTGATCAACCGGCCGCAGAACAGCCCGATGTAGCCCGCGATGATCGCGAACAGTCCGATCACGACGATCGGCATGCCGTTGCGGCCCCGCCCGGCGTGCAGCGCGATCCTGCCGACCACGGCGAGCGCGAGAATGCCGAACAGCACGCCCATCAGTCGGATGTTGAGCCGCATGTCGCCGTTGACGACGTGGCTGAACTCGTGCGCGATGACGCCTTGCAGCTCGTCGCGGTTGAGCCGCTCCAGCGTCCCGCGAGTGACGGCGACAGCCGCGTCGGCGGGCGACCAGCCCGCCGCGAACGCGTTGATGCCCCGCTCGTTCGGCAGCAGGTACAGCTCCGGCACCGGCGTGCCGGACGCGATCGCGATCTCCTCGACGACGTTGCGCAGCCTGCGCAGTTGCGGGTCGGTGGTGTCCTCCGGGACGTACACCCCGCCGAGTGACCGCGCGACCTTGCCGCCACCGCCGTTGCGCAGGCTCAGCATCCGGAAGAACGACGTCCCCACGATCACCAGCAGCATCAGCAGCGTGATCCAGATCAGCACGTTGATCGCGTTGCCAACGCCCTGCTCGTACAGGCCGAGCAGAAAGAACGCGGCGACGTCGACGACGGCGATGATACCGACGACGGCCACGACGAACAGGAACACCAGGCGCGCGGACACCTTGCGCACCTGGGTCTGGCGCTCAAAGAAGTTCATGAACTAGAACGACACCTCGGGCGCCTGCCGCATTTCCGGCCGGTCCACCTCCAGCAGCGCGGCTTCCTTGAACCCGAACATGCCGGCGAAGATGTTCGACGGGAAGACCTCGCGCTTGTTGTTGTAGGCCATGACGGAGTCGTTGTACGCCTGCCGGGAGAACGCGACACGGTTCTCGGTGGACGTCAGCTCCTCGGAGAGCTGCATCATGTTCTGGTTCGCCTTGAGGTCCGGGTAGCTCTCCTGCAGCGCGAACAGCCTGCCCAACGTCTGGGTGAGCGCGTTCTCCTGCTGACCAAGCTCGTTCATCGCGTCCGGGTCGCCCGGGTTCTGCCGCGCCGCCTGCTGCGCGTTGACCGCGCCGGACCGCGCAGCGATGACCGCCTCCAGAGTCTCCCGCTCGTGCTTCATGTAGCCCTTGGCGGTCTCGACCAGGTTGGGGATCAGGTCGTGGCGCCTTGTCAGCTGGACGTCGATCTGCGCGAAGGCGTTCTTGTAGGCGTTACGGCGTTTGACCAGCCCGTTGTAGGCCGAGATCGCGACGATCACGAGGATCACCACGAGCAGCACGATCACGCCGAGAACGATCCATCCGACGACACCCACGGGCGTCCCTCCTCACCGGTGACGGCTCCGGCCCGTGCGGGCCGGTTCCCATGGCAGCCAGCATACTCACCGTGACGGCCAACGGAACGGACACCGCCGAACCGGTGAGCCCGCGCGTCTCCGGCTACCGATCGGCGGCGTCCCGCCAGCGATAGACGTGCTCCGGCCTGCCGGTCGTGCCGTAGCGCGGCGCCCGCTCGACGAGGCCGCGGTCGGTCAGGTGCTCCAGGTAACGCTTGCCGGTCACTCGCGCCAGCATGGTGCTCAACGCTGCCTACCTCGTCGACGACGCCCGCGCCGAGCACTTCGCCAAGGCCGTGGCGGAGTTGGACGCGCAGCATCCGTTGCTGCACCTGTATCTGACGGGTCCGTGGCCGCCGTACTCGTTCTCGCGCATCGCGGAGGTGCTGGCATGACCGACGCGTCGGTACCGGAGGTCCGGTACGCCTCGGCGCCCGGCGGCTCGCGGGAGCCCGTCACGACGCTGGCATTGATCGACCTGCTCGACCGCGTGCTGGCGGGCGGCGTCGTCATCAGCGGCGACATCACGCTCGCGATCGAGGGCGTCGACCTGGTGCACATCTCGCTGCGGGCGCTCGTCGGCTCCGTCCGCGCGCCATCCCTCGCCGAGCCGTCGTGACTGCCGAGTCACGGTCGGCGTCCGAGCCGCTGCCGGCACCCGAGCCGCTGCCGCTGGCCGGGCGCCTCGACTCCGATCCCGGACGGCACGCTCACCGACGCGCGAGTCGAGCGCATCGGACTGACGCTGCTGCGACTGGACGAGCGCATGACCGAGCTGTGCGATCACTTCGGCCTCGACCGCGACGACCTCAACATCGACCTCGGCCCGCTCGGCCGTCTGCTGTAGCCCCCACGGCGGCGAGCCGAAGGTGGCCTTGGGCACGGAATATGTACCGAAGGCCACCTTGGGCTCGCAAAGCGCGGCCAACACGGGTGAAACTCGCGCCAAACAAGGTGAAACTCGCGGCGGATAAGGTGAGACTCGCGGCGGATAAGGTGAGACTCGCGGGTATCAGACCGTGAAGCCGAGGGCCCGCAGCTGCTCGCGGCCGTCCTCGGTGATCTTCTCCGGGCCCCACGGCGGCATCCAGACCCAGTTGATCGAGTAGTCGTCCACCACACCGGCGGTGCCGACCAGCACGGACCGGGTCTGGTCCTCGATGACGTCGGTCAGTGGGCAGGCCGCAGAGGTCAGCGTCATGTCGATGGTGGCGCTGTTGTCCTCGTCCACCCGGATGCCGTACACGAGGCCAAGGTCGACGACGTTGATGCCGAGCTCGGGGTCGACGACGTCGCGCATGGCTTCCTCGACGTCCTCAACCGCAGCCACGTCACCGGCAGCGGCCGACTCAGAAGCCTGCTCCGGCAGGTCGGCCGCGGTGCGCCCGGCACGCGGGTCGGTCTCTTGCGGCGTCTCAGTCTGGTTCTCTGTCACTGCACTTCAACTCCCTGTGCGGCTTCATCCGCGCCGGCACTGGCCAGCGCGGCCTTCAACGCCATCCACCCGAGCAACGCGCACTTTACCCGGGCAGGGTACTTGGCGACACCGGCGAACGCGATGCCGTCGTCAAGCACGTCCTCGTCCGGCTCGACCGTGCCGCGCCCCTGCATCAGCTCGACGAACGCGTTCATCGTGGTCATCGCCTGCTCGACGGTGTTGCCGACGACGAGGTCGTTGAGCACCGACGCCGACGCCTGGCTGATCGAACAGCCCTGACCGTCGTAGGAGACGTCGGTGATCGTGTCGCCGTCGACGTGCACCCGCAGCGTGATCTCGTCGCCGCAGGTCGGGTTGACCTGGAACGACTCGCCATCGAACGGCTCCCGCAGGCCACGGCCGTGCGGGTTCTTGTAGTGGTCCAGGATGATGTCCTGGTACATGCTCTGCAGTTGCATGCCTATGCCTGTCCGCCTGCCTGTCCGCCGCCAGCCGCTTCTCCGGTGGCACCGAAGAAGCGTTGTGCCTCGCGCACGCCCGCCACGAGCGCGTCGACGTCGCTTGGCTGGTTGTACAGATAGAACGACGCCCGCACGGTCGCCGGAATTCCCAGCGCCCGGTGCAGCGGCCACGCGCAGTGGTGACCGACGCGGACCGCGATGCCGAGGCTGTCCAGCACCTGGCCGACGTCGTGCGGGTGCACCCCGTCGACGACGAACGACACCGCGCCGCCCCTGTCGTGGACGTCGCCGTCCGCTTCGAGACCAGGCCCGATGATCCGGACGCCCTCGATGGCGCTCAGCCCGGCGACGGCCGCGCGAGTCAGCTCGTGCTCGTGCTTGGCGATGTTGTCCATGCCGACGCTGTTGAGGTAGTCGATGGCCGCGCCGAGCCCCACGGCCTGCGACGTCATCGGCACACCGGCCTCGAACCGCTGCGGCGGCGGCGCGAAGGTGGACTGCTCCATCTTCACCAGCTCGATCATCGACCCGCCGGTCAGGAACGGCGGCATCGCCTCGAGCAGCTCACGGCGCCCGTAGAGGATGCCGATGCCGGACGGGCCGAGCATCTTGTGCCCGGAGAACACCGCGAAGTCGACGTCGAGCTCACGGAAGTTGACTGGGCCGTGCGGCACCGACTGGCAGGCGTCCAGCACCGTCAGCGCGCCGACCTCGCGGGCCTTCGCGACGAGTTGGCGCACCGGGTTGATGGTGCCCAGCACGTTCGACTGGTGGGTGAACGCCACCACCTTGGTGCGCTCGGTGATCAGCTCATCGATGTTGGACAGGTCCAGCCGACCGGCTGTGTCTCCCTTGCCAACACCGAACCATCGCAACGTCGCCCCGGTGCGCTGGCACAACTGCTGCCACGGCACCAGGTTCGCGTGGTGCTCCATCTCGGTGATGACGACCTCGTCGCCCTCGCCGAGGGTGAAGCGCTCCATCTCCGGGCCAGCACTCACGGCGTTGCTCATCGCGTACGCGACCAGGTTGATGCCTTCGGTGGCGTTTTTGGTGAACACCACCTCACCGACATCGACCCCGACGAACGCCGCGATCTTCGCGCGGGCGCCCTCATAGGCATCGGTGGCCTCCTCGGCGAGCTGGTGCGCGCCCCGGTGCACGGCGGCGTTCGCCGTCTCCAGGAACCTGCGCTCCGCGTCGAGCACCTGGCGGGGACGCTGCGACGTCGCCCCGGAATCCAGGTACACCAGCGGCTTCTCGTCGCGCACGGTGCGGGTCAGGATCGCGAAGTCGGCGCGCAGCGCGGCCACGTCGAGCGGCGCGTCAGCCGGAGCGGTCGCCGCCGAACTCGGCGTCGTGCTCGTGGTCATGCGCTGCCTCCTCTCGGGTGCTTGGCCTACCGGCCGGGTCGTCAGATACGGGCCGGTTCCGGTTTCCCGATGTACTTGACGTAGCCGTTCTCCTCCAGCTCGTCGGCCAGCTCCTTGCCGCCGGACTCGACGATCTTGCCGCCAGCGAACACGTGCACGACGTCCGGCTGGATGTGCTTGAGGATGCGGGTGTAGTGGGTGATCAGCATGACGCCCATGTCGGTGGATTGGGTGACCTCGTTGACCGCCTGCGACACGACGCGCAGCGCGTCGACGTCGAGGCCGGAGTCGGTCTCGTCCAGCACCGCGAACTTCGGCTTGAGCAGCGCCAGCTGCAGGATCTCGTGGCGCTTCTTCTCACCGCCGGAGAAGCCCTCGTTCACGCTGCGGTCGGCGAACTCGCCGGAGATCTCCAGCTTCGCCATCTCGTCCTTGACTTCCTTGACCCAGTGGCGCAGCTTCGGCGCGTCACCTCGCACCGCCGTCGCGGCCGTGCGCAGGAAGTTCGACATCGACACGCCAGGCACCTCGACCGGGTACTGCATGGCGAGGAACACCCCGGCGCGGGCGCGCTCGTCCACGCTCATCTCCAGCACGTTCTCGCCGTCGAGCAGCACCTCGCCGCCGGTGACCTCGTACTTGGGGTGCCCGGCGATGGCGTACGACAGCGTCGACTTGCCAGAGCCGTTCGGGCCCATGATCGCGTGCATCTCGCCCGACTTCACGGTCAGGTTGACGCCCTTGAGGATCTCTTTGGCACCCTCGTCGGTCGCGACGGTGGCGCGCAGGTCCTTGATTTCCAGAGTGGACATGGTCGCTTCAGTTCCTTGTGTTCGTGGTGGTGGCTCAGGCAGTAACGGTCTCGGGAGTGTTCACGGTGCTCTCGACGGCTTCGAGCTCGGCCTCGATGGCCGCCTCTAGCCGCTCGCGGACCTCGGGAACGTCGATCTTCATCAGGATCTCGTGGAAGAACCCGCGCACGACGAGCCTGCGCGCCTGGTCCTCGGCGATCCCCCGTGACTGGAGGTAGAACAGCTGCTCGTCATCGAACCGGCCGGTGGCGCTGGCGTGGCCCGCGCCCTCGATCTCGCCGGTCTCGATCTCCAGGTTCGGCACCGAGTCGGCGCGCGCGCCCTCGGTGAGCACCAGGTTGCGGTTCAGCTCGTACGTCTCGGTCGCCTCGGCGGCCGCGCGGATCAGCACGTCGCCGATCCACACCGAATGGGCTTTGTCGCCCTGCAGCGCACCCTTGTACATCACGTTGGAGCGGCAGTGCGGCACCGCGTGGTCGACGAACAGCCGGTGCTCCTGGTGCTGGCCCGCGTCGGCGAAGTACAGCCCGAGCATCTCGACGTCGCCACCGGCCTCGGCGAAGCGCGCGGTCGGCGACACCCGCACCAGGTCACCGCCAAGGGTGACCACGGTGTGCTTGAGGGTGGCGTCCTTGCCGAGCGAGAGGTGCTGCTCGGAGACGTGCACCGCGTCGTCGGCCCAGTCCTGCACCGACACCACGGTCAGCTTCGCGCCCTCGCCGACCACGAACTCGACGTTGTCGGCGTAGGTGCCCGACCCGACGTGGTCAAGCACGATCGAGGCGTTACTGAACGCTTCCACCCGCAGTTGCAGATGCCCGTAGGCGGTCTTGCCCTCGCCGGGCCCGGTGACGCGCACCAGCGTGGCCTTGTCCGGCTTGGTCTCGGACGGCACGGTGACGATGGTGGCCTCGGTGAACGACGAGTACGCCTGCGCGGCGACCCGGTCACTGGGTGCACCGGCGACGCCGAGTCTGTCATCGGTGCGCCCGACGACGTCGACCTTGACGTCCGACGCCGCGTCGACGTCGACGGTCACGGTGCCGTCGGCGACGGCGGTGCCGTTGTGCAGGCCGCGCAGCCGCTTCAGCGGGGTGAAGCGCCAGTTCTCCTCGCGGCCACCCGGCACCTCGAACGCCTCGACGTCGTAACCGGTGAACCGCTCGCCGCGGGAGGCCGCCGGAACGACTGGCCCGGCGGCCTCAACAGCAGCAGCGACGTTGTTTTCAGCCACCGTCACCCGACGGCTCCTTCCATCTGCAGTTCGATCAGGCGGTTGAGTTCGAGCGCGTACTCCATCGGCAGCTCACGCGCGATCGGCTCGACGAAGCCACGCACGATCATCGCCATGGCCTCTTCCTCGGCGAGACCCCGGCTCATCAGGTAGAACAGCTGGTCCTCGCTGACCTTGGACACCGTGGCCTCGTGGCCCATCGACACGTCGTCGTTGCGGATGTCGACGTACGGGTAGGTGTCCGAACGCGAGATCGTGTCGACCAGCAGCGCGTCACACACCACATTGGACTTCGAGTGATGCGCCCGCTTGGCGACCTTGACCAGGCCACGGTAGGAGGTACGACCGCCGCCACGTGCCACCGATTTCGACATGATCGTCGACGACGTGTGCGGCGCGAGGTGCTCCATCTTGGCACCGGCGTCGGTGTGCTGGCCCTCGCCAGCGAACGCGACGGAAAGCACCTCACCCTTGGCGTGCTCACCGGTCAGGAACACCGAGGGGTACTTCATGGTCACCTTGGAACCGATGTTGCCGTCGATCCACTCCATGGTCGCGCCCTCTTCGGCACGCGCCCGCTTGGTGACCAGGTTGTAGACGTTGTTCGACCAGTTCTGGATCGTGGTGTAGCGGCAGCGGCCGCCCTTCTTCACGATGATCTCGACGACGGCCGAGTGCAGCGAGTCCGAGTTGTAGATCGGCGCGGTGCAGCCCTCGACGTAGTGCACGTAGGCGTCCTCGTCGACGATGATCAGCGTCCGCTCGAACTGGCCCATGTTCTCGGTGTTGATCCGGAAGTAGGCCTGCAGCGGGATGTCGACGTGCACGCCCTTCGGCACGTAGATGAACGAGCCACCGGACC
>WHTY01000064.1 GCA_009377475.1 Actinophytocola sp.
ATGCACCAAGCCGGAGGCGACTGGAGTCGATACGCCGCTGAACTCGCCCGAACCCGCAATCACCAACCCTGCGAATAGCCCCGACCAGAACATGATCAACTCGGGCATTCACTGCTCCAGAAGAATGCTCTCTACCAGTTTTCACGATGGGCGTCGAGGCGGCGACGGTCCAGCGCATCTTGCGCCATAGTTCGATCACCGTCACGACGGGTACCTACGTTGAAGTGATCGAGTCGGTGAAGCGTGATGCGATAGACACGATGGGGGAGTTCTTCGAACTGGAAGACGATCTCGATGAGAGCGCTGGTTAGCGGTCGTTGTCGTCAGAACTGTCGTCAAACGCCCCCTACCGATGCTGTGGTAGGGGGCGTTTGTGCTGGTGGAGCTGACGGGACTCGAACCCGTGACCCCCACACTGCCAGTGTGGTGCGCTACCAGCTGCGCCACAGCCCCTTGCGATGACTACACGCTACAGGACGCCGATCTAGCCAACTGCACCGGGGGCTGCCTCCTGGGTGCTCAAGCGGCGACAAGGCCCCCGCGAGACAGCTGACCTGCGTGAAAAAGTAACTGCGAGGAGCGCCAACTGGGGGTTGGTGCCGCGTTGCTTGCGTTACTGTCGGAACGGTCGACGTCTGCTTCCCGCTGGTGGGCTCAGGAGGCGAACTGCCTGGTGACTACGTGGCGTGCCTGGCTGGCGAGTCGTACCGCTGCCCTGGTGCTGACCTGTGTCGCCGTGCTCGTCGCTGGCTGTGGTTCGGACGCAGCGCCGGATTCGCTGGTCGCCAAGGCCGAGGACGTCGGGAGTCTGGTCATCGGGACGCGGTTCAGTCAGCCGGGCATGTCGGAACGAACCATCGACGGCCGGTTCGTCGGGTTCGACATCGACCTTGCCCGGCACGTCGCGACCGAACTTGGCGTCGATGAAGACGACATCGAGTGGGTCGACGTCACCGCTGACGAGCGGGAGTCCGCCCTGATGAACCGCGACGTCGACATGATCGTCGGCACCTACTCGATCACCGAGGATCGCAGGCAGGAGGTCGCCTTCGCGGGCCCGTACTTCGTCACCGGGCAAGCCATCCTGGTCCGCGTGGGCAGGAAGGACATCGACGGCCCCGGCGCGCTGAACGGCAAGACGTTGTGTTCGGTCACCGGCTCCACCTCGGCGCAGCAGCTCAAGGAGCGCCACGCCAAGGACGTCGAGCTCAAGGAGTACCCGCGCTACGACGACTGCGTGACCGCGCTGCTCGCCGGACAGCTCGATGCCGTCACCACCGACGAGGCCATCCTCGCCGGATACGTCGCCCAGCACCCCGAACTGCTCAAGGTCGTCGGACCGCAGTTCTCCGAGGAGCGTTACGGTATTGGCCTGCGCAAAGACGACCATCGCGGCCAGCGCGCGGTCAACGACGCGATCAGGACGTTCATCGGCAGCGGCGAGTGGGAGCGGTCGCTGCGACGACACCTTGGCGCGTCCGGTTACCAACTGCCAGCGCCGCCCGCCGTCACCGAGGGTTGAGTGGACACACATCTCGCCGCACTGCCTGACCTGCCGGTGCGCAGCGTCGTGCCGGACGTGCTCGACGCGCTGCGCGACACCGGCAGCGCCGTGCTGGTCGCGCCGCCCGGCACCGGCAAGACCACTGTCGTCCCGCTCGCGCTCGCCGGGGACTACGACGGTCGCATCGTCGTGGCCGAGCCGCACCGGGTCGCCGCCCGCGCCGCTGCCCGCCGGATGGCGTCGCTGCTGGGCGAACGTGTCGGCCAGACCGTCGGGTACTCCGTGCGCGGCGACCGGAAGGTGTCCGATGCCACCCGCATCGAGGTCGTGACGTCGGGACTCCTGGTGCGGCGGCTCCAGACCGACCCCGACCTGCCCGGCGTCGCCGCCGTCGTGCTCGACGAGTGCCACGAACGGCACCTCGACGCCGACCTCCTGCTCGCGCTGCTGCTGGACGTCCGGGGCGGACTGCGCGACGACCTGCGCCTGCTCGCGACGTCCGCGACCGTGGCAGCCGACCGGCTTGCCTCGCTGCTCGGTGACGCGCCGGTCGTCACCGCGCGGACGCCGCTGTTCGACGTCGAGTGCAGGCACGTCGCCCCGGCGCGGGGTGAGCGCATCACGGCATGTGTCGCGCGATCGGTACACAGCGCGCTGTCCGAAACGGACGGCGACGTGCTGGCGTTCCTCCCCGGTGTCGGGGAAATCGGCGCGGTGTCCGATGTGCTTGGCGAGCTGTCGGAAGTAGATATTCAGGTGCTCCACGGTGGCCTCGCGACGTCCGAACAGGACGCCGTGCTGCGCGAGAGCGATCGGCGCAGGGTGGTGCTGGCGACGGCCATCGCGGAGTCCAGCGTGACGGTGCCAGGCGTCCGCGCGGTCGTGGACTCCGGCCTGGCGCGGGTGCCGCACGTAGACCACGCGCGCGGCCTGTCCGGGCTGACCACCGTGCGCGTCAGCGCCGCCGTCGCCGAGCAACGCGCGGGCAGGGCGGCGCGGCAGGGCCCTGGCCTGGTGCTGCGGTGCTGGCCGGAGCACGAGCACAGCACGCTGCCCGCCTACCCCGAGCCGGAGATCGCCATCGCGGACCTCACCTCGCTGGCGCTCGAACTCGCCTGCTGGGGCACCCCGGATGGCGACGGTCTGTCCTGGTGGGACGCGCCGCCACGGGGCCCGCTGGACGCCGGGGCGCGCGTGCTGGCGAGCCTCGGCGCGGTCGACGACGGTGGCAACGTCACCGACAGGGGCAGGGCAATGGCGCGCGTCGGCCTGCATCCCCGGCTCGCACGGGCGTTGCTCGACGGCGTCCCGCACACCGGACGACGTCTCGCGGCCGAGGTGGTCGCGCTGCTCGACACCGGGGGCGCGGGCACCGCCACGGACGTCGACACCGCGCTGTCCGCGCTGTCCGCGCTGCGCCGTGGCAACGCGCCGAACGCACGTCGCTGGCGGGACGACGTCGCGCGGCTGGCGCGCATCGCACCGGACGACGCTCCGGACACCGTCGGCACGCCCGACCCGGCGCACGTCATCGCGCTCGCGTATCCCGAACGCCTCGCACGCCGCCGCGCGCCAGGCGCACGGGTGTACCTGATGGCCAACGGCACGGCGGCGGAGCTGCGGCACGACGGTGCCCTGGCCGACGCGGAGTGGCTCGCCGTCGCGGAAGCCACCCGCGCTCCGGGACGGAAACACGCGGTCATCCGGCTGGCGGCACCGGCCGACGTCGACCTCGCCACCGAGGCCGCCGCCACCCTGCGCCGCACCGAGGACGAGATCACCTGGGCGGACGGCGACGTGCGCGCCCGCCGCCGCGACTGGCTCGGCGCGATCGAACTCAGCCAGCGACCCCTCGCCGACCCCGACCCGGCAGCCGTCCGCACCGCCCTGCTCGACGGCCTGCGCGCCGAGGGCATCGGCCTGTTGCGCTGGACCCGCGACGCCACGGCCCTGCGCGACCGGCTCGCGTTCCTGCACCGTGCGCTGGGCGAACCGTGGCCAGCCATGGACGACGCGAGCCTGCTCGTGCGGGCGGACGAGTGGCTAGAGCCCGAGCTGTCGACGTCCCGTTCGCGGGCGGATCTCGCCGCGCTCGACGCGGGCAAGCTGCTGCGCAGGCTGGTGCCGTGGCAGCACGCCGCCCGCCTGGACGACCTCGCGCCGGAACGCATCGAGGTGCCGACCGGCTCACGCATCCGCGTCGACTACTCCGACGGCGACCCGGTGCTGGCGGTGCGGTTGCAGGAGACGTTCGGCTGGCTGCGCACCCCGGTGATCGCGGACGGCGCGGTGCCGGTCGTGCTGCACCTGCTCTCGCCTGCGGGCAGGCCGTGCGCGGTCACCACCGACCTGGCGTCGTTCTGGCAGACCGGGTACCCGCAGGTGCGCGCCGAGCTGCGGGGCCGCTACCCGAAACACGCCTGGCCAGAGGACCCGCTGACCGCCGAGCCGACCACCCGCACCAACCGACGTCGCTGACCGCGGGAACCGCGTTCCGGGTGCCCGCGAGGAACCCCGCCGCTAACGGCGAATCCGGGTTTCCTCCGACGCCTGCCGCTGGTGCTCGCCACGTTGCACCGCTTCGCGGATCTGCTCCTCGGCCTGCTGGATGAAGTCGGCGAAGAACTCGTCGATGCGCGGGTCGGTCAGCACTTCGAGCGTGATCCGCATCGTCGACTCGGTCACCGTGCGCACCAGCTGGTCGTGGAACGGCACCAGCTTCAGCCTGCCGAGCTGTGGGTCCTCGTCCAGCTTCTCCGCGATCAACGCCTGCAGCTCGTCGTGGTTCTCCCGCAGCGAGCTGGCCAGGTGGCGCGGGTAGTGCCCGGTGGCAAGCACCTTCACGACCTCGTCCAGCACCGCGACCGTGATCGGCTTCTTGATCGCCAGCACGATCGGCTCGGCGAGTCGTTCCACCAGCCGGTAGGTGAACCGCTCGCCGAACACCAGGTCCGCCGCGCGCACCAGCCGGACCACGATGCCGACGATCCGCAGCAGGCGCAGGCTGCGAAGTGCGGGATGCGCCAATGGGATCATGCCGAGAATTTCGTAGAAGTTGCGCACCGGGAACCAGCGTTCCCAACCGTGCGAACGCCACCGCCACAGGAACTCGATCAGGAACACGCCGCAGATCGACGTGTCCACGATGATCACCCACAGGGCGCGCGACAACGACGGCTCGATGAACGTCACGTATCCCAGCAGCCCGACGGAGAACACCGCGAGCAGCAGCATCGCGATGTCGTCGAGGTCGGTGAACGACATGCGCGTACGACCGCGAGTCCCGGAAGCGGGGTCTGCCATGGTCCTCCTCGCCGGGTGAGAGGCCTCACTGTATAAGCCTGGCCGCGATCTTTCCCATCGCTTCGGACCCCGCGTTCCCCGGTGTGTCGTCACCCGATCGTGCGCTATCGTGCCGCACGATCCACGCGCAGCCGCGTGTCCACTGTGCTCGTTCTCGCTGGGAGGTCTTCGTGCGTTCCGCTCGCGCTCGACGGGTGCTCGTCGGCGTCGTCGCCATTGTTGCCGCCGTTGCGAGCGCGGTCGTCGTTGGCAACGTCTTCACGTCCGCGACCGGCACGCCCACCGATGGCGCCACCCGCGCCAGCGACAGCGCGATCGTCGTCTTCGCAGGCGACCCGCTGCTCACCCACCCGAAGACGTCGGGACTTCCCGCGCCGCTCAACCTCGACGCCGCCCCGGTGCGCGCGGTGCGGCAGGAGCTCGCCGCGCAGCACGACCGGTTCCGGGACTGGCTGGACGTGTTGCCCGTCACGGTGACGCGGGAGTACCACCTCGTGCTCAACGCCGTCGCCGTCGACCTCGACGGCGCCAGCATTGACGACCTGCGAGATGCGCCAGGCGTGCGCGGCGTGTACCGGACACGGTCGTACGAACCGCTCGACAAAGCCGATCCCGACCTGCGGCTGATCAACGCGCTCAAGGCGTGGCACACCCAGCACGTCGGCGGCGCGGCCAACGCGGGCGCGGACATCGACGTCGGCATCGTCGACAGCGGCATCGACGTCGAGCATCCGTGTTTCGACGATGCGGACTATCCCATCGGCGTGCAGCGCGGCGACCTGCGCTTCACCAACAACAAGGTGGTCGTCGCGCGGGCGTTCCACGGCGCCGCCACCCTGACGCCGGAGGCGGTCGGCGCGCACGGGACGCATGTCGCGGGCACGGTCGCGTGCAACGCCAACACCCCGGCGAGCATGCGGGGCGCCGACGTGCCGTACCAGGTGTCCGGCGTCGCACCCGCCGCGCGGCTCGGCAACTACAACGTCTTTCCCGGCGACGTCGGCGCGGCGTCCGATGAGGACTTGCTGGACGCGCTGGAGGCCGCGTATCGCGACGGCATGGACGTCGTCAACCTCAGTCTCGGCGCGCCGGTCGAGCGTAAGCCGGATCCGATCGCCACCGCCGTCAACAACCTGGACGAAGCGGGCGTCGTCGTGACGGCCGCAGCGGGCAACAACGGGCCGGGGGAGGGCACCGTCGCCTCGCCGGGCACCGCGCGGCGGGCGTTGACGTCGGGCGCGTCCACGGTCGGGCACTTCGTCGGCACCGCGGTCACCGCCGACGGGAAGACGTTTCCCGCGGCCTCCGGCGACTTCCCGACCGTGCGCTCCGATCGCGCCGCGCCGATCGGCGTCGTCCGGGGCGACGTGAACGGCCTCGGCACGGCCTGCGAACCGCTCGACGACGACCTGACCGGACAGCTCGCCGTGGTCAGCAGGGGCGAGTGCAGCTTCTCCGCGAAGGTCCGGGCCGTGGAGGACGCCGGGGCGGTCGCCGCGCTGGTGGTCAACGACGTCGCGGGCGATCCGACGTCGATGGCGGCCGACTCGGCCGTGGAGCCGCAGCCGACAATCCCGGCGTACATGGTTGGGCGCGGCAAGGCCCGGGGCATGCGCGCCGCCGATGGCGCCACCGCCACCATTCACGCCGCGCCCCGCTACTTCCGCACCGGCAGCGACAACATCATGGCCGGGTTCTCCGGCCAGGGGCCGACCCCGGACCCGGCGAAGCTGGTCAAGCCGGACGTCGTCGCGCCCGGTGCCAACGTGCTCGCCAGCGTCCCCGCCGCCGAGTGCGACGCCGATCCGTGCTGGTCGTTCATGCAGGGGACGTCGATGGCGGCGCCGCATCTGGCTGGCATGGCGGCGGTGCTGCGCGCGGCGCACCCGGACTGGACGTCGCCGCAGGTCCGGTCGGCCATCGTCAACACCGCCGCCGAGCGCGCGCTGACCCGGCACGAGGACGGGCGCACGGTGTCTGACGACGTCACGGTGACCGGTGCCGGCCTGGCCGACCTGCGCGCCGCCGTTCGCGCGCGGGTGGCGATCGGGCCGGTGAGCACGTCGTTCGGCACGCTGCGCGGCCGCGCGCCCGCGAAGGCGTCCGTGACGCTGACCAGCCTGACCGGCCGGGAGCAGCGGCTGTCGGTGTCGATCGACTCCCACGTCGGCGACGGCGTCCGGTTCACCGCACCGCGTGAGGTGACCGTCCCCGCCTGGGGGACGACGTCGATTACGGTGCGTGCTGTCCCTGCGGGTGCGGCGAGCCACGGTCGGCGCTCCGCCGGGGCGGCAGAGCCCGGCCCGCGCTCCGCCGTCCTCCGCCTCAGCGACTCCGCTGGCACCGACGTCGCGCACTCGGTGTTGTTCGCGCTGCGGCGGTGAGTGCTATGAAAGGCTTGTTACTGTGCCGGTAGATGCCAATCCGACCGAAAGTAAGCCGAACTGGCAGGTCAAGCCAGTTTGCCAGTCGGCTTACTTTCGGTCTTCTTGGTACTTGCGCCAGACGCAAGTAAGAAGCCTTCATAGCAGCTAACGCAGCGGCGCCAACTCCGGCCGCTTCGCGCTGCGCCCGTCGGCGGACGACTTGCCCCGGATGCGCCTGCCGACCCACGGCCCGAAGAACGTCGCCATCCAGCGCAGTTCGGTGGCCGCCGTCCCGACGGTGCCGCGCTCGTCGAGCTGCGGCAGCGGATCCGACCAGGTCGCGGTGCTGCCCGGCAACCCGAGTGCGTCGGCCATGCCCGCCGCGATGAGACTGTGCCCGAGCGGGCTGGCGTGCAGCCGGTCGGGGCTCCACAAGCGTTGGTCGGTCGTCACGCTGTGGTGGTAGGTCTCCAGTACGGCGACACCGTGGCGTGACGCCGCTTGGTCGATTCGGGCGTTCAGCGCGATCACCCTCGGCAGCAGCGGCCGGGCCAGCGGCACGATCTCACCGATGTTGGGGAACGTGATCGTGGCGACCCGCGCGCCCGCCTCGGTCAGCGCGGCGAACATCGCCTCGATCTTGCCAGCCACCTCGTCGGCGTCGAACGACGGCCGGAGCAGGTCGTTCATGCCCGCGACGACGGTGGCCAGGTCGGGGCGCATCGCCAGCGCCGGTTCGAGCTGTTGCCGCCGGATGTCGGCGGCGATGCTGCCGCGTACGGCGAGGTTCGCGTATTGGACGTCCGGGCTCAGCTCGGCCAGGTGCTCGGCCAGCCGGTCGGCCCACCCTCGGTAGCCGTTCGCCTCGTCGCCATCGCACAGGCCCTCGGTCTGGCTGTCACCCAGCGCGACGTAACGCTCATAGTGCGGCTCGCTCATTACTCCTTTATAGCGGGACCGCGTAACAGTCATGTCGCGCACCGGGACTCAGGTCTCGCGACACCGGAACGCGGGACTCGCGGACCGCAGGGGGCGAGCCCAAGGTGCCCTTCGGTACCGCATATGTACCCAAGGGCACCTTGGGCTCGCCAGCGACGGCCAACGCGGCACCACAACGCGGGACTCGCGCCCCCCAACGCGGGACTCGCGGCACCACAACCCAGGACTCGCGGTGGATGCGCTGTGTCACGGGCTTGATACCGGCGAATCACACTGTAGGGTAGCCCTACCTGTACGCTCCGTACGGTTAACGAGTCCCCGAGGCGTGAGGTAGGCGTGGACGGATCGACTTGGGCCCTGATCTGATGCCGCGGCAGCCCCTCGCCGCTGAAACTCGCCGGTTCACCCGGCGCTGGGCAGCCGCGCTCGCCGAAGCCGTGTCCCCGGCCAGGAAGCCGGCGGACATCGAGCGCGTGCTGACGCCGTTGGTCGATGACCTGGTCCGCGCCGTGCGCACCGACCCACTCACCAGCGATGCCGCCCGCGACGTCGGCATGGCGCTGGTCGAGGCGAACTTTCGCAACGCCCGGTCGCTGAACCGCACCATCACCCTGCTGGGCACCGGCCTCATCGAGGAACTGGGCGAGTCGCTCGGGATGGACGACGAGCAGGCGGTCGTCAGCGTCGCGGCGTTGCAGGGGGCGGTCGCGGAAGGCTTCTCGCTCGCGCTGCGCAGCAGGATGCTGCGGGAACGCCACACCACGCAGGCGGCGGCGCTCGCGGCGGCGCGCGCATCGGAGAGCCGCCGTCGCACCAGCGAAGCCCGGTTCCGCGCGGTGTTCGCTGAGGCGTCGGCTGGCATCGCGATCGTGGACCGGCACGGCATGGTGATCGAGGTCAACGCCGCGCTCGCCGAGATCCTTGACCGTGACGACGACGCCTGCACCGGCCTGCCGATCGCCGACCTCATCGCTGACGAGCTACCCGCGAAGGCCCGCGCGAACCTTGCCGGACTGCTCGCGGGCAAGACCAGCCGGTTCCGCACCGAACGCACCCGCACCAGCGCCGACGGCCGTTCGCTGCGGCTCGACGTCACCCTCTCCGCCGTGACCGACGACGACGGCGAGATCGACTTCCTCATCGGCGTCGTCGTCGACCTGAGCGAATGCCGCGCGCTTGAGGCGCAGCTCTGGCACGAGGTGCGGCACGACGAACTGACCGGGTTGCCGAACCGCAAGCTGTTCCTGGAACGGCTCGCGGCGACCGAGCGACTGGCCGGTCTGTGCTACGTGGACCTCGACGGCTTCAAGAGCTTCAACGACGGCCTCGGCCACGACACCGGCGACCGGCTGCTCATCGCCGTCACCGAACGGCTGCGGCAGGTGGCGAACGCCGACGGCGTTGTCATCGCCCGGCTCGGCGGCGACGAGTTCGTGCTGCTGATCGAAGAGGACGGCACCGACGCCGACCGCGTCACCCACTACGCCGAACGGACCCTGGACGCGCTCGCCGCGCCCATCCGCATCGGGGACGACGAGTACAGCGTCACCGCCAGCATCGGCGTGGTCCACACGTCGGCGGCCGGGACGTCGCCGTCCGAGCTGATGCGCGCCGCCGACATCTCGTTGCAGCGCGCGAAGGCACTCGGCAGGGCACGCTGGGAGCGCTACGACCCGGACCGGGGCGCGGAGGAGGCCACCAAACACGAGCTGGCGACCGCGATTCCGCTCGCGTTGTCCCGCGACGAGTTCGTGCTCGACTACCAGCCGATGGTCACGCTGCCCGATCCCGTGGTCAGCGGTTTCGAGGCGCTGGTGCGGTGGCGGCACCCGCAGCTCGGGCTGCTCGGCCCTGACCGGTTCATCCCACTCGCCGAACAGACCGGTCACATCGTCGCGCTCGGCCGGTGGGTGCTGGAGCAGGCGTGCGCGCAGGCGCGCCGCTGGTACGACGAGTTCCGCGACGTCCCGGTGGTGGTCAGCGTCAACGTCGCGGCCACCCAGCTGCGGGAGGCGTCGTTCGTGGCCGACGTCCTCGGCGCGCTGCACGCCGCTGGCCTACCGGCCGACCGGCTGCAGTTGGAGCTGACCGAGAGCGCGGTCGCCGGGGACACCTCGCACGCGCTGGCCGCGCTGAGCGAGCTGGCGGCGGCGGGCGTCAGCCTCGCCATCGACGACTTCGGCACCGGCTACTCCAACCTGGCGCACCTCGGCAGGCTGCCGGTGCACACGCTCAAGATCGACCGGTCTTTCCTGTCGCCGATCCGGCCCGGCGGTCCGACCGACCCAGCGCACGACAAGATCGTCGCGGCCACCATCTCGCTGGCGCACTCGCTCGGACTCGACGTCGCTGCCGAGGGCGTGGAGACACCAGCGCAGGTCGAGGCGCTGCGGGTGCTGCACTGCGACAGCGCGCAAGGCTTCCTGTTCGGCGCGCCCGCCTCGGCGGACGACGCGACGATGCTGATCGCGCACCGCATCGCGGCGCTGGACTCGGCGTAGCGCACAGCGCCCGGAGCCCCGGCCACGCCGCACTGGCGGCTAGGGCGTCCGCACACAGCAGTCGGCTCCGTCGCGAAGAACCGCGACGGAGCCGAGCAACGAAGTCACAAGCAGCCGGGACTCAGCCTCCCAGCACGCCGCTCAGCGTGCCGGTGATGGTGCCGGTGACCGGGTCCAGGGTGTCCTCGACCGGCTCGGTGACCGGGTCCAGCGTGTCCTCGACGGTGTCGAGGGTGTTGTCGACCAGGCCACCGTCGTTATCGTCGTCCCCGTTGCTCTGGGTCGGCTGCGAGGTCGGCTGCGGCTGCTGCGTCTCCTCGGACTGGACCGGCGCGATCGTCCTGCTCGGGCCGGGCGCTGCCGTGGTCGTCGGCGCGCTGGGCTGCTGCGTGGCGCGCACGCCCCCGCCGACGCCGGGCTGCTGCTGCGCGGCGCCGCCGGTCGTCTCCTGCGAGGTGTCGGTCTTGGTGCTGGCGTTCAGCACCGTGCTCGTGGGCTGGACACCGCCTACCCGAGCTTCGCTCGTCGTCGGGTCGCCGGGGGTGCCAGCGGTGTCGGCCAGCGTATCGGCGGGGCCGGACGCGACGTTTGGCTTGAGCGCGATCAGGCCGGCGACGGTGAGCCCGCACAGCACAGCGGCGCTGCTGATGGCGCTGAACCTGCCGCCCTTGCGCTTGTCCGACTGCTTCTCGGCCCGCTTCGCCGGCTGGGTGCCAACCTCCGCCACGACGGCGTGCGGGGCGGTGCGCGGCGCTGGCCGGCGCGACGGTGCGGCCGGTGGCGCAACACGCTGCGCCATCTGCGTCGGCTGCGCCGCACGCCGCGGGAGCTGGTCGACGTGAATCCGCGTCGTCGGCATCTCCAGCGTCGGGGTGTCCTCACCCTCGAACTCGATGCCCTCACGCCGCAGCAGTTCCGTCACCGGCTGCAACCGGCGCTCCCTGCGCTCCTGTCTTGGCCGACGGTACGGGGTGTACGCGGCGCGTTCACGCGCGACGAGCTCGGCGACAGTGCAGTAATTCCGTGCATTCCGTTGCGGTGCAACCGTGTTCATGGACACGTGGAACCTCTCGTCCGGCCACGCGGTAAGCCAAGTGGTGGCCGTTAGTGGTCTGTTTGTCTGTCGGGGGAGGACTAGATAGTACCCGTTCGGGTGATCCAGAAAAGCCCCGACACCCAAAAAGTCCAAATTCTTATGTGCGCTGGGTCACGTGCGCTGCCATCCCGACGACGAACAGATCGTCGTGCAACTGAGTGCGCCACATCAGGCCAGGTAGCCGCACGACGTCGTTGACGATCATGATCGCCGCCTGCACGACCACTCGCGCCGCGTCGACGTCCAGGTCAGGCCGTACCGCCCGCAGCGTCCGCGCCCACGTCATGATCCCCTCGCGCTGTCGCATGCGGTGGCCGGCGGCGACGTCGGCGGGCAGATGGGTCAGCTCGCTCACCGCCACCCGGACAAGATCCCGATGGGTGAACGCGAAGCTGATGTAGTAGCGCAGCATCCGTTCCAGCGAGTCGACCGGGCTCTCGGCGTTGTCGATCGCCGCGGCGGTGTAGTGCTCGGTCGCCGCTGCCGCCAGGTCGACGATCTCGGCGAGCAGGTCGGACTTGCGCCGGAAGTGGTAGTAGACGCTCGGACCGGTGATGCCGACCGCCGCCCCGATGTCGTCGATGCTGACGGCGGCATAGCCGCGCTCGCTGAACAACAACGCCGCCGCCGCAATCAGCCGGTCCCGTCGCGAGGTCCCGGACGTGTCGTGCGGCAGCGGGATGACCGGGTCGATCGCGAAGTCCTGTCCGCGACCGTCCGAGCCGGTCGGCAGCTCGGACGCCGCCACCTGGTGCCCCACCGCGCGCAGCAACGCCAGGAAGTCGCCCTCCGGCAACGTGACCTGATGGTGCGACACGCTCTCGAACACCGCGAGCAGACACCAGCCAAGGAACTCGGCGTCGTCGTGGCTCAGCTCCGGCCTTGCGCGCTGGATCGCGGCCTGCGCCGTCGCGGCGGCACCGACCAGCTTGCGCATCACCAGCGCCTGCGTTTCCTGCGACAGGTAGCGGAACTCCCGCTGCCACAACGCCGACATGCCGCGATGCGTCAGCGCGCCGAGCGCAAGCGAGTCGATCAGCTCGTCAAGGCTCTCGGTGCGCGCGATGCCCGCGATGATCTCGTCGAGCCCGTTCAGCACGCTGCGCGTCAGCAGCTCCGCCTTGTTGGTGAAGTGCCGGTACAGCGCGGTGGAGGTGATGCCGATGGTCGCCGCGATGTCGACCATCGACGTCCGGTGGTAGCCGTTGCGCAGGAAGTGCTCGGTCGCGGTGCGCAGGATGACTTCCTTGCGGTTGCGCGGGCGTGCCGGGCGCTGCGCCGAGCCGTTCTCCTCGCTGCTCACGGCGTTCACGTGCACCTGACGTCCCTTCGCGATGACCTGTCGGCAGACCATACTGTGCCGGTAGGCGCCAATCCGACCGGATGCAAGCCGAACTGGCAGGTCAAGCCAGCCGACTTACCCCGGTCTTCGTGGTAACACGAAGGTCCGACAGTTCAGCGCAGCCCGAGCCGCCTCCTGACGTCGCGGGCCATCACGAGCCGGGTGATCCTGCGCAGCAGCTTCCCGCGCAGCGGCCGGTACGGGTACCACATCGGCTCCGCTTTCGGTGTGACCCGCGAGGACACGATCGCCTGCGTGCGGCAGTACTTCCGGATGCCGTGCGGCCCGCCGTTGCGCGCGCCCATCCCGGACTGCTTCCAGCCCGCCATCGGCAGCGGCAGCGCGAACAGGTTCGTGAAGACGTCGTTGACGTTGACCGCGCCCGCCTCAATCCTGCGCGCGATCCGCTCGCCGCGGTCGACGTCGCGGGTGAACACCGTGGCGGACAGCCCGTACGGCGTGTCGTTGGCCAACCGCACCGCCTCGTCGGCGTCGGCCACCTTCATGATCGGCAGCGTCGGCCCGAACGTCTCCTCGCGCATACACGCCATCGAGTGATCGACGTCGACCAGCACGGTCGGCTCGAAGAACGTTCCCGTGCCGGTCGGTTTCCCGCCGATCAACGCCTTCGCGCCCGCCGTGATCGCCTCGTCCACGTGGCGGCGCACGATGTCGGCCTGTGCCTGGTTCGCCAGCGCGCCGACGTCGTAGTGGTAGCTCGTGTCGTCGGCGCCCTGGCGCAGTTCGCGGACCCGCTCGACCACGCGGTTGACGAAGTCCTCGTAGACCGGCGCCTCGACGTAGATGCGCTCCACCGACGTGCACATCTGTCCCGAGTTGCAGATTCCGCCCCATACGGCGGCATTCGCCGCGCGGTCGAGGTCCGCATCGGACAGTACGAGCATCGGGTCCTTGCCGCCCAGCTCCAGTCCATAAGGGATCAGCCGCTGCGCCGCGCGTGCCGCGATGGCGGTTCCGGTGCGGGTGGAGCCGGTGAACTGCACATAGTCCACAGTGTCCACCAGCGCCGCGCCGGTGTCGCCGTAACCGGTCAGGCAGGTCAGCACCGGCGGCGCGCCGATCTCCGCCCACCCTGCGAGCGCCGCGCTGGTCGCAAGCGGCGTGAACTCGGACGGCTTGACCACCACGACGGCCCCGGCGAGCAGCGCCGGGATGGCGTCCATCAGCGACAGTGCCACCGGGAAGTTCCACGGCGTGATCACCCCGACCACCGGGTACGGCCGGTGCACCGCACGCTGCCGTTTGGTCAGCGTCATCGGCCCGTGCGCCCTCGGCGTCTCGTCGGTGAGGAACCGCTCGCCGTGCTTGGTGTAGTAGTTGATGACGTCGGCGGCGTACGGCACCTCCATGGTGGCCTCCGCCCACGGCTTGCCGGTCTCCGATTGCAGCGCTCGCGCGATGGCGTCCTCGTTGTCCAGCAGCCAGTCGCGGTAACGGCGCAGCCACCGCGCCCGTTCCGCGAACCCGCCGTCCTCCCACGACGTCTGGTGCTCGCGCAGGCGCTCGACGGTCTCGGTCACCTCGTCCGCCCGCTGGTCGTTGACGACGCCGACCACGCTGCCGTCTGCGGGGGAGCGGACCTCGATGCTCACTGATCACCCCCGACGATGCGGCGGTGGTAGGACTCCCGCTGCGCCGGGTCGGCGTCGCTGAACGCGTGGTCCAGTTTGGTGACCCGTGCGAACGCGTACCTCGCACGCTCCGGCAGCAGTGACATGACCTTGATCGTCGCGGTCAGCGACGTCGGCACCGTCAGCCTGCCCTTGTTGCTGACGACGGCGCGGACGACGGTGGCCGCGACGTCCTCCGGGTCGACCGTGGTCATGTTCTCCGCCCAGCCGGGCAGGTTCGCGCCAGCGGACAGTTCGGTGCGCACGATGCCGGGCAGCACCGAGGTGACGTTGACGCCGCTGTCCAGCAGCTCCCTGCGAAGCGCCTCGGTGAACCCGACGACGGCGTGCTTCGTGCCGCAATACGTGGCGATGCCCGCCTCGGCCGTCATGCCCGCCAGCGACGCGATGTTGACGATCGTGCCACTGCGCCTGCTGACGAACCGCTGGCCAGCGAGCTTGCTGCCGGTGATGACGCCGCGCAGGTTGATGTCGAGCATCCGGTCGGTCATCGCGTCGGACTCGTCGAGGAACATCCCGGTCGGCATGATCCCGGCGTTGTTGACCAGCACGTCCAGCCCGCCGAGCTGGTCCGTGACCTGGTCGAGGAAGGTGGCGAACGACGTCCGGTCGGTGACGTCCAGCGGCAGTCCGATCACCGTCGCGCCCGGCCGCGCGCCCAGCTCGACGGCGGTCTTCTCGGCCAGTTCGACGTCGACGTCCCCGATCGCCACTGCCGCGCCATTGGCGAGGAACTGCTCGGCGGTCGCCTTGCCGATGCCCCGTGCGCCCCCGGTGATCGCCACGACCCTGCCCTGGATCTGGTCCCTGATCGCCGCAGGCGACTTCGCCGTCCGTGCCATCTCGCCCTGCCTCTCCGTCGGTGTGTCACCCGTCACGCCGCAGTATGGCGGCGGCGGGGCGGGATGCGCTTGAGTTGAGCGGCCAGATCGACGTCGTCGTGTTGTACCGTTCGGCCAATACGGTGGGCCGGACGCGGAAGGGAGCGCACCCGGATGGCGGCACGGATCAGCCAGCGTGACGTGCTGGCGTGGGTGGAGCGCGACGCCGCGTCGATGCTGCGCGAAGACCTGGTCAGCGAGCTGACCGGGGTGGTGACGGCCGAGCTGGCCGCCGAGGTGCCCGAGGTGGCTGCCGATATCGGCATCCGCCGCGACCTCGACGTCAGCACCCACGACCTGTTGTGGTCGTACTTGGTTCAGGCGGCCAAGGACCCGCAGGCGGACATGACCTTCCCGCCCGCCGCCGTCGAGCTGGCCCGCACCCTCGCCGTGCGCGGCCACGACGTCAGCCTGCTGCTGCGGATGTACCGGGTGGGGCAGCGGGTGTTCTGGGCGCGGCTGATGCGGATCGTCACCGACCGCATCGACGATTCGGAGCTGCGCATGGCGGTGCTGGAGTTCCTGTGGGACCGGGTCAGCCGCGCGCTGGAACGCAACATCGACCTGCTCGTGGACACCCACACCGAGGAAAGCGAGCGGCGGCTGCGCGGCGCGCTCGTGCGCAGGACCGAGACGGTGCACGCCATCCTGCGCGGCGAGCCGATCGACGTCTCCGCCGCGAGCGAGCAACTGGGCCACAACCTGCTGCGCCACCAGACGGCGTTGGTGCTGTGGGCGCGGGAGTCGGCAGGTGAGCCGGACCCGAGCGAGCAGCTGGAGGCGTTGGCGGGGGACGCCGCGGCCGCGTTGGGATGTCCCCGGCCGTTGGCGGTGCGGTCCAGCGCGCGGGTGGTGTGGGCGTGGCTGGCCGGGGGCGAGCCCGGTGGGCGCTCGGACCGTCGCGGCAGGCAGTCGCTGCGCGACGGCGAGCTGCCGCTGGAACGACTGCGTGAGCTGGACGCGCTACGACGTTCCGACTCGTTGCGGATCGCGGTGGGCGCGCCCGCGCGCGGGCTGGACGGTTTCCGCACCAGCCACCGGGAGGCACTCCGGGCGCAGCGGGTCGCGGCGGTCTCGGTGCGCGACGAGCCGGTGACCTGCTACCGCGACGTCGAGCTGGTCAGTTGCCTGTCGGCCGATGAAGAGGCGATGCGCGCCATGGTGCGCCGCGTGCTGGGCGGTCTCGGAGGCCATGGTGGTCCCGGCGGTCACCCAGGTCTCGCCGGTCACGGCGAGGCGGCCGCGCGGTTGCGCGCGACGGCGTTGGCGTACCTGGAGGCGGGTGGCGCCCGCGCGGCCGCCGCCGCGCTCGGCGTGCACAAGAACACGGTGCTGTATCGGCTCCGCCAGGTCGAGGACCTCCTCGGCCACCCGCTGGCCGCCGACCCCCTCGGCCTCCATCTGGCCCTCATCCTCGCCGACCGCTTCGGGCCCCACGCCCTGCCCTGACGCCCGCGGTCTGCCCGCCGCGCCCGCGAGTCTCACCTTATTCGCTGCGAGTTGCATCGTGCGGGTCGCGAGTCTCGACTCCCGGCGCGGTGAGTTCCGCGATCGGGCGCGATGAGTTCTTTAATCCGGGTGGCGTGAGGTCCGACGTGCAGCGAGTCGAGTGTTGCCGTCCAGGTCAGCGTGACAACTGGCTGGCACCCGCCGGTGCAACTCGCGGCCCAATACGGTGCAACTCGCGGCGGACACGGTGCAACTCGCGCCGAATACGGTGAGACTCGCGCGGTGGGCCCCGCTCTGGCGAGCACCCGCCAGCGTGGTGGCGCTGCGCCGCGCGACGTCGGGGCCGTAGCATCGCCTCATGGCGAAGCAGATTCGTGATCCGGATCCGAAGGAGCGAATCGTCATCGCCGCGCGCCGGTTGGTGGCCAAGCGTGGTGTGCACGCGGCGTCCATGCGTGGCATCGCGAAGGAAGCGGGCGTCTCGACCGGCGCGGTGACGCACTACTTCACCGGCAAGGCCGACGTCATGACCGCCGTGCTGCGCTACAACAACGAGCACATCGCCGAGCGCATCGGCAAGGCGGCTGCTGGCGGGTCCGGTCTCGCCGCGCTGCGGGCGGCGATGGAGGCGTTGCTGCCGCTCGACGAGGAGATGTTGCTCTGCTGGACCGTGCTCACGGCGTTCTGGGGACACGGCGCCGCACAGCAGTTCGTCGTCGATGAGGGGGACTCGCTCGGCTTCCGGGGTCTGCGGGCGTTCGTGATGTCGCTGCTCGACCAGGCCGACGAGGCTGGTGAGCTGGCGCAGAGCATGGACGTCGAGCACGAAGCGGAACGCATCATCGCCCTGATGGGTGGCATCGGCATGATGGTCGGTGGCTTCCCCGAGCAGCGCGAGGCGATCCGCAAACGTGCCCGCTGGATGCTCAGCGAACAGATCGATGCCCTGAAGACGACGCACTGAAGCGTCGTCCAGCGCACGGCTAGAACGGCAGCGGTTTCGCGCCCCGCGTCTCGAGCATCTTCTTCATCAGTTCGATCTCCGCGCCCTGCGATTCGAGTATGCTCCGTGCCAGCGCCCGCACGGCGGGAACCTTGGCGTGCTCGACGGCGTACTCCGCCATCGGCACGCCGCCCTCGTGGTGTCGCACCATGAGTTGTAGGAAGTAGACGTCGAATTTCTCGCCGGACAACGACCGCAGCTTGCGCATCTCCTCGCTGGTCGCCATCCCCGGCATCACGGCGTCGCCGGCGCCCATGGCGTGATCCATTGACCCGTGCGAGTCGTGTGCGTCGCCCGAACCGCCGTCGTGGGGCATCCAGGACATGACCTCGCCGGGCGCCTGCCCCGGCGCTTCCCACAGCGCGAGCCAGCCTTGCATCGAGCCGACCTGGCCCTGCTGGGTGGCCGCGATGTCGAACCCGATCTGGCTGATCTCCGTGTCGTCGCTGCGGACGTACGCGAGGTTGCCCATCTCGACGGCCTGCCGGTGGTGCAGCGACATGTCCTGCGAGAACCCGATGTCGACCGGCCCCGGGGTTGCGACGGCCTGCGTCGGCGTCTCCGAGCGGCCGATGAGCAGACCGACCGTCGCGCCGATGAGCAGTAGCGCGAGCGCGGACCCGCCCAGGATGATCGCTCGTGCCCAGCCCGGCGGGCCAGCCCCGGCAGTGGCGTCCACCGCAGCGCCAGCGCCGGACTCCGCCGCCGCCTCAGCCTCGCCCGTCACTTGTCCTCAGGCACCTTATTGCCAGCGCCAGGCACCGACTGGCCCGCGCCGGGCTGCCCGGCCATGCCGCCAGCGCCCGCGTCGCCGTTGTAGTCCATCGGCTTGGCGTCCTTGCCGGGGTCCTCCGGGTTGAACGGCGGCGGGTTGTCGACGTCGAACGACCCGGGCGGCGGCGTGCAGCTCGCCTGGACCTCCGGCGTGGTGTTCGGGTTTGTGCGCAGCGCGGCGATGAACTGGTCGATCCGCTCGTCCTCCGCGCTGTCGACCTTGAGCTGATGGCCCCATGCCTGCACCGAGATCGGCGAGTCCATCCCAGGGTACGGCGACATCACGGTGAACGGCTTGTTCTCCACCCGCACCTTGAGCAGGTCGACGGCCTCGGCGTCCAGCTTGTCCGGGTTGTAGGTGACCCAGACCGCGCCGTGCTCCAGGGTGTGCACCATGTTCTCGGTGCGCACGCCCTCCTCGTAGACGGTGCCGTCGCAGCCGGCCCACACGCTCTCGTGCGGCCCGCCCATCGGCGGTTCGGTGTCGTAGGCGACGCGCTCGTCGGGGCCGACGTGTCCGCGTCCCTCGATCTCCTCGATGACCACGCCCTCGATGTCCTTGGACGGATCCGGGTTCTTCGCGGTCGGCTGGAACGCGGCGGCTGACTCCTCGCGGGCTTCCTGCTCACGCTGCGGCGCCGACTTCACGATGTAGTAGCCGAACACGACCGCCGCGAACGCGACGATCACCACGACCGCGATGAGCGTGCCCCAGGGCACCTGCTTCTTGTTCACCGCGTTCGCGGCGCGCAGGTCGCTGACGCCCTTGCCCTTCTTCTTGGTGCCGCTTGCCATGTTCTGCGCCGACCTCGTCTCGGTTGTGCCTTTCCGGGGTGATTCCACCCACACGTGCGGGTTCGCCGCCGCCTACGCCAGGGTAGCCGCGCGGTGTCTGTCCGCTGTGAGGTGGGATCATGCCAGGAGGGTTTTTCGCTGGCCAGGCCGCGCGGAGATGGCGGACCCGTCGTCAGCTCCTATCGCCCCTGGTACTTACACTCCACTAGTGACTCCCGCAGCGCTCGCCGAACTCGTTCATTCGACCGCGACGTCCGTGCTAGCCGAGCTCGGCCTCGACACGGCCGTGCTCCCCGATGCCGTGACCATCGAGCGACCCCGGAACCCCGAGCACGGCGACTACGCGACGAACCTGGCGTTGCAGGTCGCCAAGAAGGCCGGGATGGCGCCGCGGGACCTGGCGACGGCACTGGCGGAGCGGCTCACCGAGGCGGACGGCATCGAGGTCGCCGAGGTCGCTGGTCCCGGCTTCCTCAACCTGCGCCTCAAGGCCGACGCCCAGGGCGAGGTCATCCGCCATGTGCTCGCCGCTGGCGAGACGTACGGCACCGGGCATTCACTCGACGGCGTGTCGATCAACCTGGAGTTCGTCTCGGCCAACCCCACCGGCCCGATCCACCTTGGCGGCACCCGCTGGGCAGCCGTCGGCGACGCGCTGGGCCGCATCCTGGCCGCGCAGGGTGCCAAGGTCACGCGTGAGTACTACATCAACGACGCCGGTTCGCAGATCGACCGGTTCGCGGAGTCGCTGATCGCGGCAGCGCTGGGCGAGCCGACGCCGGAGAACGGCTACGCGGGCAGCTACGTCGCCGACATCGCCGCCGAGGTGTTGCGCGCGGAGCCGGGCGCGCTCGACAAGCCAGCGGACGAGCGGCACACGACGTTCCGGCAGGCAGGCGTCGAGCTGATGCTGGCCGAGATCAAACGCACCATGCACGACTTCGGCACCGACTTCGACGTCTTCCTCTCTGAGACGACGCTGCACGAGTCCGGCGCGGTCAACACCCTCATCGACCAGCTCAAACAGACCGGCAGCCTGTACTTCGCCGATGACGCGTTGTGGCTGCGCTCGACCGACCAGGGCGACGACAAGGACCGCGTCGTCCTCAAGAGCGACGGCACCCCCGCCTACGTCGCCGCCGACATCGCCTACCTGCGTGACAAGTTCGAGCGGGGTTTCGACCGCTGCATCTACATGCTCGGCTCGGACCACCACGGCTATATCCCGCGCCTCAAGGCCGCCGCGGTCGGTCTCGGCCATGACCCCGATGCCGTCGAGGTGCTGATCGGCCAGCTGGTCAACCTCGTCGCCGAGGGCAAGCCGGTGCGGATGAGCAAGCGCGCTGGCACCGTCGTCACGCTGGAGGACCTGGTCGACGCCGTCGGGGTGGACGCAGCGCGGTACGAGCTGTGTCGTTACTCGGTCGACTCGCCGGTGGACATCGACCTCGACCTGCTGCGCAGGCACACGAACGAGAACCCGGTGTTCTATGTGCAGTACGCGCACGCGCGGCTGGCGTCGTTGCAGCGCAACGCGGCCGACCTCGGCCTGGCGACACCGGGCGCCGACGAGATCGACTTCGGGCTGCTCGATCACCCGAAGGAGGGCGAGCTGATCCGCACCATCGGTGAGTTCGGGTCGGTCATCGCCAAGGCAGCCGAGCTGCGCGAGCCGCACCGGATCGCGCGCTATCTGGAGGAACTCGCCAGCGCCTACCACAAGTTCTACGACGTGGCGCGGGTGCTGCCACAGGGCGACGACGCGGCGGACGCGCTGACGTACGCCCGCCTCGCGCTGTGCGAAGCCGCGCGCCAGGTCATCGCGAACGGACTCTCACTACTGGGCGTCTCAGCCCCGGAACGGATGTAGCTCATGTGCGCACACCCCGCAGGCCCCCGCCACGCCGAGGTCTACCCGCACGCGGACACCTCCGGCCTGCCGCCGGCGACGGCTGAAGAACTCAACCGCCTCTACCCGAAGGTCTGGCCGCGCAACACCTACCGCGCGCCGGACGGCGTCGTCCGCATCGCTGGCGTCGACGTCCGGGAACTGGCCGAGACCTACGGCACTCCGCTGTTCGTGATCGACGAGGTGGACTTCAAGTCCCGCTGCTCCGAGTACGCCGAGGCGTTCGAGGACCCGGCGTTGGTGCACTACGCCTCCAAGGCGTTCCTGTCCGCCGAGATCGCGCGCTGGGTCGCGAACAAGGGCCTCAGCCTCGACGTCTGCAGCGGCGGCGAGCTGGCTATCGCCAAGCACGCCAACTTCCCGATGGAGCGGGTGACGTTCCACGGCAACAACAAGTCGGTTGACGAGCTGGAGACCGCCGTCGACGCCGGGGTCGGCACCGTCGTGCTGGACTCCTACCTGGAGATCGCGCGGCTCGCCAAGATCGCCGAGGACCGGGGCGTCACGCAGAACGTGCTGGTCAGGGTGACCGTTGGCGTCGAGGCGCACACCCACGAGTTCATCGCGACCGCCCACGAGGACCAGAAGTTCGGCTTCTCGCTCGCCTCGGGCGACGCTGCCGAGGCGGTGCGCAGGGTGTTGTCCGCGACCGGGCTGCGGCTGGTCGGGCTGCACAGCCACATCGGCTCGCAGATCTTCGACACCGACGGCTTCGAGGTCGCCGCCCGCCGCGTGATCGGCCTGATCGCCGACCTGCGGGAGGAACACGGCCCACAGATCAGCGAACAGCTCGAGGTGGTCGACCTCGGCGGCGGCTTCGGTGTGGCATACACCGACCGGGACAACCCGCCGCCACCAGCGCAGATGGTCACCCAGATCCGCGCCATCGTGCGTAAGGAGTGCGAGTTCGCCGGACTGCCGGTGCCCAAGATCGCCTGCGAGCCGGGCAGGGCCATCGCCGCGCCAGGTACGGTGACGCTCTACGAGGTCGGCACCATCAAGGACGTCGCCCTCGGCGACGGCCTGTCCCGCCGCTACGTCAGCGTTGACGGCGGCATGAGCGACAACATCCGCACCGCGCTCTACGACGCCGTCTACGACTGCCGCCTCGTGTCGCGGTCGAGCGACGACGGCGCCGTCGACGTCGGGGCCGTGCTGAGCAGGGTGGTCGGCAAGCACTGCGAGTCGGGTGACATCGTGGTCAGGGACTGCTGGCTGCCGGACAACCTCGGCCCTGGTGACCTGCTTGCCGTCGCCGCGACCGGCGCGTACTGCTACTCCATGGCCAGCGGTTACAACAAGCTGCTCAAGCCAGCCGTCGTCGCGGTGCGCAACGGGAGCTCGCGGCTGTTGCTGCGGCGAGAGACCGAGGAAGACCTGACCCGATTGGAGGCGTCGTAACGTGACCGATGCGGTCAAGGTGGCGTTGCTCGGGTGCGGCACCGTCGGCAGTGAAGTCGCACGGCTGTTGCACGAGCAGGGCGATGAGCTCGCGGCGCGGGCTGGTGCCCCGGTCGAGCTGGCTGGCATCGCGGTACGCAGGCCGGACAAGCACCCCGAACTGCCACAGCACTTGCTCACCTCGGACGCCGAGGAGCTCGTCAACTCCGATGTGGACGTCGTCGTCGAGCTGATCGGCGGCATCGACCCGGTGCGCAAGTGGCTGCTTTCCGCGCTGGACCAAGGGAAATCGGTCGTCACGGCGAACAAGGCGTTGCTCGCGGAGTGCTCCGCCGAGCTGTCAGAAGCCGCCGACGCGTCCGGGGCGGACCTGTACTTCGAGGCGGCCGTCGCTGGCGCGATCCCGTTGCTGCGCCCGTTGCGGGAGTCGCTGGCAGGCGACCGGATCACGAAGGTGCTCGGCATCGTCAACGGCACCACCAACTACATCCTGTCCGCGATGGACGAGACCGGCTCCAGCTATGCCGAGACGTTGGAGGAGGCCAGCAGGCTCGGGTACGCCGAGGCCGACCCGACCGCGGACGTCGACGGCTACGACGCCGCATCCAAGGCGGCGATCCTCGCCTCGCTGGCGTTCCACACGCGCGTCACCGCCCACGACGTCCACCGCGAGGGCATCGGCACGATCGGCGCGGCCGACATCGACGCCGCCAAGGCGCTCGGCCGTGTGGTGAAGCTGCTGGCGATCTGCGAGCGGGTGCTGGACGCCGAGGGCGGCGAGTCCGTGTCGGCGCGGGTGTATCCGGCGATGATCCCCCGCAACCACCAGCTCGCCGGGGTGAACGGTGCGTTCAACGCGGTCTACGTTGAGGCGGACGCCGCCGGTGAGCTGATGTTCTTCGGCCACGGCGCGGGCGGCTCCCCGACCGCCAGTGCGGTGCTCGGCGACCTGGTCGCCGTCGCCCGCAACCGGGTGCTCGGCGGGCGCGGGCCGCGCGAGTCCGCGCACGCGGCGCTGCCCATCCGTCCGATGGGCAAGACGCCGACGCGCTACCACATCAGCCTCGACGTCGCGGACAAACCGGGCGTGCTGGCGCAGGTCGCGCTGGTGTTCGCCGAGCACGACGTCAGCATCGCCGCCGTGCGGCAGCGCGACGCCGACTCGACGGCGAGCCTCGTCGTGGTGACGCACCTCGCGCCGGACGCGGCGTTGGAATCCACTGTGGACGACCTGGCGAAGCTCGACGTTGTCCGTGAGGTGATCAGCGTGATGCGGGTGGAAGGCGACGACCAGTGACATCTCAGGTGACTCGACCGGTCGGTGACGTGAAGGCGGGCTGGCCTGGCGTCATCAAGGCGTACGCCTCAAGGATCCCGGTGCCGGACGGCGCGGAGGTCGTCACCCTCGGGGAGGGCAACACGCCGCTGGTGCCCGCCCCGCAGCTGTCCGAACTGACCGGGTGCGAGGTGCACCTGAAGGTCGAGGGCGCCAACCCGACCGGGTCGTTCAAGGACAGGGGCATGACCCTGGCCATCACCCACGCCAAGGCAAGCGGGCTGCAGGCCGTCATGTGCGCGTCAACCGGCAACACCTCGGCCTCGGCCGCCGCCTACGCCGCCCGCGCCGGTCTCACCTGCGCGGTGCTGGTGCCGCAGGGCAAGATCGCGATGGGCAAGCTGGCGCAGGCGGTGCGCCACGGCGCGCGCATCCTCCAGGTCGACGGCAACTTCGACGACTGCCTCGAACTGGCGCGCAAGACCGCGGCCGACTACCCGGTGACGCTGGTGAACTCGGTCAACCCGGTGCGCCTCGTCGGGCAGAAGTCCGCCGCGTGGGAGGTCTGCGACATGCTCGGCCGCGCGCCGGACATCCACTGCCTCCCGGTCGGCAACGCGGGCAACATCACCGCCTACTGGGCCGGGTACGCGGAGTACGCCGCCGACGGCGTCGTGGACTCCACACCGCGCATGTTCGGCTTCCAGGCCGCCGGCGCCGCGCCGCTGGTGCACGGCGAGCCGGTCGAGGAGCCGGAGACCATCGCCACCGCGATCCGCGTCGGCAGCCCCGCCTCATGGACTGGTGCGGAGAAGGCGAAGAACGCCTCCGGTGGGCTGTTCGACGCCGCCACAGACGAGCAGATCATGGCCGCCTACCGGTTGCTCGCCTCGAAGGAAGGCGTGTTCGTGGAGCCCGCGTCCGCGACGAGCGTGGCTGGTCTGCTGATCGCCTCGGCCGACGGCAGGGTGCCGAAGGGCTCACTCGTGGTCTGCACGCTGACCGGCCACGGGCTCAAGGACCCCGGCACCGCGCTGGAAGGCAACATCGAGGTGGAGCCGTTGCCGGTGGACGCCGACGCCGTCGCCGCCGCCTTGGAGTTGACGTGAGCACGCCGCTGCCGCCCCGTGGTGTCCGGGTGCGGGTGCCCGCCTCAACGGCGAACCTCGGCCCCGGTTTCGACACCCTCGGCATGGCGCTGGGCCGCTACGACCACATCGAGGTGGACACCCTCGCCGAACCGGGCCTGCGCATCGACGTCTCCGACGCGGGCGCGGGCGGCATCGACGACGTGCCGCGCGACGAGTCGCATTTGGTGGTTCGCGTGCTGCGCCGAACGTTCGATCACCTCGGTGTCGCGCCAGGCGGGCTCGCGCTGCGTTGCGAGAACGCGATCCCGCACGCCAGAGGCCTTGGGTCGTCGGCGGCAGCGGTGGTGGCGGGTGTCGCCGCCGCGTATGCGCTGGCCGACAGACCGCTCGACACCGACGCGGTGCTCCGCATCGCCGCCGAGTTCGAGGGGCACGTGGACAACGCTGCGGCGAGCCTGCTCGGCGGCGCGGTGATCGCGTGGCAGGAGGAGGCCGGGCGGCACGCGCTGGGCGCAACAGACGCGCCTGGCAGGACGGCGGCAGCCGGCAGCGCGCACCGCTGGCACGCCGAGCGGATCGCCCCACACGCCGCGATCCGCCCCGTGGTCGCCATCGCCGAGCAGCGCTCGTCCACCGACGCGACGCGCGGTCTGCTCCCGGAGGCCGTGCCACACGGCGACGCGGTGTTTTCGGCGGGCAGGGCAGCGCTAGCGGTGCACGCGCTGACCGCCGCGCCGGAACTGCTGGTCGCGGCGACCGCCGACCGGTTGCACCAGCACTACCGCGCCCCCGTGTATCCTGCGACGGCGCACCTGATCGAGGCGCTTCGCAAGTCCGGCGTCGCGGCGGCGGTGTCCGGCGCTGGCCCGACGGTGCTCGCGCTGACCACCGACGGCCGCATACCCGAGGATGTGGACACATCGGGATTCACCTGCGTCGAACTCCCGATCGATTCAGCGGGTGTGACGGTCACTTCTCGGTAGCGGGAAGGACGCTGAAAGGACACGCGGGAACAACTACTGGGGGGTGGTTGTTGCACGTGGCAGAGTGGGCGTCTACGCTCAGAGGCGTTCGATCACCGTGCGCAGTTCACGCACCTGGTGTTGGTTTCCGGGGTTCTTCCCGGGCATCACTTCGCTCAGGCCATTCCCCGCACGAGCGGGTAGCCTGAAATGCGAGAATTGGTGCGCACTGGCTGGCGGTGGCCGATTCGTGGGCCTCGGCGAGGCGCACGTATCCCGTGTTGGCGGCTCTGCCGCAGTGGTGCTCAAATCCCTGCTGGAACCCGTCGACACCGGGGGCTATGTGAGGGCAGTCACATCCAGCGGAGCGTTCCGCCCGGTATGGCGGGGCGGCGCCGGTGGTCGAAGGTGACCTTGTGAGGTGAAGGTGGGCCGGAGTGACCAGCCCGAGCTCTATATGACACAGCGCCTGCTCGTGGTTTCGACCCGAGCGGCGTCTGGCGCCGATCCACGCGGAGGCGGGATCGGTCAGGAAGGACTTGTGTGAACAACACCGATCTTCTTAGCGGCCACACAGAAACTCATGCGCAAGCGCAGACAGCGGAATCGGGGAGCGACAACGTGACGGTGGAGACCACACCGCAAGCCAATGGTGAGACGGCGGCGCCGAAGCGCCGCTCCGGCGGGCTGTCCGGGATGGTTATAGCCGAGCTCCGTGAGCTCGCGGGCGAGCTGGGCATCTCCGACACCAGCGGCATGCGCAAGGGTGATCTGATCGCCGCGATCAGGGAGCGGCAGGGCAAGACGAAGGCCAAGCCCGCCGCGCAGGCGGAGCCGAAGAACGAGGCTCCGGCGAACGAGGCCCCGGCGGCTGCGGCCCCGGCGGACGACACGACCCCGGCGGCGGCTGCGGCGTCGGCACCGGCTGAGTCCGGCCCGGCCACGGCCACGCAGGAGCAGGCGGGTGCCCCTGCGGCGTCGTCGGCGTCCGAGTCGAACCCGGCTGGTGCTCAGCAGCAGGCCGGCAACGCTGCCGCGACGACGGCCACCGAGCAGGGCGGCGAGCAGAGCTCCGGCCAGGACGAGGGCCAGTCCGCTGGCAAGGGCGACCAGGAGCAGGGCGGTGGCCGTCGGGACGGCGGCCGTCGCAGGCGTGGCTCGCCCCGCTCGAACGACCAGGGCGACCGAGGCGACAAGGGCGACCGGGGCGACAAGAACGCCGAGAAGGGCTCCGACAAGGGTCCTGACAAGGGTCCTGACAAGGGTCCTGACAAGGGGCAAGACAAGGGCGGCGACAAGTCGGACGGCGGTGGCCAGGGCGACCAGCGCCGGCAGAACAACCGCGACCGCAACCGCAACGACGATCGCAACCGGAGCGACGACCGCAACCGGAGCGGCAACCGCGACGACCGCAACCGCGACGACGATGACGACGACCGCGGCGGCCGTCGCGGCAGGCGCTCGCGCGACCGCAGGCGTCGTGGCCGTGGCAGCGAGAGCGGCGGCGGCCCGGACACCGACATCCGCGAGGACGACGTCCTGCTGCCCGTCGCTGGCATCCTCGACGTGCTGGACAACTACGCGTTCGTCCGGACGTCGGGCTACCTCGCCGGGCCGAACGACGTCTACGTCTCGCTGTCGTTCGTGCGCAAGTACGGCCTGCGCCGGGGTGACGCCATCACCGGCGTCGTCCGGCAGCCGCGCGAGGGCGAGCAGCAGCGGCAGAAGTTCAACCCGCTGGTGCGTGTCGACAGCGTCAACGGCCTCGAGCCGGAGAAGGCCAAGCAGCGCGCCGAGTTCCACAAGCTCACGCCGCTCTACCCGAACGAGCGGCTGCGCCTCGAGACCGAGCAGCAGAAGCTGACGACCAGGGTCATCGACCTGGTGATGCCGGTCGGCAAGGGTCAGCGTGCGCTGATCGTGTCGCCGCCGAAGGCCGGTAAGACGACGATCCTGCAGGACCTCGCCAACGCCATCGCGACGAACAACCCCGAGTGCTGGCTGATGGTCGTGCTCGTCGACGAGCGGCCAGAAGAGGTCACCGACATGGAGCGCAACGTCAAGGGCGAGGTCATCTCCTCCACCTTCGACCGGCCGCCGGCAGACCACACCACGGTCGCGGAGCTGTCCATCGAGCGCGCGAAGCGGCTGGTGGAGATGGGCCACGACGTCGTCGTGCTGCTCGACTCGATCACCCGCCTCGGCCGTGCCTACAACCTGGCGGCCCCGGCGTCCGGCCGGATCCTCTCCGGTGGTGTGGACTCCACCGCGCTGTACCCGCCGAAGCGGTTCCTCGGCGCGGCCCGCAACATCGAGAACGGCGGCTCGCTGACCATCTTCGCCACGGCGATGGTCGAGACCGGCTCCACCATGGACACCGTCATCTTCGAGGAGTTCAAGGGGACGGGTAACGCCGAGCTGAAGCTGGACCGCAAGATCGCC
>WHTY01000148.1 GCA_009377475.1 Actinophytocola sp.
CGAGATTGCCGACGCCCTGCTCGGCACCCTCGCCTACGCCGCCTGAAGTGCGAAACTCCACCGGGGTGGCGGGCGGCGAAGATCTGCGCCACGCCGCCGCCCAGATCGTGCACGACGAGCACGGCCTTTGGCCGGCAACGGTCGGGGGCGCCGCAGGTCATGCAGCCCAGGCAAACCGCGGAGATCTCAAGCCCGCCTCGGCCGAGTCGGGTGTACTACTTGTCGTCATCTTTCGATTGGTCGGCCTACGCTTTGCCCAGAGCGCGTCCGCCGTCCACCACCAGGTTGGCACCGGTGATGTAGCTGGCGTAGTCGCTCAACAGGTACAGCGCGGCGTCGGTCACCTCGGTGAGTGTCGCCGAACGCTGCAGCGGAATCTGTGAGATTGCTCGTTCCCACGTTTCCTCTTCAGCGAGGAGAATTGCCGCCCCGCGCGTGTCCTCGGTGATGCCGGGCGTAACGAGGTTGACGCGGATACCATGCCGCCCCCATGCGGCGGCGAGCGACTTCGTCATCGCGACGACACCAGCTTTGGCGCTCGCCGAGTGCGCGGTTTCGGGCCCGCCTTGCAGGGCTCCGACAGTGCCAATGCTCAGTACTGATGCATCGCGACCGTCCTCGATCGCTCGCTGACCGACGACTTGAGTCCAGTTCCACGTCCCGTCGAGCACGATGCGTACGACTGCGTTCCACGCGTTCGGCGACATCTCCTCGGGTCGGACCCGGAAGTTGCCGGCGGCGGCGTTGACCAGGAGGTCCACAGGACCATGCTCGGAGAACAGCTCCGCCACGATCTCCTCGATGCGGTCGCGATCACGTACGTCGCCGACCCGGCCGACGACCGTGCCGCCCGCTTGTGCGATCTGCTCGGACGCCTCTCGCAGCACCTCCGCACGACGACCGACCACTGTCGCCCCCAGGCCCGCCAACTCATGCGCGACGCCGTACCCGATCCCGGACCCTCCGCCTGTCACGACCGCGACCTTGCCGGCGAAGGTGTCCTCAGGAAGCATCGACGCCTGCCTCCCCCGCGGTGAACCGTGCGTCGCTCGCGTACGGGTATCCCCGCAGCCCAACGTCCGGATTCTTACGGTCGAAGGCCCAGTATTGCCGGATCTGTCTGATCGCGCCGTCCCGGAACTCGTAGTGCTCCGAACCACGCACGGCGAACGGCTTGTCACGGTTGGTGCCACGCATGGTCCACTCGATCGCGGCGGTATCGACGCCTTCGGCGTAGGTGTTCACCTCCCAGGTCGCTCCCTTCCACCGATCACGGACGCGGACATAGAAGTCGCCGATGGTGGTCGCGCCCCGGACGGGGTCGTGATTGAGGTCGTAGACGACAGCGTCCTCGCAGAAGTGCTCGGCGATCGCACCGGCGTCTCCGCCGGTACACGCGGCGAAGTAGCTCTCCACGAGCTTTTGATTCGTCATCATCTTCTCCAAATCTCGGGTCGGTTGGTCGCGGTCGCGCGACGGCACGATGCCGCTTGGAAGTGTGGACAAATAGTTCAGGACCTGCCTGCGGCCCATAACGATCACCGCCGCGGCGACAAGTAGCGTCAGGGCGTTGACTGCCCACGCGGTGCCGTACGACGAGTTTTCGGCCAGGACCCCGAAGGTCAACGGACCGAAGACACATCCAGCCGATGTCCCCACCTGGGTCAGCGCGGTCGCCGCCGCGGGCCCGGTGGGGTTCAGGTTGACAATCGAGAGGATAAACACGCCTGGCCACCCCCATCCCGCACCGAAGGCGAGCGGGGCTCCGATCGCGAACAACACGAGGTTGTCCATAGCAAGCGCGGCGACACCGATCGCGCCGGCGACCAGCATGAGGCTCACGACCCACAGGTGGTTACGTCCACGCTGGTCGGCCCGGACCCCCGACAGCAGGCGTGCCGCTACGCCGACCGCGCTCGCGGCCGCGAACAGGACACCGGCGCGCGCCTCACCCCAGCCTGTGTCGACCGCGCTGGCCACCATGAAGATGGCGAGTGTGCTTCCACCGGCGGCGGCGAAGCTGACACCGACGGCCAGGACGAGCAGTATCCGTCGCGGCAGCCGGGTGCCCGAGCCCTGCGCGTTCGCCTGGGTGCTCCTGCCGGGCATCTGGCCGAAAGGCCACAGGGCGACAAAGGACGCGAACAGGGCGAAGACGGCGAACGCCCAGCGCCACCCGACGGTCAGCCCGAGCAACGGCACGGCAACCCCGGCGAGCATCGACGCGACGGGGATAGCCGAGTACTTGGCCCCGTACGCGACGCCCTGGCGCGTAGGCAGGATCCGCTGCGCGACTAACTGGTTTGTGGCGGGCTGCCCGAGTGCGTTCGCAATTCCGGCGGCCGCGAGATAGGCGACTAGGAGGGTCAAGGAGCTGGCGGTCCCGGCGATTAGGGCAAGGAGCACGGCGACGAACAGGACGACCCCACGGATGGCGCCCAGCGCACCCACCCGCTCGACGAGGCGGCCCGCGAATGGCGAACCCAGGACCATGGCGCCGAAGAACGCAGCAGGGGCTATGCCGAGGGCGGACGGGGAGAAGTCCAGGTCAGCACCGATCTGAACGGCCAGGCCGGCCGTCAGGAACATCGGCAGCACGGTGACCACCGAGATGGCCACCGCACCCGCGCTGACCCGAAGCATCGGACCTCGTCCGGGTCCGCCCGTCAGCGTGCCCGCCACTGCGGGTCACGCTTCTCCACGAATGCCGCCACGCCCTCGGCGCGGTCCTCACTGGTGTAGGGGTTCGGCCCCACGTTCAGGCGCAGGGCAGTGGCCAGCGGAAGCCCCGCGCCCTTGCCGATCATGGCCTTGTAGCGTTGCACGGTCAGCGGCGCGTTGGATGCGATGTTCTGACACAGCGCGAGCGCCTCCGTCGCCAGGGACTCTCCTGGCACAACCCGATTGATCAGCCCCCATCGCTGCGCTTCACTGGCGGACACGAGCTCACCGGTGTAGAGCATCTCGTAGGCGAGGCCCTGCGGGATCAGCCGCGGAAGAAGCTGACAGCCGAAGTTCGCCCCCATGCCACGCTTGGCCTCGGGGAGCCCGATCCTCACGTGGTCGGCCGCGATCCGGATGTCGCACGCCAAGGCGATCTCGCAGCCGCCGCCGACCGCCACCCCGTTGAGGGCAGCAACCACCGGCTTCTGGCACTCCAGGATCGTCTCGAACATGTTGCGCTCAATTCCGCCCATCGGCATGGCGCGCATTCGCTCGGTCTGGTCGGCTCCGTTCGCCTCCTTCAGGTCGATACCCGCTGAAAACGCTCGGTCGCCCGAGCCGGTCACCAGGATCGCCCACACCGAGGCGTCGCGGCCAAGGGTGTCAAAGGCGTGCACGAGGTCGCTCATCATCCCGGTGCTCATCGCGTTGAGTCGCTCGGGACGATCGAGGGTCACGTGAGCGATCCGGTCGACCACCTCGACCGACAGTCCTTTGTCCGTACGCATACGTCGCTCCCTAGGCCTGTGACCTTGTGGATCCGTGCGGCACGCGTCCCGTGCTGAGGCGGGGCCAGAGCTCCGACGCGCCGTCCATGACTACCTGCTGGCCCAGCAGGCGGCTCCAGTACGACTCGCTACCGAACTCGTCGCGCCATGTCCACAAGCGGCGTGTTAGCTGACCGAGCTCGTACTCCTTGGTCATGCCGATGGCGCCGTGTGCCTGGTGTGCTGCGGCCGCCGCGGTCGAACCTGACTCCCCTGCGATGATCTTGGCCGCCGCGACGTCGAAGAAGTCCGGGTCGGGGTCGGCGTTTAGGGCAGCCGTATCTGCCGCCATGCCCGCAGCCTGCGTTCGCTCGGCGATCCGGACGATGTGACGCTGCACGGCCTGGAACCGCGCCAGCGGCCGACCGAACTGCTCACGTGCGGCGGTGTACTGGACGGTGAGGTCGGCAACACGCGCGAGCGCACCTGCGGTCGCCACGGCTCGGCCCAGCGCACCCCGGAGCCGCAGCGCCTCGACGCTGACTCCCGGTGGTGCAGGCGCGACCGCCTCGGCAGGGACGTCGTCGAACACGACGGTGTCACGCGTCTCGCCCGCTAGGTTTCTGCCCGGCAGGATCTCGAGCTCCGGCGCCCGGACGGAGACGACGTGGTCGACACCGTCCACCGGGACTATCAGGACCAATCGCTCGGCCTGGTGTGCCCATGGGACCCGGTGCAGGCGCCCGCTCAACCGCCATCCTTGGGCGGTCTTACGTAGCTCCGTCGTGTCAGCCGACTGGCCAACCCCCGTGGTGGCCGGCCCGATCGGCAGCTCCAGACCAGCGGCCGCCAAGGCCCAGCCCGCGAGCAGCGCGGTCTCTACGACGGGGACGGCCGCAGCGAACTGACCGACGGCCTTGATGACGACGCAGGCGTCGGCGATGTCGCCACCCGAGCCACCGGCCGTTTCGGGAACCGAGATCGTCGTGAACCCCGACTCGGCCAGGACGGACCAGAGTTCCTCGTTCCAGCCGCGGTGCTCGACCCGCCGCACCGTCTCGGGGGTCGAGTGGTCCTGCAAGATGGAGGTCGCTGCCTCGGCGACGAAAGATCGGTCGTCGCTCATCGGGTCAGCCCTCGCGCAGCGATCGAGCGCAATACCTCGGTGGTACCGCCACGGAGAGTGAAGGTAGGGCCGGTCAGGATCGCCTCGGCGAGCAGGCGTTGGAAGATCGAGCCTTCGCCGGGGCCGACCTCGGTCTCCGCGACGGTCCGCATCAATTCGATGACGCGCTGCTCGAAACGGGTACCGAGGTCCTTGACGAGTGCGGCTTCCACCGCCGGTGCCCGGCCCTCGTCGAGGGCACGCGCCACAGCCAGGGAGAGTTGCCGAATCGTCCAGAAGTGCGCCGAGAGGGTGCCGACCACCCTGGCGGCGGCGTCGTCCACGTACTCCGCGCCGTGCTCGGCAATGAAGTAGCGCAGCAGGTTGAAGGTGCTCAGGAACCGGTCTGGGCCCGACCGCTCATACGCGAGTTCGGAGGTTACCTGTGCCCATCCCGATCCCACCTCGCCGAGGACCATGTCGTCGGGGACGAAGACGTCATCGAGGAGGACCTCGTTGAAACTATGTGTTCCGTTGAGGTACGGGATCGGCGACACCTTGACTCCTGGCGAGCCCAGGTCGACGATGAGCTGGCTCAACCCCGCATGGCGGTCACCGTTAGCCGGCGACGTCCGGCACAGAACGGCGAAGTAGTGGTTCAGGTGGGCCCCACTCGTCCAGACCTTCGTCCCGTTGATCGACCAACCGCCGTCGACACGTTTCGCCGAGGTCCGCACCGATGCGAGATCGGATCCGGCATCCGGCTCGGACATGCCCAGCGAGAACCAGCACTCACCGGCAGAGATCCGAGGGAGAAAGTACTTGCGTTGCTCCTCGGTCCCGAAAGACAGCAGTGTGGGAGCCGTCTGACGGTCTGCGACGAAGTGCGCCCCGATTGGCGCGCCCGCGGATAGCAGCTCCTCGGTCACGATGAACCGGTCGACCGCCGAACGGCCACGCCCGCCGTACTCCGGCGGTATGGCCATCCCCACCCAACCCGCGGCAGCAAGCTTGCGTGAGAATGCCGGGTCATGCTCGGCGGCCATACCCAGCGCGGGAATCCGATCTTCCGGCAGTTCGGCAGCCAGGAACTCTCGTACCGCAGCGCGCAGGTCGAGTTCTGCAGGACTCAGGACGGTGGTATCGAAGCGCATCAGCGGCTCCTTGAGTTGTCGTAAGGTTGTTCTGCGACTCGACCGTCGATGACGGCGCCGTCGGCGCACAGAGACTCGATGACGTCGTCGTCGAAGCCGACCTCGGCTAGGATGTCGACGGTGTGGGCCGCGAACGCCGGTGACGGGCGCCGGGCCCGCAAGGGCGTGGCGCCCATCCGGATGGGCACACCTAGGCCGCGATACCTGCCCACGACCGGGTGATCGTATTCCGCGATGAGGCCCTCATCCTGGGCGTGCGCGTCGAACAGCAGTTCGTCGATGTGGCGTACCTTGGCGACCGGTACGTCCGCGGACAGGAGCAGCTCGGCCCACTCGTCGCTGGCCCGCTCACGCAACGCCGACTCCAGTCGCTGCCCGAACTCTTCCAGGTCGGTCTCGGCGAGCTCGAGTTCCAGCCCGACCGCCTCGCAAAGCTTTCGCCGTGCACCGGGACTGCCTGCACCGACCGCGAGGAAGCCGTTGGCGGTGCGAAAGACCCGGTAGTGTGCGGTGTGACTGGGTGGGTCCGGCCGCAAAGCACGGCGCTCGCTCTCCACCACACTGCGGGTGGCGGTGGCGTTGCGCAGTTTGGGTAGTCGGTCCTCGACGAAGTCGATGCGCCAGTCGTCACGACCGTGTACGTGGCTGAGCGAGTTGTTCTGGATCGCGAGCGCACCGCCCAGCAATGAGACGTCGACGCGTTGACCGGTTCCGGTCCGTTCGCGAACGAAGAGCGCAGACGCGATACCGCCGTACAGCAGCATCGCCGTGGAGTAGTCGGCCACCTGCACCTCGCTGTGCAGCGGTACGCCGTCCTGCTCGGCACCAAGCGAGGCCAGCAGTCCCGAGCGTGCCTGGACGACTACGTCCATGCCAGGAAGGTGCGCCTCTGGACCGACCTGCCCGTAGGCGGTCACGGCCCCGTAGATGATCCCGGGGTTGATCTTCGCGAGGGAGTCGTAGTCGAGCCCCCGGCGGGCGACAGCGGACGGGCTGAGGTTCACGAGTACGACGTCGGCTGCCTCGACCAGGGCGCGCACGACCTCGGGTGCGCGCGGGTGGGCGAGGTCGAGCGAGAGGCTTTGCTTGCCGCGGTTCTTGATCAGGAACTGACGAGTCTCGCCAGCTCCGAGCTGGTCGGGCCAGGAGCGGTACGAGTCGCCACTCGGCGGCTCGACCTTGATCACGCGTGCACCGCCGTCGGCGAGCAGTTGGGTGCAGAAGGGTACGACGACGAACTGGCCGAACTCGACGACGGTGACACCCTCGAATGGGCCGCTCACCGAACGACCTCCACGTCCGCGTCCATGAGGGAGCGCCCGTTCAACTCGGGGCCGGCGGTCTGCAGGTGGCAAGCCACCTGACCGCCCCCGTCGACCGCCGTCATCGCCGGCATCACCTCCCGGCACACATCCATGGCATAGGGGCAACGGGTCTGGAACGGGCAGCCCGACGGCGGGTTCGCAGGATCGGGGAGGTCACCGCGCAACAGAATCCGTCCCGCCCTGTTGCTCCGCTCAGGGTTCGGAATCGGGATGGCCGACAGCAACGCCTGGGTGTACGGGTGCGCTGGACGCTGGTAAGTCCGTTCCGCGGGGCCCGACTCCACGATGTGGCCCAGATACATCACGGCGACCCGGTGCGCGATGTGCCGCACGATCGCGAGGTCGTGGGCAATGAACAGATACGACAAGTCGAACTCGTCGCGCAGATCTTCGAGCAGGTTGATGACCTGGTTCTGGGTCGAGACGTCGAGCGCGGAGACGGCCTCATCACACACGATCAGGTGCGGCGTCAGGGCGAGGGCGCGCGCGATCGCCACTCGCTGGCGTTGCCCGCCGGAGAACTCGTATGGATAGCGGTTCGCGTGACTGGGGCGCAGGCCGACGACTTCGAGCAGCTCCTGAACGCGAGACCAAGCCTGCTTCGCCGAGAGTCCTTCATGTACCCGGAACGGCTCGGAGATGCTTGCGGCTACGGTGGCCGACGGATCGAGCGACGAGTATGGGTCCTGGAACACCATCTGCATGCGCCGGCGCATGCGCCGCATTTCGGCCCTGCTGATCGTGGTGAGCTCAGTATTGTCGAAGCGGACACTGCCGGACTCCATTGGTACCAACTTGAGCAGTGCCCGACCGATGGTCGACTTGCCGGAGCCGGACTCACCCACGAGGCCGAGCGTCTCGCCTTGAGCGATCTCGAAGCTCACGCCGTTAACGGCTCGAACCACTCGGGTGGGCTTGAACAGACGCTTCTTACTGAAGGTGACAGAGAGGTCCTTCACCTCGACCAAGGGTTGACTACTGACTATTTGCTGGCTCATTGCGCTCCTCGAAGGTCGAGCTCGTCGGTACGCACGCACCGCGCCTGACGGTCGACCCCGGTGGATCGGAGGGGGATCGGCCCGGTGGTGCACTCGTGCTCGCTGTATGGGCATCGGGGGCCGAACCGGCACCCGGTCGGCATCGCCCACGGTTCGGGCGTGCGGCCTGCGATAGAGGCCAGCCTGCCCGACCGCGAACCCAGCTGTGGCATTGCGGAGAGCAGTCCCTCGGTGTACGGATGACGGGGCCTTGAGAACAGATCGCGCGCGGGTGACGTCTCCACCACCTCGCCCGCGTACATCACAACCACCCGATCACAGACCTCGGCGACAACACCGAGATCGTGCGTGATGAAGATGACGCCCATACCGAGCTCGTCGCGCAGGGAAACCAGTAGGTCGAGTATCTGCGCCTGCACGGTCACATCGAGGGCGGTCGTGGGTTCATCGGCGATGAGCAGCTGGGGATCACAGCACAACGCCATGGCGATCATCGCCCGCTGACGCATCCCGCCTGACAGTTCGTGGGGGTAGTCCCTGACTCGGGCAGTGGCGTTCGGAATCCCCACCATGTCCAGCATCTCGGCCGCACGGTGCATCCCGGACTTGCGACTCACGCCGCGGTGACGCCGATACGTCTCGGCAATCTGATCGCCGATGGTAAAGGCAGGGTTCAGGCTCGTCATCGGCTCCTGAAAGATCATCGATACCTCGTTGCCGCGGATGCCCCGTAAGCGATGCGGCGACATCGCGGTCAGATCGGTGTCTCGGAACCAGATGTGCCCTCCCGACCGCCTGCCCGGCGGGCTGGGGACGAGCCCGAGCACCGAGAGCCCGGTGACGGTCTTCCCTGAGCCGGACTCGCCCACCAGACCGACGATTTCATTACCCCCGATTTCAAAGGAAACGCCGTTCACGACGTCCGCCCACCCGTGCTCGGTCGCGAAGTCGATACGCAGATCATCGATCCGCAACAGCGTTCCTCCCTTGGGCGCTGTCGACGGCGGTCTCGGATCTCGTGGCTGGGCTGTTCATCTCAGTCACCCTTCCTGGTCTCGCGGCCGAGCGAGTCCCGTAGGCCGTCGCCGATCAGGTTGAAGCACAGGGTGGCCAGTGCGATGGCGATGCCGGGGAACCACACCAGCAGCGGCGTCGTGCGGATCTCAGTGAACCCGCGACCGAGCAGATTGCCCCAGCTCGGCGTGGGAGGCACGACACCTAGACCGAGTAAGCTCAGCGCGGCCTCTGCCAGCAGTGCCGCGGCGAGCATCAGCGAAATCTGCACGAGCAGCGGGGAGAGGATGTTCGGCAGTACTCTGCGCGTCACAATGCTGTAGGCCGGGGTGCCGATACTGACAGAAGCCTCGACATAGGTCTCTTCCCGCACAGCCAACGTGGCGCCTCGCACCACTCGGAACAATCTCGGGGCGTACACCACTCCCAGGGCCGCCATCGCGTTCACCAAACCCGGACCGGTGGCCGCAATGATCGCGATCGCCAGGATGACCGCGGGAAAGGTCATCAACACATCCGCGCCGCGGCCCATGATCCAGTCGACCCAGCTACCGAGGTAGCCTGCGATCAGGCCGAGCGGGACGCCGAATGTGATGGCGATCGACACCGCGAACGCTGCGGCCGCGAGCGAGACGCGACCGCCATGCATGAGCCTGCTGAGGGTGTCTCGCCCCAACGAGTCCGTCCCCAGCCAGTGCTCGGGCGATGGACCGGCCAGGCGATTGACGACATCGATCGCCTCTGGCGGATAGGGAGCCAGTAACGGAGCGGCGAGCGACGTGGTAATCAGCACCCCGAGCAGGACAGTGGCCGTTATCGCCAGCTTGTTGGATGCGAACCGCCGCAAGAACCGTTTGATGCCGGGCGCAGTGGGGCGCTGGACCGAGGGCTCTCTCATCATTGCCGTGTCTGCGCTCATGCTTGTCTGATCCTTGGATTGAAGTAGCCGTAGGAGACGTCGACCAGCAGGTTGATCGTGAGTACCATCGCGGCGGTAACCAGCAGGACGCCCTGTACGACAGGGAAGTCCCGACTGAAGACGGACTGATAGGCGAGCTGTCCGACGCCGGGGATCGCGAACAGTTGCTCGATGACGACCGTGCCCCCGATGAGCCGATTGGCCTCGATACCAAACACCGTGACGACCGGAACGGCGGCGTTCTTCAGCGCATGCTTGCCCACTACTCGAATCCGATACAAACCCTTCGCTTCTGCCGTGGAGGAATTGTCAATACCTGTGGATCGGCGTGTCATGCGGCTTGAGCGTCGCCTCCTGAATCGTCGGGTCGTTCGATCAGTTGGCCGTTCTCGAAGCGGGCGCCGGCGCGGACGAGGGCGACGAGGTGGGGTGCGTTCAC
>WHTY01000021.1 GCA_009377475.1 Actinophytocola sp.
AAGCTACCCCCGCGTCGTCAAACGAAGGCAAGTGGGCAAGAAACTCACCAAGCAAGCCCACCACCAGGAAACCAAATACACGAGGCCAGCAAAGATCGAACTCACGCGCCAAGCCGCTTAAGTAAGCGGCATTGGGCTGGATCCCACCCGCCAGCCACGGCGATTCACCGCACCCCACACCGAACCCCTCGGCTAACACCGAGGCCGAGCCACAACCACACACCCGCTATCACCGACCGACGGAAAACCCGTCGGACGGTGATAGCTGCGCGCTGTACGGCATGTCCTGGTCAGGATCACCCTGACGACGCTGCGCCGGGTCCGGCGAGTTCGGACTGCTCGCCGCCAGCCCGGATCTCGGTGCCGACGTCGAGCTCCGCCCGTTCGGCCGCGAGCCGCCGCAGCGCCTCGTCCCTGGTGACGGCGGTGCGCGGGGTGGCGAGACTGACCAGCACGCCGGCCACGATTGCCGCGACCAGCGACGGGATCACCGGGTTGCCCCAGAACTCCGTCAGTGACTCGCTCATGTTGACCGTAGTGGCCACTGCGGCGCCACCTGCGATGGCTGCTACCGCGCCCTGCCAGGTCGCGCGGTGCCAGAACTTGCCGAGGATGGCGGCGACAAGCAGCCCGGTCAGCACGGTGGAGATCATCAGCGTGATGTAGTCGATGATCGTGTCGGCGACCAGCGCACCGCCCAGCGCCAGCGCCAGCACAACGGCCAGTGCGACCCGCGAGTAGCGAACCATGTACTCCGCCTGTGGCAGCCTGCCGGTGACCAGGTGCACGACGTCGCGCAGCAGGATCGTTACGGCGGTGATGGCGTCGGAGTCGCCGGAGGACATCGTCGCCGACAGCCCCGCGATGAGCAGGAACGCGCCGAGCCAGAGCGGGAACACCGTGGTCGCCAGGTACGGGAACGCCATGTCGGGGTTGTCCAGCCCGGGTTGCATGCTCCTGGTCGCGAGACCGGCGATAGCCGGCGTGATCGCGAACACCGCGAAAAGTACCCCGACCAGCGCGAAACTGCGTTTGACGGTGGCGGTGTCGCGGGCGGAGTAGATCCGCTGCCGGTAGGACGGCGTCGCGAGCACGCCGACCGCGATGACGAGCGCCAGCGATACCGCGGGGAGCGGGCCGAGGGCGTCGACGCCGAGGAACGACGTCGCCTCGGCCGGCACCGATTCGCCGAAGCCGTCGGTGCCGCCGATCTTCACGAGGGCGAGCACCGCGAGCAGGGTGAAGCCAAGGAACAGGATGGTGCCCTGCACCGCGTCGGTGATCACCACCGCGAGATAGCCGCCGATGATGGTGTAGAGCCCGAAGCCGAGCGCCACGACGATCTTGGCGGTGGTGGGGTCCATCCCGGTCAGGTACGAGAGATACAGCGACCCGCCGAGGATGTGCGCGCCGAGCCAGCCGATCTCGGCGACGAACAGCACCACCGCCACAAGTCCTTTGATGGCTTTGTTCGCGCCGTAGTAGAAGCTCATCTCCTCGGCGAACGTCATGAAGCCGTACTTGCGGACGTCGGCGAACAGCCACAGCAGGCAGAACACACCCAGCGCGCCGCCGATGCCGTACAACGCCCCGGCCCAGCCGTTCTCGTAGGCGAATCCGACCGCGCCGAGGCTGGAGCCGGTGCCGACCAGCGTGGCGAGCGTTGTCCCGGTGAGCAAGGGCGTGCTGAGCCGCCTGCCTGCCAGCAGGAAGTCCTCGCCGGTGCGGTTGCGGCGCGCCACCCACACCCCGAGGCCGAGCATCACCACCAGCGCGCCGAGGAACGCCAGCAGGTAGGTCAGGTCGGATGCGGCGTTCATGCTTGGCCTCCTGGCCGGTACAGCACGGCGTCGACCTCGATGTCGAAGCCAGGCAGGTTCGCCTGCAGCGTGGTCCGCGCCGGCGGCTCGTCGCCGAAGTACTCGGCGAACAGCTCGTTCATCACGGCGAAGTCGTCGAGGTCGCGCAGGTACACGCCGACTCGCACGGCGTCGGCCAGCGACGCACCTGCTGCCTTGGCCACGGCGGCGAGGTTGTCGAAGGTCGCCCGCGCCTGCTCGTCGAACGAGCCCTGCACCCGGCTCCCGTCCGGCCGGGCCGGGATAGCGCCCGCGAGATAGACGAAATCGCCTGCGACGACGGCCTGCGAATAGGGGCCGCCGGGCGGCCCGGCGTTCTGCGTGCTGATGAGGTGCTTGGCCATGAGGGAACCCTTTCTCTCGTGGGAACGGCGTGTCAGAAGACGGTGCGGATCGCGTCGATGACGCGGTCGTGCTCGTCGAGCACGGGGATGAGCTGCCACTTGTCGAACACGGTGCAGGGATGCGACAGCCCGAGTTCGACGACGTCGCCGACCCGCAGCAGTCCCGGTTCGGTGTCGCAGAAGCCGTGGTGGTCATTGAGCTCGATGACACGGGCCTGTCCGTCGACGGGGATGCGCCCGCCGTCGCGATGCACCGCGCGCACCACCGGCAGGTCGATGTCGAACGACACGTCCCGCTTGCCGACGCCGAGCAGTGCCCTGCCCGGCTCGGGAACCGACAGCACCCGGGCGTAGCAGGACAGCGCGGGCAGCAGCGGGTCGGGGTCGGCGCCGCTGCGCAACGGCGAGCTGCGCTCGTAGGACAGGTCGTCATGAGTGAGGTAGCAGCCGGAGCGGATGACTCGCCGCACCGGCCTTGACAGCGCCGGGATGGTGGCGAAAGCCTCGGCCACCAGGTCGGGGTAGCCGCTACCGCCTGCGGTCACGACGATCTCCTCGGCCTCCTCGGCGCCATCGAACACGCCCCGCGCATCGGCACTGTTGAGCAGCTCGACGAGCCGGCTGAGCCAAGCACGTGCGTTTTCGATGGCCTCGTCGTCGCGCCGCTGCGGCAGCACGCCCTCGTAGCCCTCGATGCCCGCCAGCCGGAGCTGGCTGCTGCGCGCGACCCGTTCGGCGAGGTCAAGCGCCTCGGCGGTGTCGCGGATACCGGTGCGCCGCCCCGGCACACCGAGCTCGATCAGCACCGGCATCGGCCGCGGGGCCGACGCCAGGTAGCGTTCCATGACGTCGACGACGTCGTGAGAGTCCACAAGCGACAGTGGCTCGAATCCGGGATCGGCAAGGGCGTCCGACAGCCACGCGAGCTGTCCCGGCTCGACGACCTCGTTGGCGATGAGCACCCTCGGCACGCCGTTGTCCCGCATGATCCTCGCCTGTGCCACGGTGGCGGCGGTGATCGCCCACGCGCCGCGCTCGAGTTGGGCGGACCAGAGCTGTGGCGCCATCGTGGTCTTGCCGTGTGGCGCGAGGTCGACGTCGTGCTCGCGACACCAACGCGCGAAGCGGTCGAGATTGTGCGTCAGCGCGCGCTCCCGCAGCACGACGACAGGCAGCCACAGGTCGTCAAGTCGCCACCCTGCGGCCTTGACCCTGGCCGGGCTGGTAAGGCTTTCCGGCAGGCTGCGGGCGGATACGGGTTCGGTGTCGATGGCGGTGATCCGGTCGGCGGGAAGTCCGTCCGATGTGGCTGGCAGGTTCATGTGCTTGCTCCTCGGGGGAACGGTTCGGCGAAGTCTGCTGGCCTGCTCAGCCTTGGCGCCGCCGCGCCACGCGTCTCGGCGCGGCGGGCTTCCTCGGCGTTGTGCTGAGCGTCGCTGAGCGGAACCCACGGTGGCGGCGGTTCCGCCGCCACCGGCGGCAACAGCCGACCGGCAACGTAGGTGGCGGTGTTAGCGAGCCGCAGCGGCGAGGTGCGCACCCCGCCGTGCACGTCGAGCACGCCGAAACCGCCCTCCTCGGCGGCGAAAACCGCGATGTCGGCCTGCGCGCCGACCGCGAGCGTTCCCGCGTCGACACCCACCGCACGGGCGGGCCGCACGGTAGCCGCCTCGACGACCTCGGGAAGGCTCCAACCGGCGGCAAGCAGCTTGGTCATCACCGTTGGTAGGTCGAAGGCAGGCCCGTGCACGGAGCGGGCGTGCAGGTCGCTGGAGATGATCGGCCGGACGCCCTCGGCCAGCTCGACGTCGAGCACCTCGAAGTCGAACGCACCGGAGCCGTGGCCGAGGTCGAACACCACCCCGGCGTCCAGCGCGCGGCGCATGGCGTCGGTGAGCGTGCCGTCCGAGACCAGGTCGGTCGGCGCACCCGAGGCGCAGTGGGTGAGGATGTCACCCTCGCCGAGCAGGCCGAGGATGTCCGCGACGTGCGGCGGTCCGTAACCGACGTGCACCATCAGCGGCCGGGACAGCCGCCGCGCCAGCTCGACCGCGCGGCGCAGCGGCTCCAGTCCGTTCGGGCCGACCGTGTTCTTGTCGATGCGCGCCTTGACTCCGACGACGAAGTCGCCGAGCCGGGCGGCGACGCCGGCCGCGGTGTCGACGTCGAGATGGCCGAGCACGTGGTGCTCCCCGGTCTCGGCGACCAGGCCAAGCCCGGAGATGTTGATCAGCGCCGTGACCCGGGCAGCCGATGTCTTGGCCACGTAACGATGCAGGCCGTCGATGCTGTACGCGCCAGCCGATCCGGCGTCGACCCAGGTGGTGACGCCGGTGCGCCAGGCGACCGCGTCCGGGTCGATTCCCCAGAAGCCACCGCCGTGCCACACGTGCGTGTGCATGTCGACCAGTCCCGGCGTCACGAGGGAGCCGGCCGCCTCGACCACCTGGGCGGCACGCTGCGGCGGCAGGCCAGGCGCGACGGCGGCGAGGCGTCCCGCGCGCACCGCGACGTCGGCTGGCCCGTCGTGGCCGGATGCGGGGTCGACGACCCGGCCACCGCGCAGCAGGAGGTCCCACATGGCCACCAGCTCCTTGTTGATCCTCGAGTGCTGATCTTGCTGCGCAATATGCAGCACTGTTGCGTATGTGTCAGCAAGGTGTGTAGCATCCGGCGAAGCGAGACGTCAAGGTCCGGCGTCGGGCCGATCAGGAGGTGTGGGTGAGCACGGAACGCGACAACGCGATGGACGCGGTGGACGTGGTGTGCGTCGGCGAGACGATGGCGCTACTCATTCCTGACCCGCCAGTTTCCGGTGCCGACGCTGCGACGTTCCGCCGTGACATCGGCGGCGCGGAGTCCAATGTGGCCATTCATCTCGCGCGGGCGGGACATCGGGTGAGCTGGCACGGCGTGCTCGGCGACGACGGCTTCGGCGAGTACATCGCGCACCGGCTCGCGGCGGAAGGCGTCGCGGTCGACAGTAGGACCGACCCGACCCGGGCGACCGGCCTCTATCTCAAGGAACTCCGCCCACAGGGCACCCAGGTGCGCTACTACCGGGCAGGCTCGGCCGGGTCGACGCTGACCGAGACGGACGCGCCCGCAATCTGGCGACATCGGCCACGGCTGGTGCACACCACCGGTATCACCGCCGCGCTCTCCGACTCCGCCAGTGGGCTGGTCACCGCGTTGCTCGAACGGCAAGGGATGCTACGCAGTTTCGACGTCAACTACCGGCGGGCATTGCACGACCACACCAGCCCGAGCCTGCTACTCAGCCTCGCACAGCGGGCGGACGTGGTGTTCTGCGGCCTCGACGAGGCGCACGCGCTGTGGGCCGCGGAGACCGTCGGCGACGTCCGGTCGCTGCTGCCGCGACCCGATGTACTGGTCGTGAAGCAGGGCGCGCAGGGAGCGACGGCGTTCCGCGGCGATCGGTCGTGGCACCAGCCCGCGCCCGAGGTGAACGTCGTCGAGGCGGTCGGTGCCGGCGACGCGTTCGCGGCCGGGTTCCTGCACGGCGTGCTCACCGGGGCGGCTATCGCCGACTGCCTCGCCGAGGCGTCCCGGCTGGCCGGCGCCACGCTGGGCACTGTTGGAGACATCCCCGCACCGCTGGCATCCGACATCACCCACTCGTGCCACGATCGGGCGCGAGCCACCTGAAGGAGGAGACCGCGTGTCCGGCAGCGTCGAACGAGCCCTGCACATCCTGGTGGAGTTGGCCGACGGCCCGGCGAGCATCAGCGAGCTCGGGCGGCGGCTCGACGTCCACCGCACGACGTCGCTGCGGCTGTTGCGTGCCCTCGAGGAGGAGCGGTTCGTCCGCCGCACCGAGGACGGCCACTACCGGCTGGGGCCACGGATGGCGATGCTCGCGCACACGGCGCTCGAAGAACTAGACGTGCGTACCGCCGCAGCGGGGCACCTGCGCGCACTGGGCGACAAGCATGGCCACACCGTGCACCTCGCCACCATCGAGGGCCGCAGCGTGATCTACCTCGACAAGGTGGACTCACGGCACGCCATCCGGATGTACTCCCGGGTCGGGGCGACCGCACCGTTGCACGCGACCGGCGTCGGCAAGATCCTGCTTGCGTTCTCGCCCACAGACGAACGCGATCGGCTGCTCGGCGACCCGCCGTTCCAGCAGTGCACCCCCAACACCCGCACAACGCGGGAGGAGCTGGACCGCGACCTCGCGCTTGCGGTCGAGCAGGGCTGGACGGTCGACGACGCCGAGCACGAGGAATTCATCCACTGCATCGCGGCTCCGGTCTTCGACGCGTCCGGCACCATCGCGGCCGCGGTGTCGATCTCCGTGCCGCGCATGGTGCTTGGCCACGATGAGCTGCTCGACATGGTTCCGGACCTGACCACCACCGCCGACGCCGTCAGTGAGGAGCTGGGATGGCTACGCCCGTGACAACCTGGGCCGACTTCTTCGTTGACGCGTTCCGCCGGGTTCCGCTGATGGTGATCCTGCGGGGGATGTCGCCGGACCACGCCGTGACAGCGGCGCGCACGGCGTGGCATGCCGGGGTCGGGCTGGTCGAGGTCACCATCGAGACCGAGGACGCGCTGCCCACACTGGCCGCCGTCGTCCGAGCCGCGCCCGACGGGGTGCCCGTCGGAGCAGGCACCGTCACCACGCCCGACCGGCTCGCCGCCGCCGTCGAAGTCGGTGCCCGCTTCGGCGTCGCCCCCGGCCTGGACGCCGACACCGTGCGAGCGGCGCGAGAACGCGACGTGCCGTTCCTGCCGGGGATCGCGACGCCGACCGAGGCGGGGCAGGCGCTCCGGCTGGGTGCCACCACGGTGAAGGTATTCCCCGCGGCGACGCTCGGTCCGTCGTGGGTGGGCGCCATCGCTGGCCCGTTCCCGGGACTGCGGATGGTCGCCACCGGCGGCGTCACCGCTGCGACCGCGCCGGAGTACCTGCGCGCGGGCGCCATCGCGGTCGGCGTCGGCAGCTCCCTTGGCGCCGGAGCCGGGCTGGCGAACCTGGTCGAAGCCGCCCGCTCGCCGTAGCCCTGGCCCGCCGCCGTGTCCCACACGCAGAATGCCGTGTCCCCGCTCAGGCGGCCGAGTTCCGCACTCGCGACAGCGTCACACCCGTGCCAGCCGTTCACCCTGTTTGGTCCAGCAACGGCAGGAACGATGCGCTCATCGTGCCCACACCGGACCCGGCGGGGCGGGCACCCAACGACGTCCCGCCATAGACGACGTCGCCGTTGGTGTCCTGATAGGTCTGCCAGGTACGAGTGTCGCCTTGACCGACGCCCGGTTCGGAGTAGTCACACACGCCGTTCGGGAACGTCTCGGCCAGCCGTTGCCACTGCGCGTCGGTGAAACTGATCGGGTAGTAATCCGCCCGGCGGAGTGGCTTGAGCTGGCACGCGTTGACGTCGTTGGTGACCGGACCGCCAGCGACGCCACGCGGCGTGCTGTAACGGGTCTGCAGCTCGGGACGCTCGCAGACGGTGCCGGCGCCGGGCACCTGGACCTCCTCGAGGCCGTCCAGGTTGGCGCAGCGGTCCTGCAGGTCGTCCGGCCGGTTGGTGACGATCTTGTCCGGCAACGACGCGGCGCTGGTGTCGGCCTCCACCTGCGACAACCACTCGTCCATAGCCAGCATCGCTTCGGTCGCCCAGTCCAGGTCGCCGATGAGCGGCGCCGCGCCGAACCACATGACCATGTTGCGGGTGTGGCCCTGCTCGCGCTCCAGCCGTGACTTGGTCCAGAACGCGTGGCCGTAGTCGTGCGCCGCGCCCGGATCTGGCCCGCCATGGTTGATGATCGCGACGCCGGACAGGTTGTTGGCCTGATTGATCAACCCGCTGCGGTAGGCGTTGTCCAACGCGGGCCGGTCGCCGGGGTACCGGCCGGGCGTGGTCTTGCCGTCGATCGTCAGGGTGCCGACCTTGGCGTTGAGGTCGACGAACTGCGCCGCCGTGATCTCGCCGCGCCGAAGCGCTTCCAGTCCATACTGGACGCCTTCGTTGCCAGCCGGGACACCGGCGAAGCCGCGTCCGATTTGCTGCTCCTGCGGCGTCCACACCTCCGGTTGGCGCGGCCCGAGCGCGTTGATCATGTAGTCGAGGATGAAGCAACGCACGCCGCCGGGGTTCGTGTCCGGGTCGTAGCGCGTGCCCTCGTCGCCGGGCTCGGTGTCCGGCACACCCTCGCACGGATACGTCGGATCGGACAGCCGCGTCGTGAACGCCTCATCCGACACGACGGCGTTGGCGTGCGAGATGTGCCCCTCGACCTGACCGAACTGCGTCGGCGACCACACCACGCCGGGACCCCACGTCGACGGGTCCTCGAAGTAGCGCCGCAGCAGGTGGTAGTCCAGGAACTGCGCCAGCGTGCTCATGGTGTCCGGGTAGGAGCAGGTGGTGACGAGCCCCTGGTAGACACCCGGGTACGTGTTCGCGATCATGTTCTGCACGATCGAGCCGCCGGAACAGCCGGTGCCGATCGTGTATCGGATGCTGCCGTACTGCTCGACCAGCCGTTCCTTCGCCATGATCAGCGACTCCGCCTGGGTGAGCAGGTTGCAGTTGTGGCCGAGGTTGTTCAGCGCGGTCGACATGACCGCGAAGCCCCTGCCGAGCGCGGTGACGTAGCTGTCGGTGTAACCGGGAAAGTCGTTGAACGTGCCGGAGTAGTCCGCGAGCGGCGCGCTGCCCGCCGCGTGGTCGGTGCCGCAGTCGCCGCCGTGCGGGACGAGCACCTTGTGGTTCCACTGCTCCTGCGGCGCCCACGGCTGCCACTCCTTGCCGGGCTGGAACAGCTGAAGGATCTTGTACTGGTCGCGGTCCTGGTAGCCGGTCTCCTGCCGCACGACGAACGGCACCTCGACACCCTGGTCGGTCGTCGTCATCGCGACGTCGGACGGCGGATTGTCCCGATCGTACGGTTGCAGGTCGGTCTTCGTCGGGTCCGTCGACTTGTACAGGAAGGTGTACCCCGGCGGCTGGTTGCACTTGGCGTCCCGCGCGCTGTCCTGGCACTGCCACGGCTGGACGTGTGGGCCGGAGAACGCCGGGCCGCCGTTGGGGTGGTTGGTGACGACGACGTCGTCCGACACGCCACCGCCCAACGCTCGCAGGGTGCTCTCGCCGAGCGGCAGGTCGGTGACCAGGCCCGCGAACTGGCCGTTCGGCCGCAGCGCGAAGGCGTCGGTGACGTCGCGGTTGCCGAGCTGGACCCGCACCTGCGACGGGTCGACGTCGTCAGGCAGTGTGATCGCCACCAGCGCGTCGCCGCCGGAGATGAGGTCGGCGCGGTTGGAGAGGACGTCGATGCGCAGCGTATTCGGCGCGGCGGACGCGGGCGTGATCAGGCCGCCCGTTCCGGCGGCCAACGCCGCCGCAAGCACGAGGACCGCACCACGGCGGGAGATCCGGGACATCCAGGAAGAGGCACCCATGCCCTCCCTAACGCCGACACCGCCCCAAAGGTCACGCCCAAACCCGAACCGTGGTCGCGTCCGGCAGACCCCAGCCCCGCCCCCGCGTGTCTCACCCTAATCGCCGCGAGTCACACCGTCTTTGGCCTGAGTTTCACCTTGTTCGCCGCGAGTTACACCTTGTTCGCCGCGAGATACACCGTCCCAGGCGCGAGTCCCGCGCTGCAGGGTCGCGAGTCCCGACTTGCGGCGCCGTGAGTTCCGACTTCCGGTGACGCTCAGTCCCGATAGAGACGTCCACGGCCCGGACCCGAGGCGCCAGAACGCAAAACCTGCGCACTGCAACGCGGAACACGTAGCACCGGAAGTCCGGACTCGCGGCTAGCAAGGTGAAACTCAGGCCAAAGACGGTGAGACTCGCGGCAAATAAGGTGAGACTCGCGAGCTGCCGCAGCACACGGCTACTGGGACGACTGCGCTGCTTGGGCGGCGGACCACAGCTCCGCTGTCAACGCCTCGGCGGGGACGTCCTGAGCGTGGCGGTAGCCGGTGCCTGCCCAGAGGGCGAGGCCGTCCGGGTCGTCCTGGGACGCGGCGGCGGCCCGCAGTGGCTGCGTGAGCTGGTTGACCAGCGGATACCCGGCCGGTGCCGTGGCATCGTGCTCCTCGATGAACCGGTTGCGGAGGCCGCGCGCGGGACGTCCAGAGAACGCACGGGTCACCACCGTCTCGGCAAACCGTTGGTCGGCCAGCGCCCGCTTGTGCGCTGGCTTCGCCCCGGACTCCGGCGTGCGCAGGTATGCGGTACCGAGCTGCACCGCCTGCGCGCCCGCCCGTAGCGCGGCGGCGGCGTCCGCACCCGTGGCGATGCCACCCGCCGCGACCAACGGCAACGACGTCGCCGACCGCACCGATGCGAGCAGCTCCAGCAGCGGCACAGCAGGCGGCGCGGCGTACGGATCGTGCATCCCACTGTGCCCACCGGCTTCAGGGCCTTGCACGCACAACGCGTCCACACCGAGCGCCGCGACGGCACGCGCCTCGGCCACCGACGTGACCGTGCCGACGACATACGTGCCCACCCGGTGCAGGCCAGCGACCACGTCCGCAGGTGGCGGACCGAACGTGAACGACACCACCGGCACCGGATCGGCCAGCAAGAACGCCAGCTTCTCGTCCCAATAGTCGTCATCAGCGGGATCGGGCTCCGGCAGGTCGACGTCGTAGCGCGCGGCCTCGACGGCCAGTTCCGCCCGGTATGCGGCGATCGAGGCGACGTCCGGCACCGGACCAGGCACGAACAGGTTGACGCCGAACGGCGCGCCGGAAATCTCGCGCAGCGTGCCGACCTGGGCGGCCAGCGCCGCTGGCGTCTTGTAACCAGCGGCGAGGAATCCCAGGCCCCCAGCGCGACCGACGGCGGCGACCAGCTCCGGCATCGACGGACCACCCGCCATCGGCGCCGCCACTATGGGTGTGCGCAGTCCTGCCAGATCCATCGCCATACCTCCCGCTGAGCCGTTCGGGCGGATGCCCCGGGAACGGTAACCAATCGTGCGCCGAGAGCGACATGTCGTCGTTCACAGCTGGTGGGCAAGCAGGCCGCTCACCTGGTGCTGAGCCGTCAAAACCCGCCGCAGTTGTCCTTGTCGAGGGTGGCGGGGTCGGGGTTGACCTCGGGCCAGCCGGGCAACTCCTGTTTGGTACGCACCTGCTCCGTACAGCCCAGCTCCGGACCGCCCCAGCGCCACACCCGTGCCCACCAGTTCGGCTGGTCGGCCAGGAATGGGTCGTGCTGGACGGCGACGACGCGGAAACCGCCATCGTCACCCTTGCGGACGTCGATCGAGTCCTTGCCGAAGGGCGTCGGGTACCGGGCGTCGAAGTACCAGCCGGAGCTGGTGCGGGACAGTCCCAGGACGTCGTTGGTATCGCCGAGGTCGTAGGTGTCGAGCAGGCATACCGCCGGATCGCCGTCGAAGGCGAAGCACTCCAGCGAGTCAGCACGCACATAGGCGTTGATGCGTCCCTTCAGGCCAGGCGCCTCCCCCTCGTAGGAGCCGTCAGCGACGCCGCCGTTCGCGATCTCGTCGCCGCCGCGTACCCGTAGCACCCACGCCTGGTAGAAGCCGTCGCCTGGCTCTGGGGCCTTCGCGCCGACCACTTCCAACGTCTCACCCCGCACCTCGACCTGCTGGACCACGCACCGCTCACCGGCCGAACATGTGGGCGGCTCCGGCGACGTCGTGGTCGGCGCCGGTTGCGACGGCGCGGGCGGCGGCGCGACGGGCTGGTAGTCGCGGTCGACGTTGAGCAGCACCACCGCGAGCCCGGCGGTCAGCACGAACACCGCCGCTGCCGCCGCGAGCGCGGGCCACCGGCGACGCTTGGGGCGCGGCAGCTCTGGCGGGAGTGACAACGACTCTTCCGTCACCTGGTCGGCACATGCGGTGAGCGCGTCGCGCAGCCGCTGCTCGGTGCGGTCGGCCATCACACTTCCTCCTCGGTGAGCAGCCCACGCAGCGTCGCGATTCCTCGCGCCGCTTGGGATTTCACGGTCCCCTCATGGATGCCGAGCGCGTCGGCGGCCGCGGCGACCGAGAGATCGCAGTAGTACCGGAGCACGAGCACCTCCCGCTGCCGGTGCGGCAGCGTGTCCAGGGCGGCGAGCACGCTGCGGTGTTCTTCCGACAGTTCGACGACGTCCGACGGGCCGGGTGCCGACGGATCGGCCAGTGGCACCTTCTTGCGAGCGAGGGCAGTCCTGCGCTGCTGCGACCGCACCCTGTTGACCACGGCGCGCCGCAGGTAGGCCAGCGCCGCCCCTGGCGTGCTCGGCAGGAGCCGCTTGCGCCACATGTCGGTGAACACGTCCTGCACCGCGTCTTCCGCAGCGGCTTTGTCGCCCAGCAGCAGCATCCCGAGCCGCACCAGCGTCAGGCGATGCTGCCGGTACAGCTCCGGCAGCGACTCGCCACGGATCGCCAGCACGACCGGCGCTGGCGGCTGCGTGACACCGTCGTCCATGCCCGTCTCCCTCGGTCGGTTCATAGAGAAGTCGCGCGACGGGACTCTCGGGTTGCATTCGATCACGTGGAATGTCCGCATCAGGTGTTGCGTCCGCATCAGCGGCGCCGCACCAGCGGTGTTGCGCCAGCGGTGTTGCGCCAGCGGTGTTGATCAACTCCCTGCGCGTTATGACCATGGAAACCGCCGGACGAAACCGACACGCGGTGGTCACAGCCCGCAGGTAGTTGATCGACTTCACCGCGGACGGCGCGCACCACGAAGAGGCGCCGGGAGCTCCGCCCGAGAAGGCGCGCCCGGTCGGCCGCACCGGCACCGCCGGTCGGCCGTGCCTGACGCCGCCGATCGGCCGATAACGGCCGCCAGCTGTCTTGAAAGTTTCATGCAAGTTATTGACGCGACTTGCAGGCGGCGCCATCCTCTGTTGCGACGCGCGTCACACACTCCGTGCGCGCCGACCTGCCCAAGCTCGTCCCCACGCTGCGAAGCGCGGCCGACGCCGTCGCGCGGCGGCTCGCCGAGACCGCTGACGACCCTGCACCCGGCTTCCTGCACGACCTGCCGCCGCTGTCGGCGGGCAACGACGGCTCCCGAAGTTGATCAACTACCTGCGCGCCGTGACCATCAGACGTCCGCTTCGTCCGGTCTCAGTGGTCACACCGCGCGGCGAGTTGATCAACTTCGCTGTGACAGCGAGGCGGCGCTACCGCCCTCGCCGTGGCCGAAAACCGCGGGGCCAGGGCACGGCTGACCTGCGCCAGCACCGAGACATCACCGGAGGGCTTTCATCCAGCGGAAACAAAGCGTTGTTGCGCCGGTCACCGGAACTTGCGTTACGCCACACACCCAAGCCACCACCTCGAACAGGATGTCCCATGCTGAAGCGATTCCTCCGCGCGAGCGCCGCAGCCGCGACGTTGGCCCTGCTGGCCACCGGATGCGGCTCCGGCAGCCCAGCCGCCGAAAGCCAGAACGGCAACGACGCCGTCACGGTAGGCGTCATCCCGATCGTCGACGTCGCGCCGATCTACCTCGGCAAGGAGCAGGGCTTCTTCGCGGATCGGGGCATCGACCTGACGATGGAGAGCAGCCAGGGCGGCGCGGCCATCGTGCCCGGCGTGATGAGCGGACAGTTCCAGTTCGGGTTCTCCAACGTGACCTCGTTGCTGCTCGCGAAGTCCAAGGGCCTGCCGATCAAGGTGGCTGCCGCGGGCAACAGCACGACCGGCGACCCCACCGAGGACTTCGGCGCCGTGGTAGCGCCCAAGGACAGCGACGTTGAAGACGCCGCCGACCTCGAAGGCACGTCGGTCGCGGTCAACACGCTGAACAACATCGGCGACACCACCATCAAGGAGACGGTGCGGCAGGCGGGCGGCGACCCGTCGTCGATCACGTTCGTCGAGCTGCCGTTCCCCGACATGCCCGCCGCAGTGCAGGAGGGCCGCGTCGACGCGGCGTGGGTGGTCGAGCCGTTCCTCACCATCGCCACCGAACAAGGCGCCCGCACCGTCGCCGCGAACTTCGCGGAGACCCACCAGGAGCTGATGGTGGCCGCGTACTTCACGTCGCAGCAGGTGATCGACAGCAACGCTGACCTCGTCACGCGGTTCACCGAGGCGATGAACGAGTCGCTGACCTACGCGCAGGAGAACCCCGACGAGGCCAGGCGCATCTTGAGCAGCTACACCGACATCGACAACGAGACCGCGGCGAAGCTGACGCTGCCCCGCTGGTCCACCGAGATCAAGACCGAGCCGGTGCAACGGCTCGCCGACCTCGCGGTGAGCGACGGGCTCATCGACACCGCACCCGACGTCACCGGACTGCTGCCATGACAACCACGACGCCCGCGCCCGCGGCGGCTGACACCCGCATCCGCCGCGGGCGCGGCATTCCTACCAGCGCGCTCGGCGCCGCCGGGTTCGCCGGTGTCATCCTGCTGCTCGAACTGCTACCCCGCGCGGGCGTCGTCGACGCCCGGTTCCTGCCGCCGTTCTCCGACATGGCGGCGGCGCTGACCGAACAGCTCGCCAGCCCGGCGTTCTGGGACGCCCTCGCCGCCACCTTGCGCGGCTGGGCGACCGGGCTCGCCATCGCGATGACCGCCGGTGTCGCGGCCGGGATCGTGATCGGCAGCGTGCCAGCACTGCGGGCGGCGACGGCGTCCACCATCGAGTTCCTGCGGCCCATCCCCTCGGTGGCGCTGATCCCGCTCGCGGTGCTGCTGTTCGGCACCGACATGCGCTCCACCCTGCTGCTGGTGGTGTACGCCAGCTTCTGGCAGGTGCTGGTGCAGGTGCTCTACGGCGTCACCGACGTCGACCCGATCGCCCGCGACACCGCGCGGTCCTACCGCTTCTCGCTGTGGCGGCAGGTCCGCACCGTGCTGTGGCCGACCGCGTTGCCGTACGTGATGACTGGCTTCCGGCTGGCGGCGGCCGTCGCGCTGATCCTGGAGGTCACCGGCGAGCTGATCATCGGCAGCCCCGGCCTTGGCAACGCCATCGCCGTCGCGAAGAGCTCCGGCGCCGTCGACACGATGTACGCGCTGGTGATCGTCACCGGCGTCATCGGTGTCGGCGTCAACCTCGCCGCCCGGTTCACCGAGCGGCGGGTGCTGCGCTGGCATCCGTCCATCCGCCGGGAGGTGGCATCGTGACAACGTCCATCCGGCGCGCGGCACGCAGGCTGCTGCTCATCGCGGGGCTGCCCGCCGTACTGGTCACCGCATGGTGGCTGGCGACCGCGAACAGCACCAACTTCTACTGGCCGCCGCTGCGCACCATCCTCGAGACGTTCGGCCCCACCTGGCTGGAGGGCAAGCTCACCACCGACGTCGTGCCGAGCCTCGCCCGGCTCGGTGTCGGCTACGTCGCCGCGCTCGCGCTCGGCAGCGGTCTCGGGGTGGCGATCGGCTCGTCGAAGACGCTGCGCGCCACCGTGGAGCCGGTGCTGGAGTTCTTCCGCGCCATCCCGCCGCCGGTGCTGGTGCCGATCCTGATCCTGTTCGCCGGGATTGGCGATGGGATGAAGGTGCTGGTCATCGTCTCCGGCGCGATCTGGCCGATCCTGCTGAACACCGTCGAGGGCGTCCGCTCCATCGACGAGGTGCTGCGCGACACCGCCGCCTGCTACCGGTTCCGCACCAGGACGCGGCTGACCACGCTGATCCTGCGCGGCGCGAGCCCGCAGATCATGGCTGGCGCGCGGCAGGCGCTGTCCATCGCGATCATCCTGATGGTGATCAGCGAGATGTTCGCGGCGAGCAACGGGCTCGGCTTCACGATCATCCAGTTCCAACGCAGCTTCGCGCTCCCGCAGATGTGGAGCGGCATCATCCTGCTCGGCCTGATCGGCGTGGCGCTCTCGCTGCTCTTCCGGCTGGTCGAGAACCGCGTGCTGGCCTGGTACTTCGGTCAGCGCAACACCCAGCACTCCGGCGCATGACCCCAAACAAGAGGACACCATGAGTATCGTCAGCACCCTCACCCGCCGCACCCCGGAGCCCGACACCGCCATGAGCACCGACAGCACCGGCCAGCAGACACCCATGCTCGACGTCCGTGGCCTGCGCAAGGTCTACACCAGCGCGAATCGTTCGGTGGAGGCGGTGCGCGACCTGACCTTCAGCATCGACCCCGGCGAGCTGGTCTGCCTCGTCGGGCCGTCCGGCTGCGGCAAGACCACGCTGCTGCGCTGCATCTCCGGCCTGCTGGAGACGACGTCCGACGAGGTCGTGCTGGAAGGCAAACGGGTATCCGGCCCGCCGGAGGGCATGGCCGTCGTGTTCCAGGAGTACGGCCGCAGTCTGTTCCCCTGGCTGACCGTGTGGCAGAACGTCGAGCTGCCGCTGAAGGAGAAGGGCCTCTGCCGTGCCGAGCGCAAGCGGCTCACCACCGAATCGCTGGCCGCCGTCGGGCTCGCCGACTTCCACTCCGCGCATCCGTGGCAGTTGTCCGGTGGCATGCAGCAGCGCGTCGCGATCGCCCGCGCGGTCGCCTACGAGCCGAACGTGCTGCTGATGGACGAGCCGTTTGCCGCCGTCGACGCGCAGACGAGGGGCGAGCTGGAGGACCTCGTTCGCGCGCTGTGGGAGCGGCTCGGGGTGACCGTCCTGTTCGTCACCCACGACATCGACGAAGCCGTCTACCTCGGCCAGCGGGTCGTGGTGCTCTCCAGCTCCCCCACCGTGGTGCTGGAAGACGTCACCATCGACCTGCCCGCCGAGCGCGACCAGCTCACCACTCGCTCGCTGCCCCGCTTCACGGAGCTGCGCGCCCACGTCTACGCGCGGGTGCAGGAAGCGAAGGCCGGAGCGCAGTCCGTAGCGACGCCGTAATGTCGGCGGGGATGTCCGCCGACACGACGTCAGCCCCGGAGCGAACCGTCCCGGTACGGCGCTGGCTGCTGCTCACGGCGGTGATACTGGTCGCGGTCAACCTGCGCGGGCCCATCGCCGCCGTCTCCCCCGTGCTGCTCGACCTGCGCGACGCGCTCGGGCTGAGCGCGGGTACCGCGTCGCTGCTGACGTCGGTCCCGGTGCTGTGCTTCTCAATCGCCGCACCCGCGGCCACGCTGCTGGCCGCCCGCACCGGCCCGGAACGCGCGATCAGCATCGGCCTCGTCGGGATCGCGGCAGGCACACTGGTCCGCTCGGCCGACGGGGCGCTCGCATTGCTGGTGGGCACCGTCGTCATCGGCGTGGCCATCACGATCGGCAACGTGCTGGTCCCGGTGGTCATCAAGCGGGACTTCGCCGACCGGATCGGTTCCGTCACCGGCCTCTACACCGCCGCGCTGGCGGGCGGGGCTGCCCTGACCGCAGCGCTCACCGCGCCGATCGCGGACGACGCGGGGTGGCGACTCGCACTGGCGAGCTGGGGCGTGCTCGCCGTGCTCGCCCTGGCGGCGTGGCTGATCGCGCTGCCCGCCCGCACCCGTACCGTCCCCCAGCGAGCCACCGGCCGCGCCGCGTCCGTGTGGCCGCATCCGATCGCCTGGCTGCTCGCGCTGTTCCTGGGCTGTCAGTCGACGCTGTACTACGCGATGACGGCGTGGCTGCCGACGATCCTCGTCGACACCGCAGGCACCAGCAGCACGATCGGCGGCGCCGCCATGTCGCTGTTCCAGCTGACGGGCATCGCGACGACGTTGGTTATCCCGCCGCTGGCCACGCGGCTGACCGGGCAGCGCGGCCTCGCCCTGCTCGTGGCGGGGCTCTGGCTGCTATCGCTGTCCGGGCTGCTCACCGCGCCCGGTGGCTGGCCAGTGTGGAGCGTGATCGCCGGTCTGGCCCAGGGCGCTGGCATCTCGCTGGCCTTCACGCTGGTGATCCTGCGGGCGCGCCGCGCGGAGTCGGTCGCGGCGCTGTCCGGCATCACCCAGGGCGCGGGTTACGCCCTCGGCGCGTCCGGCCCGTTCCTCATGGGGCTGCTGCTCGACGTCACCGGCGGCTGGACGGTACCCCTGCTGGCGCTGCTCGGCACGGCCGTCGTGCTCGGCGCGGCGGGTCTCGCCGCGGGTCGCGGCGGTGTGCACGTCGACGCCCGCGCGAGTTGATCAACTACCTGCGCGCTGTGACCACGGAAGCCCGGGGCAAATCGGACACCAGCGTGGTCACAGCGCGCGGCAAGTTGATCGACTTCGCCGGGCCGTCAGGCGGGGCGGGCGGCTGCCTGGTCGGCGGCCTCCGGCGCGGCCGGTGCGGGCGGTGCCGCCTCCGGTGCGGGCGGTGCCGGGGCCGGTGCGGGCGCAGGAGCGGCGACCGGGTGCAGGACCCGCTCGCCGAGACGTCGTCCCAGCTCGGTGTAGGCGGAGAACTTCCCCTCGCCGAACCACTGGTCACCGGTGCTGTCGTGCGGGAACTCCGGGTGCTTCGCGGCGTACGCAAGGAGCGAGTACGGCAGCTCCGGCCACAGCAGCGCCTTCGCGATCACGATCCGGCCGGTCACCGCAGCCAGCCCGCTTTCGGGCGGGTAGATCACCGTGCCCCGGATGATGGGGTCCTGCACCAGCCGTTCGTTCAGTGCGCTGAGCGGATTCTCCGGCGGCAGGGCCGCGCCGCTACCCGGTTCGATGTCGCCCGGCCACGGGTGGTCCAGCTCGACCCGCACGCCGAGTTCGTGCTGCGCCAGCCGCAGTGCCTCGGCGAGCGCCGTTGCGGTCGGCGGCTTGTCCCCGCTCGCGTCGATGCAGTAGATCTTCGTGCAGCGGCGGCGGAACAACTCGACGAGGCCGAGGTTGTCGTAGTGCCCGCCGTCGGTGACATGCAGCAACCGGTCGTGGTGCGAGTAGCTGCCGAAGACCTCCTTGAGCAGGTACGGCAGCCGCCGAGCACTCGGCAACGGCTGCCGCTCCCACCCGCCGCCGGAGCGCGCCTCGGCGTGGAGGTAGCCGGGATTGGGCAGCCAGGTGCCCAGCCGTGCGCCGGACACCGCGAGCAGCACCTGGTACCAACGCGCCGCCCTGCCCATGGCCGAGGCGAACGCCGCGCCACTGATCGCGACCGCGCCCTGCACCGTCAGGTCGCGCTTGAGGTGGATGCGGTCCTTCAACGCGACCTCGAGTGGCGACGTCGCGGTCCAGCCGATGTCCGGCCCGCCGACCCAGTCGGCGCTCATCGTGTACGAGACGCAGTTCAAGCCTGGCGGTGTACGCGACTCCCCTGTCAGCTGCGCGGCAGCCGCGAAGATCACCTGCGGGAACCGCATTCCCTCCTCGACCGCGCCGTACGTCGACAGCCGAGTCAGCTCCGTGTTTCGGTACGGCACCGCGACCACCCTGTTGTCCTTGCGGCACACGACACGCACCGCGAACGTGCGCGCGAGGCGTGCCCGGTAGAACGGGTGCAGACTCAGCGACGTCTCGTCGAACCCGAGGCCGATCGCCAGCAGCAGCACGCCGACGACGATCGCCGTCCACAGCGCGGCGTCACCGCTGACGGTGGCCGACCCGGCGAACAGCAACAGCCACGCCGCGCCGAGCACACCGATGGTGAGGACGACGAACACGCGTTGCAGCAGGCCGCTCGGCGCCGCCCCGGTGACGGTGTCGCCCTTGTCGCGCTTGTCGCGCTTGCGGAACCATCCGGTGATCCGCGTCCGGTGCTTCCACAGGATCGACCCGAGGGTGGCGACGTAGGTCAGCACCACGGTGCCGATCGGGCCGCCGACCGCGATCGCCATCTCGCGGTCGGCCAGGATCCAGTCCGCCACGCCGATGAGGCTGGGAATGACGACGGTGAGTGCGCCGACGACCAGGGCGATGCCGGTCAGCGCGCGTGCCGCCCGCCCGGCCAGCTGCCCCTCGTTGGTCCGAGGCTGGCGTTGCCAGTACTGCGAAAGCAGGAAGACGACCACGACCAACGCCCCGAGCAGGTACAACGCGCCCATGCGCGGCTGCGGGAAGACGTCGCCGAGCGGCGTGAGCGGCACGCTCCGGTAGAACCACCCTGCCAGCACGCCGAACACGACGGCAGGCGCGAACAGCAGGAACAGCGACAGCAACAGTCCGCGCGCCAGCACGCCAAGGGCGGTGACCATCTCCCACGGCGTGTCGGCGAGGTACGCCAAGTGCCGCCGGACGTGGTTCTCCTCGGCGCTGCCGTGCTGGTACGCCTCTTCCGGCTTACGCCGCGGCTCGATGTCGGCATCGCGGTCGGTGAAGCGGTCGTCGTGGACGGCACTAGTCAGCGCCTGTTGCAGCGCGCCAGCGGTGTAGCCGCCGCCGGACACCGACACCAGGTACTTCGCGCCGAGCAGCTCGGACCGCAACGTCTGGAGCCCGCCCATGGCGACGCTCGCCGCGCGGATACCGCCGCCGGACAGGCAGAAGCCCACGGTGTCGTCGCCCTGCGCGAAGCGGTTACTGATGTCGGCGACGTCGACCCCCGGCACCCGGTATCCGGCGCGCCATCGCGCGGCGCCGCCGCTGGCCGTCGTCGTCTCGCGCACGGCAAGCGGATCGTCCAGTTCCAGCGGCTCACCGGGCTGGACGTCGTCCGCGCGCAGCGTGGCGATCCGCGACTGAGATGGCAGCAGTGCCCGCTTGAGCACCACGACGACGCCGGCCAGCGCGACCACCGCGGCGGGCAGCAGCGCGGCGAACTTGAGCACGGCCGCCGCCGTGGCGACGTCGAGCAGCCACGTGGGCCCGGCAGTCAGCAGCAGGACATTCTCGACGACGTCCGCCGCGATGACGACGACCGCCGCCACCAGGGCGAATCGCACGATGCGACGTCCGCGTGGCGTGCTGGCGACCCATCGCGCCGCGGTCGTGCCGAGCAGCAGCCCTGCGCCATAACAGGCGATGAACGCGAAGTCCCACCAGAGGGCCGTCGTGACGCCGTCGGGCAGCGGCAGTGGCTGGTCGCTGCCGCTGAGCTCGATGGCGATGATGTCCACGCGCGGCGCGACCGCCACGTAGAGCCACCATCCCGCGACTGGCACCACGAGCGCGGCGAGTGCCGTGATGACGGCGGCCGCTCTGCCGGGGACGCGACGCTGTCGCGGGCCGGTTTCGTGCCAGTTCGGCCGCGGCGGCTGGCTGTCTCGGTCCATGGCTGCCTCCTTTGGCACCACTCCCGGACCAAGCATGACGCTCGGTATTCACACCGGAGTCGCCTTCCGCCTGCGATTGGTTACCGCCCGACACCAATCCGTGACGTGCCGCTAGGCCACGCGGTTCGGCGGTTCGCGCCCCGCCAGGTACGCCGCGAGGTTGTCCAGCACGAGCATCCCCATCGCGCTGCGGGTCTCGACGGTCGCGCTGCCAAGGTGCGGCAGCAGCACGACGTTGTCCAGGGCCCGCAGCTCGGCGGGGGCGTCCGGTTCGTTCTCGTAGACGTCAAGGCCTGCTCCTGCGATGGTGCCGTCCGCCAGCGCATCAGCGAGGGCGTGCTCGTCGACGACGTCGCCGCGCGCGGTGTTGATCAGGAACGCGGTGGGCTTCATGCGCTTGAGCCGGGTGGCGTCGATGAGGTGGCGGTTGGCGGGACGTCCTGGCACATGCACCGAGACGACGTCGGCCGTCGCCAGGACGTCGTCGATCGAGTCGAGCTGGGTGGCGTCGGGGACGCCGTCGACCGCGACGTTGTCCTTGTTGTCGTGGAACACCACCGGCATGTCGAAGCCGTGCCGCGCGCGGCGGGCGAGGGCAGCGCCGATGCGGCCCATGCCGAGGATGCCGATCGTCTTGCCGGTGACCTCGGTGCCGAGCAGATGGGTCGGCCGCCAGCCGGTCCACGCGCCCGCGCGCAGCTCCCGCTCCCCCTCGCCCGCGCGCCGCGACACCATCAGCAGCAGCGTCATGGCGATGTCGGCGGTGGCGTCGGACAGCACGCCCGGGGTGTTGCTCACGACGACACCAGCGCGTGCGGCGGCATCGACGTCGATGTGGTGGTAGCCGACGCCGAAGTTGCCAAGGAACCGGGTACGGATCGGCGGCTGGAACAGCTCGGCTGGCATGCGGTCGGACACGGTGGGCAGCACGACGTCTGCCTGCTGGAGCGCGTCGCGGAGGCCGTCAGGGCCGAGCGGGACGTCGTCGGCGTTGAGCCGTACCGACGGGTAGCGCCTGCGCAGTTCGGCTTCCACCGGCTCCGGCCATTTCCTGGTCACGACGATCACGGGGTCAGACACGCGCTCCACGATGCCACGGCAGCGCGGCAATGGCACCGACACCGGTCGGGCATAGCCCGCAGACACGAACAACCGCGCCGGTTTCGTGCCGGACGGCGAACTCCGCTACGCCCAGACGTCGCTCAAGCTGGTGCACGCGATGCCCGCCGCGCTGCGACCGGGCGTCATGCGGCTGGCGCGTACGGGTATCGGGCGAGCGCGACGGTAGCGTGGGGCGACAAGGACCGGCTGCTGCTGTACCGGCGGCAGTCGGCGCGGGCCAAGGCGGCGTTGCCGGACGCGTGGCACGTGGCGATCGACGCGGGCCATGTCCCGTTTCACGACGCGCCGGACGCGGTCGCCGACGTCATCCGGTCCACCGCGAAGGCGTGACGTCGGGAGCGGCCATGCGCAGCGTGCACATCGCGATCATCGGGGCTGGCTTCTCCGGGCTCGGCATGGCCATCCGGCTGAAGCAGGCAAGCATCGACGACTTCGTGCTGGTGGAGCGCGCCGACGACATCGGCGGCACGTGGCGCGACAACAGCTACCCCGGCTGTGCGGTCGACGTCCAGTCGCACCTTTACTCGTACTCGTTCGCGCCGAACCCGGACTGGTCGCAGGTCTACGCGCCGAACACCGAGATCTGGGACTACATCAAGCGGGTCAGCGCCGAGCACGACGTCAACCGGCACGTGCTGCTCAATACCGAGCTGCGCGGCGGCACCTGGGACGACGCGGCGGCGCGGTGGCGGCTGTCGACGTCGAACGGCGACATCGCAGCGCGGTTCGTCGTCTCGGCGATGGGGCCGCTGAGCAACCCGTCGATCCCGGACATCCCCGGGCTGGACCGGTTCACCGGCACGGTCTTCCACTCCGCGCGGTGGGACCACGACCACGACCTGACCGGCGAGCGGGTCGGCGTCATTGGCACCGGGTCGTCGGCGGCGCAGTTCGTACCGGAGATCCAGCCGAGGGTGGGGCGGCTGACGCTGTTCCAGCGCACGCCGCACTGGACGTTCCCGCGCATGAACCGGCGCATCACCGGGCTGGAGCGGGCGGCCTACCGGCGGTCCCCCGCGCTGCAACGGCTGGTGCGGGCGCGACAGTACTACTACCGCGAGCTGATCGGGACGCTGTTGCAGCGGCCGAGGATCGTGGAGGCGGTGGCGCGGCTCCGGCTGCGTACGCAGGTCCGCGACCGGGAGCTGCGCGCCAAACTCACCCCGGACTACCGCATCGGGTGTAAGCGCGTCATCGTCACCGACGACTTCCATCCCGCGCTGACCAGGCCGAACGTCGACGTCGTGGCCGAGAAGATCACGGAGGTCACGCCGGACGGTGTGCTGACCTCGGACGGCGTCGAGTACGAGTTGGACACGCTGATCCTCGGCACCGGGTTCGAGGTCATGCCGGTCGCCGATCCGCTGCGGGGCCGCGACGGTGACACACTCACCGAACGCTGGCGCGACGGCCGGTCGGCGTACCTGGGCACGACCGTCGCCGAGTTCCCGAACTACTTCATGCTGGTCGGCCCGAACACGGCGACCGGCCACACGTCGGTGCTGCTGTACGCGGAGCCGCAGATCGAGTACGTCACGCAGGCCATCCAGCACGCCGCGCGGCACGACGTCGCCGCCGTCGAGGTGCGGCAGGAGGCACAGGACGTCTACAACGCCGACGTCCGCGCCCGGCTGCGGGACACGGTGTGGCTGACCGGCGGCTGCGACAGCTGGTACCTGGACGAGCCGAGTGGGAGTTCGGTGCTGTGGCCCGGCCACACCGGGCGGTTCCAGCGCGCGTTGGCGCGGTTCGACCACGAGAACTACGTGCTGCGCCGCGCGCAGGACGACGTCGCAGAGCCGTAGCGGCCGGGGCCAATCCGATCCGCCCCATGGCTCCGAATACGTAACAAAGTACGTAGCTTTCCGGGTACGAAACGGGACTGGTTAAGACACGCTGGAAACGTGGTCGCGGCTGACTGCGACAGGTAGCCAGATGGTTCCCACGACACCGAGGCAGGCGATATGGACATCACACCGGACCGCCCCGCAACCGAACACCTGCAGCGCATGGTGTGGCAGGCGTGGCTGCAGCTCAAGCAGGCTCGGTTGGACTGCGACATCACCGCGATGCTGGAGGCCGAAGGCGAGATGAACATCCTGCTGGACCAGCTCGCGGCGCGGAAGCTGGCCGCGGCGTAGCGGCCACCCGCGAGTCGCACCTTATTTGTCGCGAGTCGCACCTTTGCCGAGTGACGGCTACGGGATCAGCCCGGCGCGGCGACACTCCGCGATGAGCGCGAGCCGGCAGTTACACTTGGTGATAGGCCTATGGACCGAGGCGCACGCGACATCCAAGCGAAGTCCGCTTTTGTTTGGAACCTGCCGTCAAGGCATCAACTGGAGTGGCGCCTGCGTCGCTTAATTCCAAGCAAAACCACTTTTCACTTGGAAGTGATCGCCTTAGATCCAACTGCCATCGACACTCTAAGCGTCAATTCCAAGCAAACCGGTCGTTTTATTGTAAGTTACTCTCCGTGGACCACGTCAACTTTCAGGCCCCGGAGTTCGGCCACGTCACGCGGCGTGCCGGTGACCGCTGGAGCTTTTACTACTTCGAGCCCGCGCCGATCCCTCGCGAGTTACCTCTCGACGCGACGACCGTGCTCGCGTTGTCCGAAGCCGATGCCGCCCTCGGTCACCTGCACGGCCTTGGCCATCTGATTTCCGACCCGCAACTGCTCGTCGGCCCGTACATCACTCGTGAAGCGCTCGCCAGCTCCCGTATCGAAGGAACACAGGCATCACTTGCCGATGTGTTCCAGGCGGAAGCGGGAGGACGTGGAGCCGAACCACCAACCGAAGACATCGCGGAGGTCGAGCGCTATGTCGCGGCCACCTACCGCGGCCTTGAGCTCATCAAGACACTCCCCATCACCCAACGCCTGGTACTTGATGTTCATCGGGTGCTCTTGACCGGCGTGCGTGGCACTGATCGCCTTCCCGGCGAGCTCAGGCGCAGTCCGGTATGGGTCGGCTCTCCTACCGACAGCCCTGACACCGCGACATTCGTACCGCCTTTGCCTGAGCGGTTGGGAGACTTGCTCACCGATTGGGAGCGGTTCGTCAACGAGCCGAGTCAACTGCCGATACTGGTGCGTTGCGCGCTGATGCACTACCAATTCGAGACGATCCACCCGTTCCTCGACGGCAACGGCAGGATTGGCCGGCTCCTGATCGGTTTGCTGCTGCAGCAGGAAGGACGGCTCACGAGTCCGCTGCTCTACTTGTCCGGCTATCTGGAGTGCCACCGCCGGGAGTATTACGAGCGACTCCAAGCCGTCCGGGAGCGCGGCGAAGTTCAACAGTGGCTGCAATTCTTCCTCACCGCGGTACGCCGCCAAGCAGCCGACGGCGTTGACCGTGTCGGGAAGCTGGTGCGACTTCGGGAGCAGTACGTCGCCGAAGCTTCACGATCACGCTCGCGCGCCGCTGAACTGGCGAAGCTCCTGTTCGCGAACCCCTACGTGACCGTACGACGAGTGATGGACGAACTTGGCGTCAGTAACCAAGGTGCGCGGAACCTGATTCACGAGACGGAAGCACGCAGCTGGCTCCGCAGATCCGACGTCGTAGGGCGAGGGGGCAGGCGATACTGGGTCGCTGAGGACATCTTCAACATCATCGAGTCGCCGCCGGAGTACTTGCACAACACGTGACCACACAATGCCAAGCCGAGTGACGGCTACGGGATCAGCCCGGCGCGGCGGCACTCCGCGATGAGCGCGAGCCGGTTGTGCACGCCGGTCTTGCGCATCGCCGTCTTGAGGTACGACTTGACGGTCGCGGGGGCGAGCCCGAGCCGTTCCGCGACGTCGGCGTTCGACAGTCCCGCCGCCACCTGCACCACGACGTCCAGTTCACGCCGGGTGAGGCGGTCCGCCGCCACCGGCGTCTCCCCCTGCGGCAGACCGCCCGCCAGCACGGACAGCGCCTCGATGCGGGCGCGCAGCTCGGGATCGGTGACCTGCTCGGCCAACGCCCGCGCATCGGCGTGAATCGACCGCAGTTGCTCCCGCATCCGCGTGGACTCCCGCGCACTGGCTGCGGTGTCAAGTTCATCCAGCCTGCGGACGACCTCGTCGTCAATGCGGAGATCGAATCGGTATTCATTGATCAGCCGATAGGCGATGTCCATACGCCGATCGCTGATCGGATTCGCACTCCGCAATGCGCCGTACAGCATCGCGCGCGGCACGCCGTCGAGCATCACCGGAATCGCGAGAATGGAGCGTAGCCCGGATTCCGCGACGGGCCGATCGAAGTCGTGGGTAATGGTGTCGGCACGCTCGTAATCGGTGACGGCCATCGGCCTGCCGAGCAGCATCGCCTTACCGCCGATGCCGGCACCAGCGGGGACGGTCACACCGTGCAGTGGCCGCACCTGGTCGTCGGAGAGCTGGTTGATCACATAGCGGTCGCTGTGCGGGGCGATTTCGGCGCCAAAGGCCCCGTCGAGTCCGGCGGCATTCCGAACCCGAGCGACAAGATCCGTCAGACACGCCCGAGGCACCTGGCAAGTGTGGCACATATAACCGCTGATCAGCGACCTACCGCGAGAAGCTCGACAGCTTTCTCCCGCATTTCGACTTTGCGCACTTTCCCGGTCACGGTCATCGGGAATTCGTCGACGACATGGACGTAACGCGGGATCTTGTAATGCGCGAGCTTTCCGCTGGCGAATTCCCGCAGCGATTCCGCCGTCATGGGTTCCGCGCCGTCGCGTAGAACCACCCACGCCATCAGTTCCTCGCCGTAGCGCTCATCGGGGACGCCGATGACCTGCGCGTCCACGATGTCCGGGTGGGTGTAGAGGAACTCCTCGATCTCGCGCGGGTAGATGTTCTCGCCACCCCGGATGATCATGTCCTTGATGCGGCCGGTGATCTGGACGTACCCGTCGTCGTCCATGACGGCGAGGTCCCCGGTGTGCATCCAGCGCGCGGTGTCGATGGCCTCAGTGCTATAGCTCGGCCCTGGCAAGCAGGCCTCGCCGGTCTTGCCCGCCCCTTCCCAGTAGCCGAGCATGACCGAGTAGCCACGGGTGCAGAACTCACCCGGGGTGCCGCGTGGCACGGTCAGGCCGCTCTCCGCGTCGACGATCTTGACCTCCAGGTGCGGGTGCACCCGCCCGACGGTGGACACCCTGCGCTCGATCGAGTCGTCGGCGCGGGTCTGCGTCGACACCGGCGACGTCTCCGTCATGCCGTAGCAGATGGTCACCTCGTGCATGCCCATCCGCTCGATGACCTGCTTCATGATCTCGACGGGGCACGGTGAGCCCGCCATGATGCCGGTGCGCAGGCTGGCGAGGTCGTGTTCCTCGAACGACGGCTCGGCCAACTCGGCGATGAACATCGTGGGAACGCCGTACAACGACGTGCAGCGCTCGGTGGCGACGGCCGCCAGCGTCGTCTTGGCGTCGAAGCCCGGCGCGGGGATGACCATGCAGGCGCCGTGGCTTGTCGCGGCGAGGTTGCCCATGACCATGCCGAAGCAGTGATAAAACGGGACCGGAATGCAGATTCGGTCTTCCTCGGTGTAACCGCAGAGCTCACCGACGAAGAAGCCGTTGTTCAGGATGTTGTGGTGGGACAGCGTCGCGCCCTTGGGGAAGCCGGTGGTGCCCGACGTGTACTGGATGTTGATCGGGTCGTCCGGGGAGAGCGTCGGCGCGATCGTGTCGAGCGTGACACGGTCGCCCTGCTTGCCGGTGGCGAGCAGGTCCTGCCACTCCGGAGTGTCGATGACCAGCACGTCGTTGAGTCGCGGGCAGTCCGGGCGGGCCTCGTCGATCATGGCGACGTAGTCGGACGTCTTGAACCCGGACGCCGACACGAGCATGGTGATCCCGGCCTGGTTGAGCACGTAGGTGAGTTCGTGGGTGCGATACGCCGGGTTGATGTTGACCAGGATCGCGCCGAGCTTGGCGGTGGCGTACTGCACCAAGGTCCACTCCGGGCAGTTCGGGGACCAGATGCCGACCCGGTCGCCCTTGCCGACGCCGCGCGCGGCGAGCCCGAGCGCCACGACGTCGACGTCGTCGGCGAACTCCCGGTACGTCCAGCGCCGCCCGCTCGCGTGGTCGACCATCGCCTCGCGCTCGGCGTGCGCCGCGACGGTGCGGGCGAGATTGTCGCCGATGGTCTCACCGAGCAGCGGGACGTCCGACGTCCCGGATGCGTAGCTTGGCTTGCGCGGCGTCACTGCTGACATCAACCCTCCACTCCGTCGTGATGGCCTGGATCACACAGCGGAAGTAGCGCACCCCGGCGGGGGCGAGTTCAACCGGACACCCCCGAAAGTGGGTGGTCCCGGCGTATCGGTGGTGGCTGGCTGCGCTTCGGGCGCCGGGCCCCGGCTCAGTGTTGATCGCACGGCAGCACGCCAACACGAGGGCACAACGTCGACGATCCTGGCATCTCTGCCGGTTAGACTACTCTCTGTGATTGTTCCGAGGGCTACCTGAGCAGTTCGACGTCGCAGGTGATTCCCGGGGCCTTGCAGAGTCGCTTGTCTCCGGTCACCAATGGCAACTCAAGGCGCGTCGCGAGAGACACGTAGAGCGCGTCGTAGAACGAGAAGTTGTCGCGCAGTTCCCAGGCGTGCTCGGCAAGCACACCAGTATGCGGATAGCGGATGTCGATGATCATCCGCGCGGCACGCAGCGCGGTCAACGCCTCGGCCGCCGTTATGTCACCGGCTCGGACACGTTTGCGCAGCACATTGCCCAGCTCCGCATCGATGAGGTGCGGCGCGTGACACCGAACCTCACGCAGTTCGGCGCGGAGATCAGCGGCTGCTGACGCTTTGCCGAGGAATGCGTACGCGAGCGCGGACGCATCAAGGACGCGATCCTTCACCGGCGATCGGCTGCCAGGTCAGCGAGAATGTCGTCGAGCGTCGCGCCTGGCGAGTCCTCAGCAGCGAGCGTTGACTCCACGGCAGCCCACGCCTCTTCTTTCGTCGGCTGGCTCGCGAGATCGACGATCTGATCCCGCATGTAAGCCTGAATCGACTGACCAGCGGCGCGCGCACGCCGCCGGATCGTTTCGTACGCCTCTTCCGGGAGATCCCGGACCTGGATCGTGGCCATAGCACCATAATAGCGCTACAGCGCTGAAATAGCGCTCAGTCCGCCTGCAAGGCAAGCCACAGCTCCGCGCGGACGCCGGGGCTGTCGAGGTCGCGGCCAGTCAGCTCGGCGACCTTCTTCAGCCGGTTGCGCAGCGTGTGGCGATGCACCCCGAGCTGGGTTGCCGCGCGGTCCCAATGGCCGTTGTGCGACAGCCAACAGCGCAACGACGTCAGCAGCTCCCCGCGCCCCGTCGCGTCGTGCTCGCGCAGCGGGGCGAGCGCCTGGTCGGCGAACGCCCGCGCCACCTCCGGCCCCAGCAACCCGAGCACCCCGCCAGCGGCGTGCTCGTCGAAGCGCACCACCGGCTTGCCCGCCGACCGTGCCGCCTCCGCCGCACGACGTGCCTGCCGATACCCGACGTCGACGTCCGATGTGGACGACGAAACGCCGACGTGCAGCCCGGGCATCCGTTCGGCGACCTGGCGCACTCCCGAGACGTCGTCGCCCAGCACGAGCACCCCACCGTCGTACTCCGCGAAGAACACCTGCGGCAGCTCCGTCTCCAGCGCATCGATCGCCGCCGCCCGTGCCCGCGCGCTGCCCACCAGCACAACGACCTGCCACGGCGGCTCGGACACCGGCCCCGCCACCGGCCCGAACACCGTGCCGATCACCTCCAGCGCCAACTCCGGTTGCCCGCCGACCAGCAGCGCCGCCAACCCGGAGCGCAGTCCGCGCAAGCTCTCGCCGTGCGCGCGGTCCCGTTCCAGGGAGAGCGAGAGCAGCGCCGCCGCCGTCGTCACGACGTGCCGGTCCGCGACGTCCAACCCCGCCGGTGCGCCCACCGCGAGGAAGCCACGCCCCCGCGTGCCGAGCGCTTGCAGCAGCACCTCGTCGCCGTCCACGGTCGCCAGCCGCGACCCCGCACGCACCTGCCGCAGCTCCCCGCGCAGCGCATCGACGCGCGATCGGGCGGACGCGGGCGTAGCCTCGCGCACCACCCCGGAGGCGTCGAGCAACAGCACCCAGGCGTCCACCAGCCGCGCGAGCTTGCGCACCAACGCGCCGGGCCCACGCCTGCCGAGCGCCGTCCGCGTCAGCTCCTGCTGCCCCTTGCCGGTGCGCACGACGGCGGCGTACTCGTCGGCGGCGACGGCGGCGGACACCGCCTTGGTGATCGCGATGAACGGCGTCCCGTGCGGCACGTCCAACAGCGGCAACCCCTGGTCGGCGGCGGCGTCGATGAGCGCCTGCGGCACCTCGGCGTGGCTGAGTCCGCTGCCGAAGCCGACACCGGTGACCCCGGCGGCGACCAGACGTCCGACGTAGTCCGGCACCGAGACGTCGTCGATGGTCAACCCGGTGGTGAGCAGCAGTTCGCCGCCGTCGAGGAACGCGGTCGGGTCGGCGAGTTCAGTCGGATGGACCCACGCGATCTCCCGGTCGAGCGCGTGCTCGCCCGCGAGAACCCGCAGGTCAAGCGACCGCTGCGCCACCAGGTCACGAAGGGCAAGTGCCATAATGTCGAAGTCTAGCCGCCAACATCGCCAACATGGCACTCTGGCGCAGCGGCCTCGTGCCGCATGCTGGAGCGTATGACGGCTACGACTACCTCCCGGCTCCGTACCGAGGTCCCCGGCCCCGAGTCGCGCGCGCTGCACCAGCGGCGCACGCAAGCGGTGGCCGCCGGGGTTGGCTCGGTGCTGCCCGCGTACGTGACGTCCGCGAGCGGCGGACTGCTCACCGACGCCGACGGCAACACCCTCATCGACCTGGGCTCCGGCATCGCCGTGACCAACGTCGGCCACGCCGCGCCCGCCGTCGTCGATCGGGTGCGTGAGCAGGCCGAGCGGTTCACCCACACCTGCTTCATGGTCACGCCCTACGAGGGCTACGTCGACGTGTGCGAAACGCTGAACCAGCTCACGCCCGGCGACCACGAGAAGCGCTCGGTGCTGTTCAACTCCGGCGCGGAGGCGGTGGAGAACGCCGTCAAGATCGCCCGCGTCGCGACCGGACGGCAGGCCGTCGTCGTCTTCGACCACGCCTACCACGGCCGCACCAACCTGACCATGGCGCTGACCGCGAAATCGGTGCCGTACAAGCACGGCTTCGGCCCGTTCGCGCCCGAGGTGTACCGGGTGCCTGGCTCGTACCCCGCCCACGACGGCCTGACCGGCGAGGACGCGGCCACCGCCGCGATCGACCGGATCGAGAAACAGCTCGGCCCTGACTCCGTCGCCGCCGTCGTGATCGAGCCGATCCAGGGCGAGGGCGGCTTCATCGAGCCAGCCCCCGGCTTCCTGCCCGCGCTGTCGCGCTGGTGCACGGCCAACGGCGCGGTGTTCGTCGCCGACGAGATCCAGACTGGCTTCTGCCGCACCGGCGCGTGGTTCGCCTGCGAGCACGAGGACGTCGTGCCGGACCTGGTCGCCACCGCGAAGGGCATCGCGGGCGGGTTGCCGCTCGCGGCCGTCACCGGGCGGGCTGAGCTGATGGACGCCGTCCCGCCCGGCGGACTCGGCGGCACCTACGGCGGCAACCCGATCGCGTGCGCGGCCGCGCTCGGCGCGATCGAAACCATGCGCACCGAGAACCTGGCCGACGCGGCACGGGCGATCGGCGACATGGTGCTGCCCCGGCTGCGCGCGGTGGCCGAGGAGACTGGCGTAATCGGCAATGTCCGGGGGCGCGGCGCGATGCTGGCGGCGGAGTTCGTGCGGCCCGGCACGCGCGAGCCCGACCCGGATCTCACGAAGCGCGTCGCTGCGGCGTGCCACGCCGCCGGAGTCGTGGTGCTGACCTGCGGCACCTACGGCAACGTCGTCCGGCTGCTGCCGCCGCTGACCATGCCGGCCGACCTGCTGGACGAGGGCATGTCCGTCCTGGAAACGGCGATCCGCGAGGAGGCGTCCCGATGAGCACACCATTTTGGATCGCGGGCAAGCCGGTGACCACCGGCGAGACGTCCACTGTGTACCACTCGTATGACGGCTCCGAGGCAGGTGTCCACTGCGTACCATCCACATCGGACGTCGAGATGGCGGTGCAGGCCGCGCACGACGTTCGCGCCGAGACGGCAGCGCTCCCCGCACACGCGCGGGCGGCGGCGCTGGACCACATCTCCCGCACGCTGGCCGAGCGCACCGAGGAGTTCGCGCAGCTCATCACCGCCGAGTCGGCCAAGCCGATCACCTGGGCACGCGCCGAGGTGGGGCGTGCCGCGTCGACGTTCCGGTGGGCCGCTGAGGAAGCCCGCCGCTTCTCCGGCGAGCTGCAACGGCTCGACACCGACCCCGGCGCGACCGGGCGAATGGCGTTGGTGCGGCGGGTGCCTCGCGGGCCGGTGCTCGGCATCACGCCGTTCAACTTCCCGCTCAACCTGGTGGCGCACAAGGTCGCGCCCGCACTGGCGGTGGGCGCGCCGATCGTGCTCAAGCCAGCGCCCGCGACGCCGTTGACCGCGCTGGCGCTCGGCGAGGTGCTGGCCGAGACCGATCTGCCCGCCGGGAGCTGGTCGGTGCTGCCGGTCGGCAACGACGTCGCCGCGGAGCTGGTGACCGATCCCCGGCTGCCGATCGTGTCGTTCACCGGCTCGGTGCCGGTGGGCTGGCGCATCCGGGACGCCGTGCCACGCAAGCACGTCGCGCTGGAACTGGGCGGCAACGCCGCCGCTGTCGTCTGTCCGGATTGGTCCGATCTGGACTTCGCCGCAAAGCGGATCGCGACGTTCGCGATGTACCAGGCTGGTCAGTCGTGTATCGCGGTGCAGCGGGTGTACGCGCACGCCGACGTCTTCGAGGCTCTGGTCGAGCGCGTCGTGCAGGAGGTCGGTGCGCTGGGCACCGGTGACCCGCGTTCGCCGCACACACAGGTCGGTCCGCTGATCGACATCGCGGCTGCCGAGCGCGTCGAGTCCTGGGTGGACGACGCGATCGCGGCGGGCGCGCAGCGACGTCTCGGCGGCAGGCGCGATGGCGCCACCGTGGAGCCGACCGTGCTGACGAACGTGCCGGAAGACGCCACCGTGATGGCAGACGAGGTGTTCGGGCCGGTGGTGTGCCTGAACCCGGTGGGCTCGGTCGACGAGGCGTTGCGGCGGGTGAACGACTCCCGGTTCGGGTTGCAGACGGGGGTGTTCACCCGCGACCTGCCGACGGCGTTCCGGGCATCCGCGACGTTGGACGTCGGCGGCGTGGTGATCGGCGACGTGCCGAGCTTCCGGGCGGACCAGATGCCCTACGGCGGGGTGAAGGACTCCGGCGTCGGCCGGGAGGGACCGGCGGCGGCGATGGCCGACTTCACCGAGGAGCGCGTCACGGTACTTACCGGGCTCCCGCTGTAGCGGCGGGTGTGACAGGAGCCGGCCCGCTTCGCCAGGGATATTGCGTGATTCGCGCCCGACTCGACGTCGTTTGTCCGGATCTCGAGGCAATTTCCCTGGCGAAGCCACGCCGGGCGAGCCCAACGCCAGCAGCCAGCTTCCCTGGCGAAGCCACGCCGGCCACGACAGCGGGCCGGACTGGACACGCCAGCGGGCCGGGAGCGCCGAAGCGCTCCCGGCCCGCGTCGATCGATGCGGCTAGCCGTTACGGCGTGCCGCCCATGCCGGGCTGCAAGCCCTCGCCGGCGTCGCCGCCGAGGCTGGGCTTGAGCACGACCAGGCCGTTGTTGCGGTCACTGCCGAGGACGTAGACCTGGCCGTCGATGACGGTCGGGTACACGCCCCAGAAGTTGGTCGCAGCCGCCTGGGCGTTGCCGTTGCTGTCCAACGTCGGTGCGCAGTCGGACTGGCCGTAGCAGCCGATCCACTGGCCGGTCCAGTCCAGGTTGGTCGGGTCGGACGCGTCCAGCGCGATCATGCCGTCGGAGTACCACGAGACGAACGCGGTGTCGGCGAACTCGGTGCCCTGCGGGCCCATCACGATGTTGTGCATCGTGTAGTCGCCGGGCAGCGGGGCGTCCCGGAACGCGTTCGGCGGGGCGAACGAGCCCACCTCGGCGAACTTGTCCCCACCCGTCCGGGTGTCGATGACGCGCAGGTAGCCCCAGCCGTCGAAGAGGTTCGCCACGTTGAACGTCGTGGCGCCGGATGCGACCGCGCTCTCCATGGCCACGCCGTCGCTGTTGCCGACGAAGAAGCCGAAGAAGTCGTCGATCCCGGTGCCGCCCATCAGCACGAGCGAGTCACCCGCGTTGTTGTAGACGACCATGCCGATCGCGCCCTGCGCCTTGGCGTTCTCCGCTTTGAGCTGGAACGTGCAGCTGCCGCGCGAGATCAGGGCGATCTTGCCGGTCATGTCGACGCCGTTCTGGGAGCACAGCTCGCCACCGGCGCTGACCATCTCCTCTGGCAGCGGGTTCGGGTCGAAGTCGGACAGCGGCGTGGTGAACGAGCCCTCGGCGGCCGTGACGTCGACCGGGACCCCAGTGGACGGGGCGTAGGTCACGCTCGACCGGTAGGGCGAGAAGTCCTCGTCACCCATCAGGACGTAACGACCGTCTTCGGCGGGCGCGGGCACGGCGACGTGGCTGTTGCCCTCCTCGCCGGTGACGTCGCCCTCGGGACCGGTGGTGTCGTAGTCGCTGTCACCAAGGAACACCGGGTTGGCCGGGTCGCTCAAGTCGAGCAGGATCAGCCCGGCGTCCCAGTAGGACAGGTAGCCGATGGTCTTGCCGTCGTGCTGCTCCACCCAGATGTCGTGGATGAACGTCGCGGCGAACGAGCCGAGGCCGCCTGAGCCCTGCGGGTCGGACGTCTCGTCGAGCCAGTCCGGCCAGCCGACCGCGGCCACCTCGACCGGATTGGTCGGCTTGGTGATGTCCAGGATGCGGAAGTCGCGGACATTGTCGTCGTCCACGAGGCCAAGGTAGGTGCGGCCGTCGGACTCCCAGAAGTAGGTGTTGTGCACGCCGAAGTTGCCGTCGGTGCCGGTGCGGCCCTTGATGTATGCCTTCTTCAGCAGCGCGGGGTTGGCGGGGTCGGAGACGTCGTAGAGCACGACGCCACCCTTGTTCTCCCTGCTGCCGCCGTCGCCGCGCGACTGGAAGCACGGCTCCTGCGTCGCGGCGAGGATGTCGCCGCTGAAGTGCTGGTTGTCCATCGACGCGACCTTGACGTCGTTGACCCTGGTGTTGGGCATGGACGGGAGGTTGCCGACGTACTGGGGGTTCGCGGGGTCGTTGACGTCGACGACGCGGGTGCCGAACCGTGAGCAGTCCGGCTCGTAGAAGGTGCCGACGTAGGCGTAACCGTCGTGCTCCCAGACGTCGGTGATCGAGCCGATGCCGGTGTCGACCTCGCCGTCGCCGTCCTCGTCGAAGGTGTACGTCGAGACGTGCTCGAACCCGACCGACCGCGCGTCAGGGCCGGACTCCGCGGGCTCCGCGGTCTGGTGCCCGGACAGCTCATGGCGCGTGTAGACGTCGGCGGCGCCGTACAACGCACCGCCGTCACCCTGGATGCTGTCGTCGTGCGCCGACGCCGGGATTGCCAGCGGTAGCGCCACGACGAGCGCGGCTACGGGTGGTAGCCACCATCGCTTCGCGGAAGTCGCTCTCATGCCCTCGTTCTCCTCGTTGTCGATAAACCCCGGGTTGCGTTCGCCCGGGGGCACATAGTCGAACCGGTCAGCGTGACGATCGACACCGCCATTCGGACTAAAGTGAGCAGGTTTCGGAACTACCACATGAGACGGATATACATCTCGCGATTACATGAAACGTCTGTTTTACTGTGGCTGACTTCGCGACACCGACCAAGGATGCGACATGCGGATAGCGACACTCGGCCTGTTTCACGAGGCCAACACGTTTTCCCCGATCAAGGCCGACCGTGAGCTGTACGCCGATGGCGGGGCGCTGCGTGGCGAGGAGATCGTCGTGGCGCACGGCGACGCCGACACCACCATGGGCGGGTTCCTCGCCGCCGGGACGTGGCCGGACGTCGAGGTCGTGCCGTTGTTGTTCGCGTTCGTCAACCCGATCGGCCCGATCGTCGCCGACGTCTTCGACGAACTGCTCGACGAGATGCTCGACGCGCTCACCGAACACGGCCCGTGGGACGCGGTGCTGCTCGCACTGCACGGCGCGGCCGTCGCCGAACACGTCCCGGACGCCGACGGCGAGATCGCCGCGCGCGTGCGCGAGCGCGTCGGGCCCGACGTCGTCCTCGGCGCGACCTTCGATCTGCACGCCAACCTGTCGCACCAGGTCATCGACGCCCTCGACGTCGCGACCGTGTACCAGACCAACCCCCACATCGACGCCCGCCACCAGGCGATCAAGTGCGCGGACATCGTGGTGCGCACCGTCCGGGACGAGGTGCGGCCGACGCAGTCGCTCGTGCCGCTGCCGCTCGTCGTCAACATCGCCCGGCAGGACACCTCCGAACAGCCGATGGCCGACCTGATCGCCACCGCTGCCGCCATCGCCGACCGGCCCGGGATGCTCGACACCAGCCTCATCCAGGGCTTCCCCTACGCCGACGTGCCGCACATGGGCATGTCCGCACTCGCCATCCACGACGGCGACGAGTCCACCGCCGCCAAGGCCGCCGCCGAGCTGGCCGAGGTGATCTGGGCGACGCGCGCAGAGCTCCAGGCCCGAGGGCTGACCGTCGACGAAGCCCTCGACGCCGCAAGCCTGGACCCGACCGGGCCGGTGGTGCTGCTCGACGTCGGGGACAACATCGGCGGCGGCGCACCCGGCGACTCCACCGTCATCCTGGCCGCCGCCCAACATCGCGGTGTCGGCTCCTTCCTGCAGACGCTGTGGGACCCCGACGCCGTCCGTGACTGCACCTCGGCAGGCACCGGCGCGCGGGTGCGCACCACCGTCGGCGCGCGGCATCCCCACTCGCCAGGACGTCCGGTCGCGGTGGACGGCACGGTGCGACTGGTATCCGACGGGCGCTTCGAGGACCCCACCCCCACCCACGGCGGATTCCGGTTCTTCGACATGGGCCCCACCGCCGTCCTCGACACCACCGACGGCCACACGCTCGTGCTGATGTCCAAGCAGATCGACAACACCAGCCTCGCCCAGCACCGCTGCCTCGGCATCGACCCGACCGACTACCACGTCATCGTCGCCAAGGGCGTCAACTCACCGCGCGCCGCCTACGGCACCATCGCCAGCCAGATGCTCGTCGTCGACACCGACGGCATCACCGCCATGGGCATCGAACGCTTCCCGTACCAGCACCGCAGGACACCGCTGTATCCATTCGAGGATGCCGAGTTCCCAGCGACGTTGACATCGAGCAGCCTCGATCGTTAGATTCAATAAAACAGCTATTTCGTTTATCAACTCGTCTCGTTCCTGGCTTGTGCGGATATCTCATGCGCCCAGCCATGCGTTCGTACCGCCCGGCAGCCCGTGCCACGGCGGATTGGAGCTTCGATGAGCAGCACGTCGTCCGCACTCCAGCTCACGGCGGCGCCAGTCACCCAGACCGCCGCCGAGCTGGGTGAATCGCCGTTGTGGGACGGCGACGTTGGGCTGCGCTGGCTCGATGTTCCGGGACGTCGGCTGGCCACCCGCACAGGTGATGGGTTCGAGTCGGTTGTCCCGCTGTCCAGGAGCGTGACGGCGATCGAACCAGGCCCCGGACATGATCTGCTCGCGGTCACGAGCACGGGATTCGGCACGCTCAATCCGAGTACCGGTCACGTCGACGAGCTGGTGCGGGTGCTCGACGACGGCGCGATCTCCATGAACGACGGCGCGATCGACGCCACCGGCGCGTGCTGGGCGGGCTCTGCGGTGCGGGACGGCAGCCAACGGGGTGCGCTCTACCGCTTCGACGGCACCGGGGCCACGACCCAGCTCACCAACCTGGGGATGTCCAACGGGCTCGACTGGTCGTCCGACGCGGACGTGCTCTACCACGTCGACACCAGCGCGGGCACGCTCACCGTATGGGAGTGCGACCTCGAGTCCGGCGCACTCGGCGAAGGCCGGACGCTGTGTTCGCTTCCCGCCGACGTCGGCCTGCCGGACGGCCTTACGGTGGACGCCGAGGGCGACATCTGGCTCGCCGTGTGGGGGTGCGGCGAGGTCTGGCGCATCGACGCGGACTCCGGCGAGACGACCGGCGTCGTCCACGTGCCCACGACTTACCCGACAAGCTGTGTGTTCGGCGGCGATTCGCTGTCGACGTTGTTCATCACGACAGCGGCTCACGAGAACGCGGCAGGTGGCGGGCTGCTGTACGCCGTGGACGTTCCCGTGCGTGGGCGCGAACCGCAGCGGTTCTCCGGGAAGCTGCGATGACACCCCGGGTCGCGCTGGTGACGGGCGCGTCACGCGGCATCGGCGCGGCGACGGCGCGACGGTTGGCCGCCGACGGCATGGCGGTGGCCATCAACAGCTACCCGGACGAGGCAATGCTGTCGGCTGCGAAGCACGTCGCGGCCGACATCGAGCAGTCCGGCGGTCGCGCAGCCGTCTACGCCGCCGACATCAGCGACGCCGCCGCCGTGGACGACTTGTTCTCCCGGTGCGAGGCCGACCTGGGGAGCGTCACTGCCCTCGTCCTGAACGCCGCGACCACGGCACGCGAGCCGTGGACCGCGATCACCGAAGGCGATTGGGACCGGATCGCGGCGGTGAACTTGAAGGGCGCGTTCCTCTGCTGCCGCCGTGCCTTCGGCAACGACGCTCCCCCGGCAGCGGATGGCATCGTCACCGTCAGCAGCGTGCTGGCGCGGCTCGGTGCGACCAACGCCTTGCACTACGCGACGACGAAGGCGGGCGTCCTCGGTTTCACCCGATCGCTGGCGCGGGAGCTGGGCGAACGCGGCGTTCGCGTGAACTGCGTGGTCCCGGGCGCGATCCAGACGGAGGAAGAACTCGAAGTGTTTCCCGACCAGGACGCCGCCCGGTCATACCTCTTCGAACGGCAGATCCTGCGACGTCGCGGCCAGGCCGACGATGTCGCCAACGTCATCAGCTTCCTGCTCGGCCCGGACAGCGGCTTCATCACCGGACAGGCGGTCTGCGTCGACGGCGGTTGGCTGCCGCTGTAGGCCGGTCGGTGCCGCGTCGGACGAACCGGCCGCCCCAATGCCCCAATGCCCATAATTGCCCACGTTTCGCTTGACGCCGTCGCCGCGTTCCGGCCAGAGTCGACCCGGATCGACACCAGCGACCGGGAGTGAGCATGGCCGACGAGACCTACCGCACCGCACGTGAGCTGCACGAACAGCTCGCCACCCGGCAGGTCTCCGCCCGGGAGCTCCTCGACGACCACATCCGCCGCCACGAGGACGTCCACGACGCCGTCAATGCCGTCAATGCCGTTGTCGCAACCGACATCGCACGCGCCCAAACAGACGCCAAAAAGGTCGACGACGCCAGGGCGCGCGGCGAGCAACCCGGCCCGCTCGCCGGAATCCCCATGACCGTCAAGGACGGCTACGACGTCACCGGCATGCCCGCCACCGCGGGCAACCCCGCCTTCGCCGACCGGCAGAAAGACTGCACCGACGCCGACCTGGTCGCGACGCTCCGAGCGGCGGGTGCGGTCATCTGGGGCAAGACGAACGTCCCGCTCATGCTCGGCGATCTGCAGACGTACAACTCCGTGTACGGCACCACGAACAACCCCCACGACCCCACCCGCACCCCCGGCGGCTCGTCCGGCGGTGCGGCTGCCGCCCTCGCCTCGGGCATCACGCCACTCGAACTCGGCTCCGACATCGGCGGCTCGCTCCGCCATCCCGCCAACTGGTGCGGCGTCTACGCGCTCAAACCCACCTGGGGCACCCTGTCGATGCGCGGCCACATCCCGCCGCCACCAGGGCGGTACGTCGAGTACGACCTCGGCGTCGCCGGCCCCATGGCACGCACCGCCGACGACCTCCGCATGCTCTACACCGCCCTACACCGCGAACCACCACAACGGCGCAAAGACCCCAGAACCGCCCGCATCGCACTCTGGCTGGACGGCTTCCCACTCTCCAGCGACGTCCGCACCGGCATCGAGAACGCCGCCGACCACCTACGCAAGCACGGCGCACACGTCGAGCCAGCACGGCTCCCGTTCGCCGCCGACGAACTGATCGAGAACTACCTCGCGCTGCTCTACCCCATCATCGGCGCTGGCTTGCCCAACCCGGTGTACGACAAGCTCGCCAAGGCCCGCGACGCCCACCTCAACGCCGACGCCGCCGACCTCGACCCGTACGGCATGACGGCCATGGCAGTCCACTCCACCGCGTCCTACCGCGACGTCGCCCGCGCCCAGGCCAGGCGCCAAGCCCTCAAGGACACCTTCGCCGCGTGGTTCGAGTCATGGGACGCCATCCTCGCGCCCATCTCCGCCATCCCGGCCATGACACACCGCCAGGGCGGCCCGCTCCCCGAGCGCACCATCGAGGTGGACGACGTCGACGTCGCGTACACCCACCTCTTCGACTGGGTCTCGCTGGCCACCGACCTGCACCTGCCCGCGGTCGGCGGCCCGGTGGCGCAGACGTCCACCGGCCTCCCCATCGGTGCGCAGCTCATCGGCGGTTGGCACGACGAGCACTTCCTCATCGACCTCGCCGAAGCCCTCGAACACGAAACCGGCGGCTTCCGCGCGCCGTAACAGGGCCGCCGGGCGCACCTGCACCCGGCGGCCCCGCACACGATCAGAATCCGGCGACGTTCAGCAGCGGCTCCTGCACCCCGTCGGGGTCCTCACTCGGCCACGTCCAGTCGGTCGTGCCCGCGTTCTGCAGCGCCCGCTTGACCTGCTCCGGGCTGGCCGACGGGTTGTTCGCCTTGTACAGCGCCGCCGCGCCCGCCGCGTGCGGGCTGGCCATCGACGTCCCCGAGATGGTGTTGTAGCCACCGTCGAGCCACGTCGACTCGATGCACACACCGGGCGCGATGAGGTCCACGTCGTTGCCGTAGTTCGAGAAGTCAGCGAACGTGTCGTCGACGTCGTTGCGGCACGTCGACGCCGCGCCGCCGCCGGGCTGGCCGTTGAAGTCGGCGAGCGCGCTGACGGTGATCACCTCGTCGTACGCGGCGGGCACGAAGTCCTTCGCGTCGGCGTGGTCGTTGCCCGCGGCCACCACGAACGTCACGCCAGCGGCGACCGCGTTGCAGATCGCGGCGTGCTGGGCGTCGCCGTCCGTGCTGCCGCAGTCGCCGTCGTCGCTACCGCCGCCACCGAGGCTCATGTTCGCCACCTCGATCTGGTCCGCGTTCGCCGCGACGTAGTCGATCCCGCAGATCACGTCGGACGTCGTGCCGGACCCGAGCGCGTTGAGCACCTTCACCGGCCAGATCCGCGCACCGGGCGCCATGCCAACGACGCCATTCGCATCGTCCAGCGCGCCGATGGTGCCAGCGACGTGTGTGCCATGGCCGTGCTCGTCCTCAGGGCTCAGGCTGAGCGTCGAGCAGTTCTCGGCGCCCGCCTCGTAGACGTTGAGGTCAGGATGGTCGAGGTCCGCACCGGTGTCGATCACCGCGACGTCGACGTCGACCCGCTGGTCAACGCCGTCGATCGCCGCGGTCGGACTCTGGTCGGCGTCGGCGCGGTCGATGCCGGTCGGCGTGCTCTGCGCAGTGCTGCGCACCGGCGTGTCGCGTTGGATGTAATCGACCGCCGGGCTGGCAGCCAACTGCTGCCGCGCGACATCGGTCAGCTTCGCCGAGTACCCGTTCACCGCCGAGCTGTAGACGTGCCCCACCGTGCCGCCCAGCGCCCCGACCTGCTGCGGCGCCACCGACGCCGCGTCGATGCCGTCCTTGAGCACGACGATGTAGCTGTCGAGCTCACCGCCGAGCGTGTCCGCCGCCGCCACCGGCGCCGACGCGACCGTCGCGCCCGCCACCGCACACGCGGCGATCGCGACACCCATCTTCCTTCTCATTAACTTCGTCTCCCAATGCGTCGATACGGCGGCGTGTCCGATATGTGAGTCGGTTTCACATCCGCTGGCTCACGCTGCTCAACGCACGGGGTGAGCTGGGGAAACGGGTCGCGGTGGGGAATTTTCCAAGAGCGGCCAGGTTGGTGAGTCGATTACTCCATATGTCGTAGCTCACAACGTGCGGAACCCGACGAAAGGCGTTGCGTGGCTAGGTCTCGCGACTGCCGAGTCGCGCCCGCACCCGGTGGCTCTGCTCGCCACCGTTGCCGGCGGTGTCGAACGGCGCCGCCAGCACCAGCGACGCCGCGCCCCGTGCCCACTGGTCGTCACGCCATGGCTCGACGACGACGGGCAGCTCGGCCCGTGTCGGCGCGAGGCACCGACGCAGCGCGGGCTCGAAGCCGGGCCGCCAATGCTCCCAGGCGTCCATACCTTCACCCATCAGGACGACGACTTCGGGGTCGAGGGTGAGCACGATCCCGGACAGTGACCTGCCGAGCAGCTCGCCCGCCTCGCGATAGACGTCTTGGGCGGCGGTGTCGCCATCGCGGGCCGCCCGCAACAGCGTCGCGAGCCGACCGCGCGCGCCGACAAGGCCACGCTCCCTGGCCGTACGCAACAGGCCCGCCGCGCCGATGTGCGCTTCGAGGCAGCCGGTATCGCCGCAGCCGCACACCGGGCCATCGCTGGACACCGGGATGTGCCCGATCTCGCCCGCGCTACCGGTCGCTCCCCGATAGATCGCCTTGTCCAGCACCATCGCGCAGCCGATCCCTTTGCCTATGGTCACGACGAGGTACGACGAGTGGTCGCGCCCGATGCCGTAGACCTGCTCTGCCGCGGCCAGCGTGTTGACGTCGTTGTCGACAAGCACCGGCGCGTCGAGCGTCTTGCGCAGCACGGGACCGATCGGCACCGCATGCCAGCCGAACGACGGGGCGCGCACGAAACCGGACTCCTGCGAGTCGACCGAGCCGGGCACGCCGACGCCGACGCCCAGCAGTCGTTCGCCAATGGTGTTCACCTCGCCAGCCAAGATCTCGGCGAGCTCGCGCGGGGCGTCCGGGGAGTTCGGCGAGAACGGATGCTGAGTCCACGTTCGCACCGAACCGTCCAGCTCGACGGTCACCAGCGCGACACGGTCCGCCGTCACCGTCGCACCCAGCGCGACGCCAGCGCCAGCGACAAGCCCAAGCAGCTTCGCGGGCCTGCCACCGCGCGACGGTACCGAAACCCGCTCCTCGACAACGCCCCGCGCGATGAGGTCCCTTGTCACCTGCGTGACGGTGGCGGGACTCAGTCCGAGCGAGCGGGCGATGTCGACCCGCGACGATGGCTTTCGCGTGCCGAGCAGGCCGACGATCGCCGCGGGCACGCCATCGCCGCGTGGGGTGGAGCCTCGCGTGCTCACCACCAGGTCACTCCTTTGTTTGACACTAAAATTACTGGCAAACTAAGTGCGCACGACCACGGTGTCACACCGAATGCCGGGACGCGAACGGGGAATACGGCGCACGCGAACGCGGAACATGAGGCGCTTGGCGGGGGACACGGCGCGCGGAGCGGGGGACACGGCGTTCGATGTGGTCGTCGTGTGACGACGGCTACACAGTGACGCGTCGCCCGGCTATGCTTCTTCCTCGGTGGGCGCTGGCTGGCGTCCGCTTATCACCTTTACTACGGATCGTCCGGCACGTACCTGCCGGTGAAGGGAACCTGTGTTATGAGTGCTGTGCGTTTCGAGAAGGCCAGTCGGGTGTACCCGGGGTCGGACACGCCCGCGGTCGACGCGCTCGACCTCGAGATCGACGACGGCGAGTTCATGGTGCTCGTCGGCCCGTCCGGCTGCGGGAAGTCCACCTCGCTGCGGATGCTCGCCGGGCTTGAAGAGGTCACGTCGGGCGCGATCTACATCGGCGACCGCGACGTCTCCGACGTTGCCCCGAAGGACCGCGACATCGCCATGGTCTTCCAGAACTACGCGCTGTATCCGCACATGAGCGTCGCCGAAAACATGGCGTTCGCGCTCAAGATGCAGGGCGTGTCCAAGGAGGACCGGCTGACGCAGGTCAAGGAGGTCGCCGACCTGCTCGGCTTGCAGGACTACCTCGAACGCAAGCCGAAGGAACTTTCCGGTGGCCAGCGCCAGCGGGTCGCGATGGGACGCGCGATCGTGCGCCAGCCGCAGGTGTTCTGTATGGACGAACCGCTGTCCAATCTGGACGCGAAGCTCCGGGTGTCCACACGCAGCCAGATCGCCTCGCTGCAACGACGGCTCGGCATCACCACCGTCTACGTCACCCACGACCAGGTCGAGGCGATGACGATGGGCGACCGGGTGGCCGTGCTCAAGGACGGCCTGCTGCAGCAGGTCGACGTGCCGCTCACGCTGTACGACAAGCCCGCGAACCTGTTCGTCGCCGGGTTCATCGGCTCCCCCGCGATGAACCTGCTCGACGCCAAGCCCACCGAGGACGGCGCGGACGTCGGCGGCTACGTCATCCCGCTCGACCGGGACACGCGGGCGCTGACGCCGGGGCGGGCGCTGAAGGTCGGCGTCCGGCCGGAGCACTGGCGCATCGTCGGCGACGACCAGCCGGGCCTCGCCGTCGAGGTGACGCTGATCGAGGAACTGGGCGCGGACGCCTTCCTCTACGGCAGTGTCACCGAGAGCGAACAGACCGAACTCGCCGAGGTCGTCGCGCGGATCGACCCGAGGGACCCGCCGCGCAAGGGCCAGTCGTTGCGGCTCGCCTGCGACCCGGAACGGGTACTGGTGTTCGACACCGAGACGGGTGAGCGCCTGACGGCGTGACCGGGTGACAGCGTGATCGAGTGACAGCAGGGGCCGGCTGGCGAGCGATTCGCCAGCCGGCCCCTTGGTGTTCAGGACCGCAGCCGGGCGGGGCCGGGTGAGGAGATGTCGCCCAGATGAGCGCACCGGGCCAGCTCCGCGTCGAGCGCCTCCGCGACGCGCTCCGGAAACGGGCTGGTGCGACGCGCCGACAGATCGACGTGCGCCGAGACGAACTCCAGCGTGTTGGCCACCTGCTCGGTGGTGCGGTTGACCAGGAACGAGATGCCGCGCACGATCTTGTCGCTGCGGTCGAGCAGCACGACGTGCGCCGACACTTCGTGCCCGACCAGCACCTCGTCGTGGTAGCGCAGGTGCTGCTCCAGCGTGAACGCGCCTTCGTCCGGCCGGGTGTCCTCCTCGTAGCCGAGCCTGCGGAACACGCCCCACACCGCGAACGACTGCAGCTCGAAGTAGTGCTTGATGTTCATGTGGCCGTTGAGGTCTTCGTACTCCGGCGGGATGGCCTGCTTCAGCTCCGCGGGGAGGCTCAACAGGTCCGCGACCGGCGGCAGCCATGCACGCCGCGCGTCACTCGATGTCATCGACGTTCCTTCTCGGTCCGCTCGCCAGGCGCACGCCGGCGAGCCATGAGGTGACTAAGCGCTTGCTTAGCTTCCATGGTCGGACACCGAGCTGTCAACGCCCCCGCCGACACCGCCGCCATGGCGTGGGCCACAAAGCAGCGTGCGGTACTCCGCCTCGATGCGTTGCCACGCCGACCGCACGTGCTCGCGCGTGGTCGCGGGCGCGCCGATGGCCACCCGCAACGTCGTATGCCCGTCGATCTTGGTGTGGCTGAGGTAGAGGTCGCCGGAGTCGTTGAGCCGCGCCAGGAGCGCATCCGTGGCGGCCTCGGCGTCCGCATCGGACAGTTCCGGCCACAGTGGACGGAAGCACACCAGCCCGAACGGATGGTGTTCCAGCAGCGCGAAATCCTCGCTGGCACGCACCCAACCCGCCAGCTCGTCCGCGAGCGCCACACCGGTGCGGATGTGCTCCCGCAGGCCGCCCGCGCCATACCAGCGCAGCACCGCCCACAGCTTCAGCGCGCGGAACCGCCTGCCGAGCGGGATCTGCCAGTCGCGGTAGTCGATCACCTCGCCCGACTCGGTCGCGGCGTTGCGCAGGTACTCCGGCAGGATCGACAGCGCCTCGATCAGCGGCGCACGGTCGGCCACCCACAGCACCGTGCAGTCGAAGTTCGTCAGCAGCCACTTGTGCGGGTCGGTCACGTAGGAGTCGGCGAACTCCGCGACGCCGTCGTTGATCCACCGCAGTTCCTCGCACACGGCGGCGACCCCGGCGTAGGCGGCGTCCACGTGCAGCCAGATCCCGTGCTCGGCGCACACCTCCCCGATGCGGCGCACCGGGTCGATCGCGGTGGTCGACGTCGTGCCGATCGTCGCGCACACCATGGTCGGCGGGTAGCCGTCGCGCTTGTCCTGCTCGATCAGCTCGGCCAGGTGGCCGGGACGCATCGCCAGCGTGTCCGGGTCGACGTCGACGATCCGGACGTTCGCCTGCGGCACCCCGGCGATGGCGGCGGCCTTCTCCAGCGAGGAGTGCGTCTGCGACGAGACGTAGAGCATGTTGCGGCCACTGCCTGCGCGGTGCAGCGCCGCCAGCAGCGCGACCAGACTGCCGCTGGACGCCGAGTCCTCGATGACCCCGCCGCCGCGCGCGTCGGTGCGCCAGCGCTGCGGCAGGCCGAGCAGGTCGGCGAGCCAGTCCACGACGACGGTCTCCAGCTCGGTGCAGGCCGGACTGGTCGCCCAGATCATTCCCTGCACGCCGAGCCCGGAGGACAACAGATCACCCAGGATCGCGGGGCCGCTGACGTTGGCCGGGAAGTAGGCGTAGAAGTTCGGGTGCTGCCAGTGCGTCACGCCCGGCATGATGACCCGGTCCAGGTCGGCGAGGATCTGGTCGAACGACTCGCCGTGCTTCGGTGGCCGCTCCGGCAGCGCCGCCCTGATGTCACCCGGCCGCACCTGCGAGCGCACCGGGTACGACTCGATCCCTGCCATGTAGTCCGCGATCCAGTCGATCACCTGCTTGCCGTGCTTGCGGAACTCCTCCGCTGACATGTGCCCCGCCATGGCCCCGACACTAGCCGCCCGCACGCCGCACGGGACGTCAGCGCGGCGACCGGCCCGGCCGCAGTCGGTCGGGGAGGGTGAACGTCCGCTCGGCGTCGGCGATCGTCGCCGCCGACACCGGCGCGGTCTGCTTCAGGTGCTGCTCCAGCCGGGGCGTCGAGCCGCCGTCCAGGAACCGCGTTCGGTCGCGGGTCAGGAACGGCAGCCCGATGCGCGCGGACTCCACCGTCACCGTGGTGCCGGTCGGCACGTGCGTCCACCAGTCAGTGTCCGACCCGGTGACCAGCACGCCGAGCCGATGCCCCTCGGCGAGCACCCAGTCCTGCCCGTACAGCTCGAACGTCGCCACCTGCTCGCCGCTCCCCCGCAGCAACGTCGTGCCCCGGTTGACCAGCCGCGCGGTGCCGTCCGGAGCGATGTCGTAGACCAGCCCGACCAGGTTCGACCTCGGCGCGGGCGCGTTCACCCGGGCGGTCAGCTCCGGCTCGCCCGCGAGCCACGTCCGGTGCGGCATCGGCTGCGAGATGGACCAGACGCCGTTGCCGGTCTCGGTCGCCGAGCCGGTGGCGCGGTTGCCGTTGTCGTCGGCGTAGCTGCCCGCGTTCAGGTCGTTCCACACCGTCGTGGCGTCGGCGGGCGGCCAGGACTGCTCCGCGCGGTAGCGGCCGAGGTTGTCCTGCACCTCGACGGCGGGGTCCGTACGCTGCGGCTCGCCAGGGGTGACGCCGACGTGCTGGTCGAAGAACCGCATCACCTGGTCGACGAACGCCTCGACGCTGCGGCCGGTCTCGGTGCGGCCGTCGGCGTTCTTCTCCCAGCCGCGCACGTGGTCGAACTGGCCGAACCACGCCCGGTTCGCCTCGCCAGCGAGGTCAGAGAGGCCATTGAAAAAGTCGAACGCCGCGTCGGGCTTGGTGTTGGTCTCCAGGAAACCTTGGGTGAGGAACAGCGGCGTGTCCGAGCCGCGCGTGGCGCGCAGCAGGTTGCGTTCCAGCCAGAACGGCGTCTCGGGCTGGTCCTGCTGCTGCATGGCGATATTGACGCCGTAGCACCAGGCTTGCGGCGCGCCGTTGGCGTGGTACTCGGGCGAGTCGGTCAACGAGCCCGGCTTCGCGTCGATGGCCTGGAACAGCGCGGGCGTCGCGACGGAGTTCAGGAACCGGACGCCGTTGTTGTAGAGGTAGTTGTAGCCAGAGAACACCGGCTCCATGGAAACGACGGCTTCGAGGCCATCGGGGTCCTTGGCCATGCCCATCAGCCCGGTCCAGGCGTCGTACGACTTGCCGATCATGCCGACCTTGCCGGTGGACCACGGCTGCGACGCGGCCCATTCGACGGCGGTCTCGACCGCGCCCTGTTCACGGTTGCCGCCCCAGTCGTTGCAGCCGGACGACCCGCCGAAGCCGGGCAGGTCGACCATCACGTAGGTGTAGCCACGGTCTAGGAGGTGCGTCAGGTCGAGGAAGTCGTAGAACCGCTCGTTCGGCCCCTCGTCGGTGACGCCAGCCTCGATGGTGGACCCGGAGTGGTTCAGGTATGGGCTCACCGTGAGAATGACCGGTGTCGGGGTGTCCTCGTCGATGCCAGCGGGCCGCAGCACATCGGCGTGCAGCGTGTTGATGCCGTCACCCGCCGGGAAGTACTCCTCGAAGTAGCTGGCGTCATCACGCGGCGCGGCCTCGGCCTGCGGGGCAGGGGCGACGGTGGGCAGCAGCACGCTTGTAGCGGCCACGACCAGCAGAGCGCGAATCCTCATCGGCAGCAATCCCTCCATGAGCCAGACAAGGTGAACAACGCTCACGAACCGGGATGGTGACGGCGTGCGGGTCAGAAACCCCTACCGAAAGGCGCGCTACCGACGGCCGACCGGAACGTCCTGACACCCCTGGGCTTGCCGCGCGCGGCAGGCGCCGCGTCATGCTGCGACGACGCCGACCGCCCGCGGCGGTCACCGCGTTCCGGTCGGCGCTCGCTCGCGCCCTTGGTGGACGTCGCGCGGCCAGGACGGATGTCATCGCGCCGGTCTGGCACCCGTTCCGGCAAGGGCTCGACCGAAGCCGGCCGGACCGCAACCGGCATCCGCCGCGCCGAGGGGCCGCCGCCATTGCGCGCCGGTGCGCGTTGCTCCCGCACGGTGAACGGCACCGTGATCGACTGCCGGGTGGCATCGGCGGGCGCGGCGCCGCCGGAGACATCCGACCGCGCATCCGGCATGAGGGGGGCCTGCCATTCGCCCGTCGGCAGCGCATAGGTGCCGGTGTCCGAGACGACGATCACCCCGCACACCAGCAGCACGGACAGCACAAGCCCGGTCGCCGCGTTGGCGCCGCGTACGGTCACCGAGTCTTGCATCCGCGCCACCTTGCGTTGTTCGTGTCCGCCAAGGTCCCACAGTACCCAATCGGGACAATTAGCTCATAGAGACGAAACCTCTAAAGATTCGTCAGGGTCACTCAGAAGACCCTCGCGTGGTGGGCACCGTTCTCATCAACGGTCGCACAGCGCGCGAGATGCGACGTCGGCGCGATTCGTTCGTTGTTTCTGGCAGTTCCTCGCCGACGGGCTGACACCGCCTTCCCGCGAGTCGCACCGTATTTCCCGCGAGTTGCACCTTCCGGTCCCGCGAGTTGCGACTTACAACCAGCGCGGCAGGTCGGGCACCGTACCCTCACACCGCAGCCCGCTCACGTCCGCACGGCCAACGAGCCAGCCAGCGATCCGGCTCGCTGGACCGGCGATCGTGGTCGGCGTGGCGCTATCCGAGCCGTCCGGGCCGAGCGGCACCGGCGGATGTCCCTCGGGTCGCAGCGATACCGCCCGGTCGAGCTTCGGCGACATCCAGCCCGCGACGTCCCGCACCAGTTCGACGGCGACGTCGTCCGGAATGACGTCGACCCCGGGGCCAGCGTCGAGGTCGACCAGGTGCAGCCACACCTCGCGCACCCGAAACCACGGCACGGTGCTGGCGGACATCGGCACGCCCTGCGCGTTGCGGACCACTGCCTGCCAGTCGTCCGGTGACATCGCACCGGCGGCGTCGGCGAACCGGAGCCCGGACTTCCGCAGGTCGTCCAACTGCTCCGCGAGCGAACGTCCCGCGCCGGCCTCGATATCGGAGTTCCGCTGGTCGGGCGTGGCGTACATCGGTGTCTCGGTTCCGGTACGCGCCCAGGTGAGCAGATTGACCAGCGCGTCGGCATTGCGCGCGACGTGCGTGATCACGTGCCCTCGCGTCCAACCGGGCAGCGCGGAGGGCTCGGGGACCGCGTCAGGGTGGAGCCCGGCGACCGCGCCCTCGAGGCCGCGCTGCCCCTGTCGCGCCCAGTCCAGCGCGGTCTCGATGGCAGGTTCCGACGTCATACGGCAACGATCGCACCCAGCGGGCGTCTGAGCTACCCCGCACGCCACCCACCACGAGCTCCGTCATTCTTCGCGTATCGCGCCAGGCGCACGATCGTTATCACCATCACGTACGTGCTGAACCTCGGCCGGGTGGAGGCGACAACGATGTCGATGCGGAGCCGAAAGCAAATCACGGCGACAGCGGGAGCGGCGGCACTGGTGCTGGCGTCATTGACCGGGGCGGCCGCGGCGGGCGCGCAAAGTCAGGCTGCGCCGGGCGAGGAAGCACTGTTCAACCTCGAACACGTCTACAACTTCAACCCGCGCGAGCACGACCCGCGCGCCGAGGACCCGGCCGACGAGCCGTACGCGGGTTCTGACGTCGAGTTCTTCACTCACCGCGTGCCGCTGCGGGACTACGACACCGGCAAGCTGGTCAACCGCGCCGGTGAGCCGCTGCCGAACCAGGCGCAGGCCAAGCCGGTCATGGCCAAGCGGGACTTCGCCGTCATGGGGTCCTACCAACGCGGCGGCTACGTCTTCGACATCACCGACCCGGCGAACCCGGAGTTCGTCAGCCAGGTGACCTGCCGTCAGGACCGCAACGACGTCGGGATCAAGAAGTTCACCGATCCGGACACCGGCAAGAAGCGCGTGGTGCTCGCGCTGAGTCAGCAGAGCGGCAACCCGTGCCCGAACTATGGCGGTGTCGGCCTCAACATCGACGCGCCCGCCGAGTTGAGCGCGTTCCTCGACGGCGTGCAGTGGGGCGCGAGCGGGGACGTCGCCGACCAGTCCGGCGAGCTGGTCTACGCGGGCACCGGGTGCAGCGCGGCGAGCTACGCGCCGGTCGCCGACCGCATCCAGGGCAACATCGCCCTGGTCGACGCCAGTCAGAGCGCCACCAACCCGGCCGACACATGCCCGACATACACGTTCTTCCAGAAGGTCCGCACCGCGCAGGAGGCGGGCGCCGTCGGCTTCATCCAGGTCCCGGCTCCGGAGGCCCAGCCCAACGGCAACGCCACCACCTTCGCGACCGACATCCCGGCCATCGAACTGTTCCGGACTGAGCACGCGGTGGACGTCCGGGACGCGGTCATCGACGGCACGGCGGTCAACGCGACGGTCTCGACCGCCCCGTCGCAGGTGCCGCTGCGCGGCGAGGGGTCCGGCGGCATCGGCGTCTTCGACATCTCCGACCCGTACCAGTGGTCACCGATGTACCGGCTGCGCACCGGACTCGGCGGCGTGCACAACTTCATCTTCCATCCGAACGAGCCGTACGGCTATGTCGGCAACGGCGCGTTGCCTGGCGGCATCGACGAGATCCCGATCGTGGACTTCACCGAGCTGGACGACCCGAAGGTGCTGCGCGGCCCGGACACCGAAGGCGGCGTGCACGACATCGAGTTCAGCCCGGACGGCACCCGCGCGTACGCGGCGTCGGAGAACAACTACCGCATCTACGACTCCTCGCAGCCGTGGCGGCCGGAGCTGCTGTCGCGGACGCCGAACGTCGGCTCGTACGCGCACGGCGTCTTCCCCCGCCCCGACAAGAAGCTGATGGTGACCAACAACGAGAGCCTTGTCATCGGCGGCTTCCTTGTCGACGGCACCGGAGTCTGTCCCGGCGAGGGTTTGGCGTCGTACGACACCACCGACGAGTCGTCGCCGGAGGGGCCGCTCGGCTACTACGTCCCGGACGTCACCGGGCCGTCCGGCGACCGGCCGTGCACATCGCACTTCGGCCGGTTCGCACCGGGCACGAAGATCCTCTCGATGGGCTGGTACATCGCGGGCACCCGGATCGTCGACTGGTCCGACCCGGCGAACCCGATCGAGGTCGCCGGGGCCGTCATGCCGGACGCCAACACCTGGGCGGCGAAGTTCCACAAGGGACCGTACGTCTACGCGGGCGACATCGGCCGGGGCTTCGACGTCTTCCGCTGGACCGGCGACGGTCCGGCACCGTGGGAGTGAGGCTAACCCTTCACCGCGCCCATGGTGAAACCGGAGATGAACCGGGCGAGGAAGAGGTTGAAGACGAAGGCGATGGGCACGGCGATGAGGATGTTCGCCGCCTGGAGTGACTGCCAGAAGAAGACGTCGCCGCGGATCAGCTCGGTCGGCACACCCGTGCTGACCACCTTTTCCTCGGTCGGCGAGATGAACGTGAGCGCGTAGATGAACTCGCTCGCCGTCAGGGTGAACGCGAACACGACCACCGCGACCATGCCGGGGAACAGCAGCGGCAGGATGGTGCGCAGCATCGCGCCCAGCCTGCTGTAGCCGTCCACCATCGCCTGCTCCTCGATGTCGCGCGGCAGCGCCTTGAGGAACCCGATCAACAGCCACGTCGACACCGGCACCGTGATCGTCGGGTAGATCAGCACCAGCGACCACGTCGAGTCCTGTAGCCCGGTCGAGACGACCACGCGCGACAGCGACAGGAACAGCAGGCTCGGCGGCACGAGGTACACGAAGAAGATCGCGATGCCCATCGGCGTCGACCAGGGCCGGTTCAACCGCGCGATGGAGTACGCCGCCGGGACGCCGAGCACCAGCGTGATCAGCACGACCAGCAGCCCGACCCACAACGTGTTCCAGGCGAACGTCGCGAACGCCGTGTCGGTGAACAGGAACATCACGTGGTCGGCGGTCGGCGGCTTGTTGTAGAGGAACGGGTTGTGCTGCGGGTTGTACAGGTCGGCGTTGAGCTTCGTCGCGGTCAGCGTGCTCCACACGAACGGCCCGGCGCAGACCAGCGCGGCGAGGATCGCCACGACGTACAGGCTCACCCTGCTCATGATGTCGCGGCGAGCGTAGCGACGTCGGAGCCGCGCGGTCTCCGCCGCCGTGGGGACGTCGGACCGTGGCGCGGTCGCGGTCGGTGCGGCCATCAGATCGTCTCCATCTTGCGAACCGCCCGCAGGATCAGGACCGCGGCGGCGAGCAGCAGCGGGAACAGGAACAACGCGATCACCGCGCCCTGCCCGATGTCACCGCCGCCGATGCCGCGCACGAACGACCAACTCGCCAGCACGTGCGTTGAGTTCGTCGGCCCGCCGCCGGTCAGCACGTACACCACCGCCATATCGGTGAACGTGAAGATCGCGCCGAACAGCGCAGCGACCGCGATCAGCGGGAACGTCAATGGAATGGTGACCTCGAACATGCGCCGCCAGAAGCCCGCGCCGTCGATGCGGGACGCCTCGGTGATGTCGTCCGGGATCGAGAGGATGCCGACCATCATGATCACGGCGGCGAGCGGCACCAGCCGCCACACGTGCACCGCGATGACCGAGGCCATCGCCAGCCCGGGACGCCCAAGGAAGTACATGTTGTCCTCGATGAGCCCGACGTTGCGCAGCACCCAGTCGATCGGGCTGTAGATCGAGTGCAGCAGCCACAGCCACGTGACACTCGACAGCGCGACCGGCGTCGTCCACGGCAGCAGTACCAGGAACCGGACGAGCCATTTACCCTTGAAGTCGGCAACGAGGATCATCGCGAGCACCTTGCCGAGCACCACGATCAACACCATGGAGATCGCGGTGAACACGAAGGTGTTGCCCAGCGCCTGCCAGAACACGGCGTCGTCGAACACCCGGTAGAAGTTCTCCAGCCCCACCCAGCCGTAGGACGGGTTCCCCGCGGTGACGTCGCTGAACGCGAACGCGATCGCCATGAAGAACGGGATCGCGACCAGCGCGACGATGTAGACGACGGTCGGCACGAGGAAGATCCACGCCAGAAAGCCGTCCCGGTCGGCAAGCCGTTGCCGTGTGCCGTCCGGCTGCCGCTTCGGCGGCGCCGTTGGTTCCGTGAGCGTGTCAGCCATGCTGCGCATCCACCCGCACCGGCTCGCTGCGCAGACCGCTCTCGGCGTCGAAGAACCGCAGCTTGTCGACGTTGACGGCGAAGGCGTGCGACTCGCCCGGCGTCACCGGGTCGGTCACCGTCGCTGGCAGCCGCGCGATCACGCGGCTGTCCTTGCCGATGCCGGTCACCGTGCCGTAGACGTGGCGGTCACCGGACAGGTACTCGATCCGGTCGACGTCGAACGACACCTCGACCCGTTCGCCGCTCACGTGCGCGGCGGGCAGCAAGTGCTCCGGACGGAACCCGACCAGCGTGTCGTCGCGCGGCACGAGGTTCATCGGCGGCGACCCGATGAACGTGGCGACGAAGGTGTCCGCGGGGTCGTCGTAGACCTCGACGGGCGGGCCGAGCTGGCGCAGCTTTCCCTTGTCCATCACCGCGATCCGGTCGCCGAGGCCCATCGCCTCCGCCTGGTCGTGGGTGACGTACACGGTGGTGGTGCCGACGCGCTGCTGGAACCGCTTGAGCTCGTCCCGCGCTGACGCCCGCAGCTTGGCGTCCAGATTGGACAGTGGCTCGTCCAGCAGGAAGACCTGCGGCGCCCGCACCATCGCGCGCGCCAGCGCCACCCGCTGCCGCTCCCCGCCGGACAGTTGCCGTGGTTTGCGATCGAGCAGGAGGTCGATGCCAAGCAGCTCCGCCGCCCAGCGCGCCTTGCTTTCCCGTTCCTGCTTCGGCAGTTTCTCCGGCTTGAGCGGGAACACGATGTTCGCCAGCACCGTCTTGTGTGGATACAAGGCGTAGCTCTGGAACACCATGGCCACCTTGCGCACGCGCGGCGGCAGTCCATTCACGACCGAGCCGCCGATCAGCACATCGCCGGACGTCTGCTGCTCGAGCCCCGCGATGGTGCGTAGCAACGTGGTCTTGCCGCATCCCGACGGCCCGAGGAGGACGAGGTACTCGCCCTCCTCAATCGCAAGGCTCACGTCGTCGATGGCGCGCACGTCGCCACCATCGAACTGTTTGACGAGGTTGCTGACCTCAACCGTTACCGACACCCAAACTCCCTCACTGCCGCAGCCGGTTCAATCGCAACGGCCTCAGCCGCCGCCGATGAGATCCCGCTTACGCCACCTGCTGAAGATCCGCTCGCACTCCTGGTGCGCCCGCTTCACGGTCTGCTCGGGCGACATGCCGCCACGCGCGGCGCGGGCGAACATGTTCGGGATCACGAACGTGCCGATGATCTCGCCGATCGCCGGACTGGACGGCCCCGGATGGCCGATGCTGGCGCTCCACTCCGCCGCCGTGTCGACGTTGCCGAGGAGCGACAGCTTGTCGGCAGGCTTGGCGCCGAACGGGTCGCTGCTCAGCCAGTCACCAAGCTTCGGCGACAGGCTCGACCATGACGGGAAGTCGTACAGCCGCGAGTGGTACGTCGCCAGCCCGAAGTTGTCGGTGTAGTGCAGCATGAACTCCTTGGCGGCGTCCGGGTTCTTGGCGTGCTTCGGGACGACGTAGTTGTACATGACGTGCTGCGCCGCCAGCGCGGTCTCCGGACCCTCAAGGGCGGGCACGAAGAACGTGTCTTTCGCGACCTGCGGGTTCGCCTCCTGCGAGGACCGCCACGCCGAGATCGAGTTGAGGATGTAGCTCAGCTCACCCGCGATCAGGCCCTCGTTGTTGCTCGACGCGTTCCACGAGAAGACCTCGTCGGTCATCGCGTTCTTGAAGAGCTTCTGCACGAACTCGACGGCGGCGACGGTCTCCGGCGAGTCGAGGGCCACGTTCTCGTTCTCGTCCTGGACCGAAGCGCCGTGCGACCAGAGCACGGCGTGCCCGAACATGTTGGAGTCGATCTCCTGGGACATGCCGAGGCCGACCGGGATGCCCTGACTCTTCTTGATCTCGGTGGCACCCTGCAACAGATCGTCCCATGTGGACGGTCCATCCGGGAACCCGACCGGTTCCCATAGGCTCTTGCGGAAGTTGCCCGGATCGGGCACCCAGCCGGGCGCGTGCGCGTAGAACTTGTTGGTGTGCGGGTTGAAACTCGACTGCCGGCAGATCTCGAGCTGTTCGCCGTGCCGGTTGGTGACCTCCTCGTTGACGTCGGTCAGGTCGAGCACACCTTCCTCGAACTCGGACAGCGTCGCGATGTACTGGAGGATGTCGTGGCCCTGACCGGCCTGGATCTGCGAGGCGATCTGCGTCGGGACATTGCCGACGTCGACGTGATCGACCCGCACGTTCACGCCGACCTTCTTGCCCCAGTCCTTGGCGAAGGAGTCGAACCACGTGTCGTGGCTCGGCACGAAGTGGCTCCAGAGCAGAATGCTCAGCTCGCCGGACAGTTTCGTAGCTGGTTCGTTGAACACCGGACTCGGAGCCTGGCCCCCGCCCTGGTCGGCGGGACTCTCCGGCTCGCTGGCGCAGGCACCCAGCGTGACCCCAGCCCCGGCCAAGCCTGTGAGCTGGAGGAACCTGCGTCGTGTCCAGGGGTCTATTTGGAATGGCATAGCCCAACCTCCTGCGGTTCAACCGAGACCGTACTCCCGACGACCGGCATGATCCAGACCACATTTGAAAGTCACCTCAGGTGGCGTATTTGTCGGCTAGCGAACGCCTGAACCGGACCGCATGCACGTGCAGACAAAGTTCTACGGAAGTTCTACACCTGCCTCTAGAACATGCGTTCGATGCTGGTGTACTATTGAGTGCATGACCAGCGCGAACACCTCGCTCCCCGCGCCCGGCCCGCTGGGTTGGTGGCAGGTCCCGGATGCCGATCTGGCTGCTGCGTTGCGGTCGGCTGAGGTGCTGCGGAATCAGGTTGAGGCTACCGAGGCGGCGGTGCTGGCGGAGATGCACTCGCGCGGGGTGTTCGCCACCTACGGCTACAGCTCGTTGGTGACGCTGCAACGCGACCTGCTCCGAGTCAGTACCGCCGAAGCCAAAAAGCGCGCCCAGCGCGCCCAACGGCTGCACTCGACCCGCGAGGGTACGCACGAGAAGGCCGCTGTCGCGCCACTCACGGCGGAGGCTGCCGCCGACGGTGCCCTGAA
>WHTY01000113.1 GCA_009377475.1 Actinophytocola sp.
AACGCCTTCAGTGCGGTCGCGATTCGCCTGCTGGCAGAGCCGTCTCCGTATGGGGACGGCAGACTGGCCAGCGTGGCGTGAACGTCCTCGAGCGATGCCAGCCAGTCCCGGACCAGGGATCGAAGGCATTCCTGAGATCCAAGCCGGACACCGAATCCTGCTTCGACTTCGGGGCGTTCGTTGCTGCGTCGAGTGATGATGACCGGCCGTTTGAAGACGGTCGCTTCCTCCTGGATACCGCCGGAGTCGGTGATAACGATGGCCGCATGCCGAAGCAGCGTGAGGACGTCCGGGTAGTCCACCGGCTCCGTCAACCGAAGCCGATCGGCGACCTTCGTGAGGCCGTACTGCGTGATCGCGTGTCGCGTTCTGGGATGGAGCGGAAGAATGACCGGCGCGTCCAAGGCCGCCAGCTCAGCGAGAAGTTTCGTCAACCTGCTGGGATCGTCGACGTTCTCGGGACGGTGGATTGTGGCGAGGATGAATGGCTGGTCGAGGATGCCGAGTTGATCGAGGAGCTGCCCTTGTTCCTCCGGTTCGGGTAGGGCACGTTCGGCTGCTTCGATGATGGTGTTGCCGGTGACCTGGATGCGTCCGGGCGAGATCTGCTCGGCCAGCAGGTTGTTTGCCGCTTGCACGGTGGGAGCGCAGCAGAGGTCGGCGAGGTGGTCGATCAGGACGCGGTTGTGTTCTTCGGGCATCGTGCGGTCGAAGCTGCGCAGGCCGGCCTCGACGTGCACCAGCGGGGTCCCGGTGGCGTTCGCGGCGAGGGCTCCGGCCAGGGCGGAGGTGGTGTCGCCCTGGACGACGACCGCGCGTGGCGTGTGTGCGCGGAAGATGCGGTCGAGTTCGGTGGTGAGGTGGCCCAACTGGTGACCGCGGGACTTGAGGGTCGCTCGTGCGATCTGGAGGTCGTTTCGAATCGTTCCGGTCATGCCCATGCTGTAGTGCTGGCCGGTGTGGATGACGGTGGCAGCGTCGCCGAGGATGTCGATGAGGGGCGCGAGTTTGATGGCTTCGGGGCGGGTTCCGACGACGAACGCGTAGGTCATGGCGGGGTCCTGGTTACCAGTAGAGGTGGTGGCGTTCTCCGGCGCAGTAGCGTCGGGCGGCGACGAACAGGCGCAGGTAAATCTGGTCGATGCGGAGGTAGTTCGGCACGAGTTCGTCGTGGGTGAGGGACCCCTCGCTGTAGGCGAGCCCGGTGCCCTCCCTGGTGGCGAAGGCGGCGGGGATCGCCGTAGTCGTTGCTTCGGCGAGCGCGATGGCGTCGTCGAGGTTGATCTCGACGAGGCCGGAGACCTCGGCATCGGCGAGGGGTATGGCGTCGAGGTCGACGTCGAACGGCAGGAGGTGCCAATGCTGGAACTCGCGCTCGATGTAGTTCTCGGCGAGTGTGACCGCAGTCTGCCGGATACCGAGCGGGTGTAGGTCGCTGTAGGCCACTTGCAGCCCGAGTTCTTCGTGGACCTCGCGGATGCCGCCTTCAATCTTCTCGCCCGCGTGGTAGTGGCCGCCGACGGTGAAGTCGGCGTAGTCGGGTCGGTCGAACGTGTACCTCCCGGGCGCCTTCTTCTGCAGGACGACCCCGCGCGTCGTGGGATTGATCGCGAGTGCGGAGAACGTCCGGTGCCACATCCCCTGGCGGTGAGCTTGCTTCTTGTCCTCGGTGCCGATGTGCTCGTAACGGTCGTTGAAGATGTCGATGAGGGTCACTGGTTCTCCGGATTCGCTGGGGGCTGGTGGTGCTGGACGGTGTTCCAGTAGGTCTGTATCGCGTCGCGGTAGTGCAGCGGGTCGCCCACGGTGACCCAGTATCGCGTGATGGGGTGCACGCTGACGTGGCCGTGGGCGGCGAGCTCCCCGACCGCGATGCCGAGGTCGACTTCGCCGCCCGCGCGGTCGGACGGTTTGAGCAGGTCCAGGATGGCGGGGCGGAGGACGAGCCGGGAGACGACGGCGAGCGGGTCGGTGACGGTCGAGGGTTCCGGGCGTTGCCGGATCCCGATGACCCTGCCGGAGTCGTCAGGGTGGGTGTCGATGATGCCGAATGAGCGTGCCCGGCTGGGATCGATGCGTTGCCCGGCGACGACTCCGTCGATGCCGGGCAGGAGTTGAGCGCGCATTGTGGCGATGTCGAATCCGGCCGGGGGTTCACCGAGGAGGACGTCGTCTCCGAATGCCACGGCGAAGGCGTGGCATCCGGAGAGTTGGTCGCGCACGGTGAGCAGCGGCGCGGCGTTGCCATATCCGTGGCCGAGGTCCTCGGGCACGGCGATAACGGGGAGGCCTTCTTGCTGAAGCCGTGCGACGTAGCCGGGCACGATGTCGTCGTCGGGCCGGGTGACTGTGATGACATCGGTGGCTCCTGCGCTCAAGCATTCACGAATGACGTGCTCGATCGCGGGAACGGGACCGACCGGCAGCATCTCTTTCGGTACGACCGAGGTGAACGGCCGGAATCGTATTCCGGCTCCGGCCGCCGTGACGACTGCTGGGAATCGGTCACTGGTCATTGGACCTCCTGATCAGATCAGCTGCGACGTCGCTCAGCTCGTCGAATCCCCGGCGCACTCCGTGCCGGACCTCGTAGCCGGTCAGCCGTGGCGCGATGCCGGGGATGCGCTGCTGGGCGTGGCGGGCGAGCTCATCGTCGGATCGGGTGCGCGGCACGAGCCACGGCTGGAGCCAGAACTCGTCGTGCGGGGTGAAGCAGTTCCCGCGCAGGGTCGCTTCGAGCTCCGCTGCCGGCAGTCGGCGTATCGAAGTGACCTCGTTGGAGTCGGACAGGCGCGGAACCAGCACTGTGGTCAAGGAGCCCGACCCTGTCAGTCGAACCCCGAGCGCGGTGGCGAACTCGCGCGCCGTGAACTCGGCCTTGTGGGTCGTGCCGAATACCGTGGGGAGCTGAGCCAGCGGTGTTTGGGGGCGCGTCAGTGCGGGAACCGTGCGGCGAAGTTCGGGGATCGCCTCGACGGTGCCGCGCGCGATCGGAACCGGCAGCGGGACCGCGAGCAATTGGTGATCGTTGACGAGGAGTAGCCGATCGTTGGACAACATCTGCGCGCCCGTGGAGCGCAGCAATGCCGCGAGCATGGTGGTCTTGCCAGCGTGGCGGGGACCGCAAACCATGATCCCGTGTCCACCACAAGTCACCCCGGCGCCGTGGAACACGACCCCACCGGTGTTCTCGTAGGTGCGCAGCATCGCCTCCCTCATCAGGCGCAGGAGGTGGGCGTGCGGATTGGCCCCGGCGCTCGCAACGTGCAGCTCGATGTGGCGGCCCCGGACTCGGACCGCGACCCCGCCGGGTCCACCCCCACCATCGCCGAGATCCGGGACGTAGGTACGGGTGGCATCGGCATGGCGGTCCTCGCGCAGGACCGCTCCGGGGACGTACTCGAACCGGCGGGTAGCCACGAGATCGTCTTCCGGCGTCCTCGAGCCGGTTGAGTCGACCAGCACCGTGACATGGAAGGTTGCGAGTGACGCGTCGGTGAACTCGTGCGGGAGGTACTCGGCTAGGTAGCGCCGTTGCTGCCGCGCCCACGCCCGCGGTGCGGTAATCCCAAACTCGACTTCGCCTGCTCGGCAGGTCCATGAGACGGGGTCGTTCAGTTGTGTGCTCATAGCAGGCTCAGCTCGTGGATGCACTGGTCAACTCGCGCGATGCGTGCCTTGCGATCGGCCTCGTCGAGGCGCAGCATCCCGCGGACGGACGTGACCGTGAACAACTCCGTCATGACGCTCACCGGGAGGCCCCCTGCCGCAGCGCGCTCGGCGGCTTGGGCTCGAGCACGGAACCACCGCGCTGGGAAGCGGTCGAGCTCGCGAGGTCTCGGAATCGCGGGTCGCAGCGTCGCGAGTCGCGTTGCCGCGCCGGTGGCGGCAGTGGTGATCAAGGCTCGGAGGGCGTAGCCGGTCAGCGCGTCGAGAGTGACGGCGGTGTCGAAGCACAGGGCGTGGAACAGCTCATCGAAGAGTTCGACCGATTCCGGGCATTGGCTCGGGATGAGGGCCGGCAGGACGTCGACGAGCACCGGGCCTCGGTGCGAGAGGCAGAAGTTGGCCAGGTTGGTGTCGACGCGGGCGTCGGTAGCATCCAGGTCGCGGACCCATTGCGCGATGGTGAGGACGGCGTCGACGAAATGGTGGGGGTCGGTGATGGCGGCGTCGGGCAGCGTCGGACCCTCCATCCAGCGATGGCGAACGCTCAGGGGCTGGGTGGTTGCGACTGCGAGGTCATCGGCGAGCCGGACGCCGACGGATCGCAGCGTGTCCAGGTACTGGCGCATGCGTCGGGAACCGCCCCGTGACATCGCGGCGCCGAACCGAGCGCCCGACGGGTGGGTGGGCGTCAGCCGCTTGGTGACGTACCCGTTCGCGTGCTCATGGGTGGCGAAGTCCCGGACTCGCTCACGGCCGCACCCCCTGTGCGTCGAGGAAGCCATCGGCGTCGGCCACCATGACCGCGAACTCCCTGGGAAGATCGACGCCAACCTGGATGGCGATGGCGCCGCAGATGCCCAGCAGCTGTGCGGCGGCGTCGGGCACGGACGGCGCGCGACCGGTGTGCAGGTGCCGATGGCCACTGGAAACCATCGCCGCTTCGGCCAGGCGCCCCGCACTGACCACGAGCAGGAAGAACAGGTCGTCGAGGTCGTCCGGCGGCGCCGCCGCGGCGGTGGCGGGCTCCGCGTCGGCGAGTACGCAGACACTCAGCGCCGCGAGGACGACGTCGGCCAGCTCGTCCCCGACGTTGTCGATCGGGCGCGCAGCGTCCTCGAACCCGCCGACATCTGTGTTGCGACGTCGTAGGAGGCACAGCGACGCGTGCCCCAGCTGCACGGTGAGTTCGGCCGCTGCGGTGGTGGCGTCCCAACGCGCCGGAGCGGTTTCGGCGAACCGACGCCGCAGCCGCCGCACCTGCGCCAGCATCCCGGGAAGATCGTGATCAAGCATGTGCTCACCCCGCTTCAGTCGAGGATCAGCGGGGACGTGCCGATCGTGCCGCTGTTCCAGTAGCCGTCGGATTCGTCTCGGCGCGCCCGCACACGCACGCCCAGGTCGCGGGTCAGCGCGGCGATGACGTTGGTAGCCGCGACCGCATCGACGACGAGTTCACGGCTGTCGGCGGAGATCTGAAACTCGACGTCGCCAAGTCCGCGCCGGGCAAGGGTCTCGCGGATCGCTTCCGGGGTCGGGGCCTGGCGTTCGGTGTCGGCGCGGTGGCAGCGGTCGCGTTGGGCGATCGGGCAGACGTTGCGCAGGCGACAGGTGGTGCTGCCGTAGATGCCGAAGCTGTCCGGCTCGTCCAGCACGTAGGCCAGCGCGCACGAGTTGGTGTGGAACACCGGGTAGCCAGGGTGGCGCTGCCACGTGCGGTGGATGAATTCCCAGAACGCGCGCGGATAGACGCCCTCAGCCTCGGTGACGCCGTCCGTGGACGCCAGCTGCGGCCACCGCTTCGCCAACCGGGGCAGCCCCGCCCGCTCCACCTTGAGACCGGCGGCCACGGTGCACCGGGCGTATCGCGCCGCCCAATCCAGGACCCGCTCCATCGTCGCCGCCGTCGCGGATTCGGGAAACGCCGGCCGCCAGTAATGCACAAGGGGAACGCCGGCCGCCGACAGGCGCGGGAAGTTATCGCGGAGAGCGTCGTGACGGATGCCGCGCTCGATGTCGCGGTCCAGCCCGGAGTAGCTCAGGTACACCACGACCCGCGACCCACGGGCACGGGCCGACGCGATCGCGGTGATGGTGTCGTCCGGCACGTGGCACTTCGTGATGACCACGATGGGGTTCGACACCCGGCGCCGCACCAACTCGTCCAGCAACTCAGCCAAGTGCTGCCGCGACGACGGCACCGCCATGACATCCGTCCACGTGTAGAGCGCGACCGGACGCGACGGCTCGTAGAAGGCCGACTCGAGCAGCATCCTCACTGTCACGGCCGGTGACACGAGCCGCTCAGGCTTCACAGCGGTCTGCCCCCGCTCGTTCAGGAAGCAGTACTCACACGACTTCGGGCACCCCTGCACCGGGTTGACCGCCATCCAGGTCGCGTGCTGATCCACGATCGGCGTACGGACCCGCGAACCCGTGCGCTGCCGCCCCCGGGCAGGCGGAGTTTCGGCAACTCTCTGGGCTGCGTGCGTCGTCTCCATGACAGCCGAACGTAGGTGGCCGCGGGCGCACCAAGTTGTACAGTTTGTGTGACTGCACACGAACAGCGAGCAGATCGGGGCGGAGCGTGCGGGACGACAGCGCGGTCACGATCGGCCAGCGCGTTCGCTACTGGCGCCTGCGCCGCAACCTCGATCGCAAGCAGTTCGCCGACATGGTCGGGCGGTCAACCTCCTGGCTGGACAAGATCGAGAAGGGCGAACGCAGCCTGCTGCGGCTACCGATGCTGGAAACCGTGGCCCAGGCGCTGACCGTCGAGCCCAGCGTCCTGCTCGACACCGAGTCCGCACGCCGCGCACAGCAGTGCGCCGATCCGGTCGAAGTCCAGGCGATCAAGCGTGCACTCAGCAAGTACCCCGCACTGTCATCGAGCGGTGGTGCGTGCGCGGTCGACGAACGCCGCGTCCTCCAGCAGCTCGCCTACGGCGGCCAAGCCTGGCTATCCTCCCACTTCACCACGGTCGCCCGCGTGCTCCCGGGCGTCCTAGCCGACGCGCAGACCTACGTCGCGCAGGCAGCGGAACCCCAGCGCCTCAACGCCCACCGCATGCTCGTGATGGCTTATCGGCTGGCCTGCTCCATGCTGCTCAAATACAACGCGACCGAGATCGCGTGGCTCGCGGCAGACCGGGCCATCCACGCGGCACACGCCGTCGAAGATCCCATCGCGCTCGCACGAGCCAGCCGCAGCGTCGCCCGCGCCATGTCCCACACGGGCCAGCGTGACGAAGCCATCGTCGTCTGCACCGACATGTCCGACCGGCTGCGCCCGTCCCTCGGCGGGGATGGCTCGGACAGTCTCCCGCTGTACGGGATGCTGCTGCTGTCCGCAGAGATCACCGCCGCGTCGCTGGGCGAGGGCGCACTGGCACGTTCGCTGCACAACGAAGCATTGGCCGCCGCGGAACGCGTCGGTCCACAGCACCGGGGACACCACACGATCTTCGGCGTCGCCAACGTCGCCGTCCACCGAGCCTCCGCGCTGGTCCGACTCCACGAGCACAAGCAGGCGTTGAACCACGCTTCCAACATCGCTCCCGCACTCCTGGACACACTGCCCGCCGAACGGAGGTCCAGCTTCCTCCTCGACATCGCCACCGCACGGTCACGGAGCAGCGCCGTCCCCGAGGCCGTCGAAGCGCTGATCGAAGCCGAGCGCCTGGCGCCCGAAGAGGTGCGGTGCCGGCCGGTCGTGCACCAGCTGATCAGCGAATTGCTCTCCACCCCAGCGGGCGGCACCAGCCCGACACTGCGCCCTCTCGCCCACCGCGCCGGAGTAGTCGCATGACACGAACCCGTGTGCTGTACGTCGTCATATGCGGAGCCGGCCCGGCGAAACGCATCGCAGACTGCATCAAGCTCGCCCACGCCGCGGGCTGGGAAGCGCACTGCATCGCCACCCCATCGGCGATCGAGTACTTCCTCGACGTACCAGCGCTCGAAAGCCTGACCGGGCACCAGGTTCGCAGCACGTACCGGGCACCCGGCGATGAATCGTTCCCACCCGCCGACGCCGTCGCCGTTGCCCCCGCCACCTACAACACGATCAACAAATGGGCCGCAGGCATCACCGACACCTACGCCCTCAACATGCTCGCCGAACTCACCGGCCTCGGCGTGCCGATCGCCGTCCTGCCTTTCGTCAACACCGCACTTGCGGCCAACCGCGTCTTCGAGCGAAGCATCACCGAACTCCGCGAAGCCGGAATCCAGGTCCTCTTCGGCGAGGGAGGGTTCACACCACACCCGCCCCGCACCGGCGAAACCATCCTCGACCGCTATCCCTGGCCCCTCGCGCTCGAAGCCCTGGCGCAGGACCAACCTTGATTGTCGTACTATCCGGGCAGTCGCGGCCTAGCTGGTGGGATCGACCGACGCGTCGTTGAGCAATCGTCGGTTCAACCCTTGTCGCTGGGCAGGTCGAAGATTCCCGCTAACGATCAGGCTGCACCCGCCTCGAGTAGCAGCGCCTCCCTGTTGGCCAAGATGAACTCCTTCAACGCGGTCGGCTTCAAGTCGATCTCAACCAGGTCGTCTCGCCGAAGGTCAACGCGGTCCAGCTCATACCCCGCCGCGCGACGGATCGCTGAACTCCGGGCCGCTGCGCGCAGCGGAATCCAGGCTGGCCAACCGAGCCACGAAGAAGTGCTGCACCGCGACCCGGTGTCCGACGGCGAGCTGAACAGGAACACCTGGGAGGCATCCGTAGCCTCGGCTCCCAACTCCTCAGCCAACTCTCGGTATAGCGCATCCTCCACCGAGGCGTCCGTGGCCTCGACGCCGCCTCCGGGCGCTGTCCAGTACCGCTCCTGCCCAGGCCTGGTTCGCTTGATCAACACGAGCCGGCCCGCATCGTCGATCAAGATCGCCCGCGCAGCACGCCGTCCCACCGCCAGTGTCACCTGCTCAGCCACGGCAGATGAGATTACGGCAGCCTGCGCAGGGCGGTGCCGGTAACGATGGGAGCCGCAACGCCGACGAGGCCGTGCGAGAGCTACGCGAGCAAGCGCGTCAGTGTGCTGATGTCAGAGTTCGCCCTGCGCAACCCGATCTGCCCCGACGAGGTACTGCGGACACAGGCCGACCGGCTCACCACGATCGCCGGCATGCCGAGCGTGCGACTCGGCATCGTCCCGCTCGGCGTCGCGCTGCCGACGATCACGATGCACGGCGTCGAGCGCGGACGGCCTCGCCGTGGCGGATATGCGCTGCAACTGCTCGTTGGGCCGGGGCAATATGGCGTCGTGCCGATTCCTGAAGACAACGTCGCAACCCCGAGCGAAGTCATGCGATCGCTGGGCATCGTCCAGGAGGGGGATCCGATCTTGCGGCGGGTGGCTCGGCCATTCGAGCTGCCCGCAGAGAGCGAAGACGCGCGGCGGGTCGTGGCCGAGCTGAACTCCGCGGCGGAGCGGATCGCGCAGGTGCACACGTTCGGCAAGGGGATGGGAATCGCCGCGCCGCAAATCGGCATCGACCGAGCCGCCGCGATCGTCAGAACCCCGGACGGCGAGGCGATCACGCTCCTTAACCCGCAGATCATCGAATCCGGAGGTGCGATCGACGAGCAGTACGAAGGGTGCCTCAGTTTCTTCGACGTGCGCGGTCAGGTTCCCCGGCCACACGTCATCCACGTCGAGCACGCCGACATCAACGGTCAGAAGCGGATCACCGTGTTCGAGCGCGGCGTCGCCCGGCTCGTGGCCCATGAGGTCGACCACCTGCACGGACGTCTCTACACCGACCACATGCGGCCGTGGGTTGAGCCGATTCCGGTGGAGCAGTACCGGGGGACGGGAACGGGGTGGACTTACTGACGTACTACATGTCGATTACGACCGGAGCGCCTACGCCGTCGAGCTCGTCAGCGCGGGCGCTGAGGTCTTTGGCGAGCTCGCCCAGAAGCGTGCCCAGCTCGCGCAAATGGTCGGCGGAGAGCAGCACACTGTCTTCGAGATCGCGCATGAGCCGGAGGGTGGCGGCGCCCATGTTGCCGTTCACCCGGGCGAGGCGGGCCAGGAGTTCACGGTCGCGATCGTTCATGCGGTCCTCCCGCCCTGCTGCTTGCGCTTGGCACACACCGGACACGGCGTCGGATCGGAACGTCGGCATTCCCAGTCGACCAGGCCGGTGTGGCTCAGGCAGGTATGCGACACCATCACCGGATCGGCCAGCGGTCGGCGACAGGTGGAAGCGGTGCGCGTCGACCTTGCTCTGAAGCTCATGCCCGAATCGTCGCGCTCATGGCCGCGCGGTGACAGCGCCGGCCACGACGAGTTCGCCGCGATCTCTTGCTGATCTATGCCTCCCACGCCTAGACAAGGGCGGCTGCAGATTCGGCGGGTAGTCTCGCGGCCGTGGACCTCCTGCCGTTCGACGAATACGTCGCGCAGCTCCCGCGCAAGCGCATGTCCGCTGGCGTTCTCCTGCGCTCTGGGGACGGCCGTGTCTTGCTCGTCGAACCGTCCTACAAACCGCACTGGGACATCCCAGGCGGCAGCGTCGACGAGGGGGAGTCACCGTGGGCGACCGCGGCACGCGAACTGGCCGAGGAACTCGGCATCAAGCGGGATATCTTCTCGCTCCTAGTGATCGACCATGTCGCAGCGACCGACCGAATGCCCGAGGGACTGGCGTTCATCTTCGACGGCGGCGTGATCAGCGACGAACAGGTCGACGCACTGGCCCTGACCGATCCGGAGATCGTGTCGGTCGGGCTGCACCGGCTCGACGAGGCCGCCGGCAAGCTCAAGCCCGCGTTGGCGCGCAGGCTGGCCGTTGCTCTCGACGTCGCCGAGCACGGCGGGCTGGCTCTGTGCGATGACGGCGTGCGCGCAAAGTCGTAGCATGGACACTCTGTGTGCTCGACTGGGAGGATCGAATGGGTCCGCTGTCGGAGAACCTCGCCCGCATCCGCAAGGCGCGCGACCTCTCACAGGAACGGCTGGCCGAGGCCGCATCAGTCGGGGTTGACACCATTGCCCGCATCGAACAGGGCACCCGCACCAGCAGCCGTCCCGAAACACTCCGCCGCATCGCCGCAGCACTCGAGGTGACGGTCGACCAGCTGCTCGGCACCATGCCGCAGCGGTACGCCGCCGTCGACGTAGCGCCGCTGAGGCGAGCCGTTACCGCCGGCCAGCACATCCCTGGTCTGACCGACTTCGCCGAGGACGACGAGACGGTCTCGCTCGACAACCTCACCCTCGCCGCGCACCGGGCGTGGCGCGCCTACGTCGGCGGCCGACACGCCGGGCTGCTGCACGCCCTACCGGCGGTACTCGTCGACGCCCGCCGCGTCGTTCACACCACTGTCGACGAGGAACGCGCCGTGGCCTACCGCGTACTGTCGACGGCTTACCGGCTGGGCGCTGGTCTCGCGGGCAGGTTGGGCCTGGACGACCTGGCGTGGACGTCCGCGGAGCGAGCGCTCACCGCCGCCCGGCAGTGCGATTCGCCAGAGATCGAGGAGGCGATCTCGCTGCGCTACCTGGCGTGGACCCTGGTGAGGCAGGGCCGCGCCGAGGACGCAGAGCGGGTCGCCGTGCGGGCGGCGGAGAAGATCCAGCCCGGCATCTTTGACCGTGACCCGACGCGGGCAGGGGTCTTCGGAAACCTGATGTTCAACGCCGCCAGCGCAGCACTCACCAGCGGCCACCCGTCCCGCGCTGACGATCTCCTCGCCGAGGCGGACGCGGCCGCCGCACGGTCGAAGGAAGACACAGCGAGCGAGGCTGCGATCTTCGGTCCGCGCGTGGCGGCGCTGCAGCGGATCGACAGCATCGCCCGCACCGACGATCCGGCCAAGGCGCTGTGCGCCGCCGAAAGGCTCCCAGTCGCACGCGGGACGGTGCCAGCGTTCTGGGAGGCGGGGCACCGGCTTCGACTGGCGGCAGCAGCGCTCGCGGTTCGTCGTGATGGCCAGGCTCTGGCGTTCCTTGCCGACGCACGCGATCTCGCGCCGGACTGGGCTCGCTGCCAGCCTCTCGGCACGGCCACCATGCGGAGCCTTGTTGATCGTGCGGCACGACGACGTGGGGCGAAGTTCGCCGAACTGGCCGAGCATTACGGCATCGTGCCAGCGGACGACTGAGCTGCCTTCACCTTGCCTCCACGGGCCTCCAACTTTGGGGTCGCTCGAAGCCTTTTTGATCTACGTCGCGGTTGTAGCCGCCGTAAACCCGAACTCGCGAAGCCTCTGACCTGACTGCGCGTCCGCCCATGCCTGCCCGATGAACTCCAACGCATCGTCGGGCAGCGCGGCGGGGTCGGCCCACATCAGCTCCGTGCATTTGTGCGGCTCGCGGATCTGCGGCTCTCCCGACCACGCCGTGGCGGTGAAGAAGAGGTCAACCCGCGGTTCCTGCGAGCGGCGGAACATCGTGCCGACCGGCCGCAGAAGCTCCAGCTCGAGGCGGACGCCGAGCTCCTCGTGGAGCCTCTGCAACCAACCTCCCACGCCCGCGCGTAGGTGTCATAGACATCGATCGAGCGAGCATCGGCGCCCAGGTTGACGGTCTTGAAAACCGCCTGGTCGACGCAGATCTGCACCGCAGCTGCCATCGTAAGGACCGTCCGGCGAGATCTCGGTGGTAGTGGCCAGCAACGCCCTGAGCGAGTCAGCTACTGGGACAACTCCGCTCGAGGTGCGGGATGGAGTCGGTGAGGTGTGGTCGAATGCCAGCCCAACCGTTCATCACCTGTGAGGTCTTGTGAGGATCCGTCGTATCGACATCGAGAACTTCCGCGGCGTCCAGAAGCTCTCCTGGGCGGCGACGCCCGGGCGGACGTTCTTCACCCTTATCGGCCCCGGCGATGCCACGAAATCCACCGTGCTCACCGCAGTCGAACGGTGTCTAAGTGACCGGTGGAACATCGCGTTCCACGACACCGACTTCTACGGCGGTGACGTCGAGAAGCCGATCGTAATTCGGGTCGCGCTCGGTGAGCTGTCGGACGACCTGATGGCGCTCGACGCGCTCGGAGCTTACCTGTGCGGGATCTACCCGAACGGCGACCTCACCCACGACCCGCAGGAAGACAACGACCCGTGCGTCGTCATCGAACTCCGGGTCGGCAGCGACCTGGAGCCCGAGTGGCTGGCGCACCGCCCCGGGGACGAGGAGTCCGTGCCCGTGAAGGCGAGCCTGAGGGCGAAGTTCGGGACGTACCGGATCGATGAGCGGGTCGATGCGCACCTTCGCTGGTCGCGGATGTCCGCACTCGGGAAACTGACCCAGGTACGGCACGGCACCAAGCAGACGCTGACGGAGGCGAACCGAGCGGCGCGCAAGGCGGTCGCGGAGAAGGTCAGCCCGGAGCTCGCAAAGTTGGCCTCCGAGGTCCAGGTGCAGATGGAGAAGATCGGGAGCGCCGACTTCATCGAGCTTAAGCCCGGGCTGGACCTGTCGCTCACGAACGCACAGGGAAACCTGGCCTTGTTCGATGGTCCGGTCCCGTTGATGAACTTTGGTCTCGGGACCCGACGCCTGGCCGGTGCTGCTGCGCAGCGGCTCGCCAACCCGGGCACTGCCCTGCTCCTGGTGGATGAAGTTGAGTACGGGCTTGAGCCGCACCGCCTGGTTCATCTGTTGTGGGAGCTCCGCAAGGAAGGCGCCTACGCCCAGGTCTTCGTCACCACGCATTCGCCGACGGCGCTGCAACACCTCGACGCGGCAGACCTGGTCATGGTCCGTTCCGCCGGCGGCGTGACGACCATGCGGCCGCTGGATGACCCTGCCAACCTCCAGTCCCTCCTGCGCGGGTCACCGGAGGCGTTCCTGTCCCGCCGCATCATCGTCACCGAAGGCAAGACCGAGTACGGGCTCGTCCTCGGGTTCCTCGAGCGGTGGAACGACGCTCTGCCCGAAGGTACGGCGCCGAGCTCGGCGTTGGGGGTGGTCGCAGTCGAAGGGAATGGCGGCACCAGGTCGGCCACGATGGCCTCGACCCTCCTGGAGGTCGGCTACGAGGTCACACTGCTCCTCGACAGCGACGACCCGCAGGCGAACGAGAAGGTCCCGGGCGTGCAGGCCGAGGGTGGTGTGGTCGTCCAATGGACTGACGGGAACAACACCGAGTCAGCGGTGTGCGCGGAGCTCGACGTGGACGGGCTCACCGATTTCCTTTCGCTCGCGATCGACTCAGCCGACGACCCCGAGGCCGCCGAGAAGTCGTACCTCGACCAACTGGTGTGCGCCGGCGCCCCCAAGACACCTGAGCCACGTGAGGTGTCGTCGTGGCTGTCCGCGGACCTCGATCTGGAAGCAGCGCGGAACATCATCGCAACCAGGGCACACGAGAAGAGCTGGTTCAAGATGGTCGCGAAGGGCAAGGCGCTCGCCAAGTTCATCCTCACCAGCGACCATCTCGCCGCCGGCGCGGTCGCCGGCAAGCTCGACGAGCTGCGGGCTGCGATCTACGAGCCGAGGCCGGTGGCCGAAGTGGCCATGGTCGTACCTGAGGTGGCCGCGGGGGCGGACGGTGACTGACCCGCTGCGGGAAACCGCACGCGGGTTTGCCGCAGCGCTCCCAGCCTCGGTCGAGATGCCCGCAGGCGCAGGCAAGACCCACCTGCTCTCCGCGACTGTCCGCGAACTCACAGAGGACGGTGGGCGGGTCCTGGTCCTGACCCACACGAACGCCGGCGTGCACGCTATCCAGAAGCGTCTCGCGGACTTCGGTGTCGCAACCAGGTACCGGGTCTCGACGATAACGAGCTTCGCCTTCACCCTGGCGCGGGCCTACCCGGATCTTGCCGAGGTGCGGGTCCCGGCGATCCCGAACTGGTCCGACTCAACGATCTACATCGAGGCCGCGAGCCGGGGCAGCGGGTCCCGGCACATCCGCGAAGTCCTGCGTTCCTCGTTCAGCCACATGCTGGTCGACGAGTACCAAGACTGCAGCCGTTCGCATCACAGGTTGGTGACCACGCTGACCGACGCAATTCCGACCACAGGCATTCTGGGCGACCCCATGCAGGCGATCTTCGGTTTCGCCGACCCGCTGATCCCGTGGGCGGAGGTCCAGGAGCCGTTCCCGGACCATGACGTTCCGCGGCTGCCGTGGCGGTGGGTGGGGCACAATGAAGCCCTCGGGGCGTGGCTCATCGACTGCCGAGAGTTCCTGGTTCCCGGGTTCGAGCTCGACCTGTCGCATGGCCTCCCGAACGGCGTGTCGTTCAGGCTGTCGGCGGCCGACGGGCAGGCACTTCGTGCAGCCTGCCGGACGACCGGTGCTGCCGGTGACTCGGTGCTCGTGATCTCGGGCATCCGCCAAGAGCAGACCCGAGCGACTGCCGCGAAGCTCGGCGGCATGTACTCGACGATGGAGGAGATCGGCGGATCGTTCATGCAGGGCCACCTGGCGAAGCTCGCCGAGTGCGCTCCTGGCGACTACGCCGACTGGCTCGCCGGGTTCATCAAGGCAAGCTTCTGCGGTCACGCCGGCCTGGATGGGCCGGTGCGCTCGAAGCTCTCCAAGGGTCGGACGGTCTCGCACTACAACCGGGAGGGCCTCGACGAGGCGATGGAGGCCCTGGACCGGGTTGTAGCGGACCCCACGCTTGCTACCTTGGCGGCCGCCATGAGCACAGTCGGCCAGGCGCCCGCGCTCTCGCTCCACTCTCACGAAGCTTGGTCGGAAGTTCAGACCGCGATCCGCGGTGCGGTCGCCGGCGGCGGCCAATCAGAGTTACTCCTGGGCGAACTGGCGAAGGCCCGCGACCGTATCCGCCACGCAGGCCGATCGCGCCGTCGCCGGGTCGTATCCAGGACGTTGCTAGTCAAGGGACTCGAGTACGACCACGTCGTGATCGCGAACGCATCGGAGGTCGCAGATGCATGCAACCTTTACGTGGCGCTCAGCCGCGCGCGGAAAACAGTGACGATCCTCGGTGCTTCGCCGAAGCTCATCGTCGCCGAGACACGGATAGAACCGAAGCTCAAGAAGTCGAAGTAGCAGATGCTGGACTGCTTGCGGAGCTATCCAGCCGGCGATGCTTTTTCACCGAATCCTGCGCCCTGCTGGAGGCGCGTGGGCGCGTCTCCAGACGACCGACCCGGCGTCGCGCGGCCGAGCCGATTCTATGGATCGAGCAGGTCGTCCCTCATCGCCGAGTTTGCGGAGAGCCTTGCGTGGTGTGCGTCATCCCGAAGGACTTTGTCGTCGAGGTCGAACTCGTGCGGCTCCTTACAGAAGCGTTGGCCCCGGATGGTTAAGGTCGTTGGCGGTGTTCCACGACACCCCGAGCCCCTCGGCGACCCGGGCCACCGTGAGGTGCTGCACCACTATCCCTTCCAGCGCCCACCGCAGCCCACGACGCGACAACTTGGCCCGCGGCTCGGCCGCAAGACTGGTGTCTTGGCGCCACACGTGCCCGCACCCGGTGCACCGGTAGCGGCGGATCGTGACTACCAGCGTGGTGGGCCTCCAGCCGAACGGCTCGTGCGCCAGCCGCCGAGCCACGCTGTCGCGAGGGACACCCTCGCAGCCGCAGCGGCGGCACCACCGGTCGGGATCGACGACCCGACACGCGAGCACCGCGCGGTCCCGACTCGAGCCGCTGCCCAGTGACTTCGAGCCCGAGCCCATCGAGTCGACAGAAGGTGGTCAGATCAGCGCAGGCGAAGCCGGCAGCAGGGGTAACGTCGTGCATGTCGAGGTCTCCCAGATGGGCGGTGTAGGAACCTCCATCCTCGGAAGACCTCGACACCTATCCGGGCATCGACACGCCAGCCTGCGCTACACCCTCAACTGTGAAGAGCCCCGATGCTTTCGGATTGGGTGGCCTTCCGAGAAGTTCCTGATACTTCTCGGCGGTGTCGATGGCGGAGACTATCCGGTCAACGAGCTTCGGACGGTACACGAACTGACTAAATGCCGGCGAGTAGAGGCAGTAGCTCGTTTTCCGCACTTCTGACTGGTCTTTTGCGTCCCCGGCTTGTGAGGTTATTTCTGGGCAGTGTTGGCGTGCTTGACCTGGGGCGATGGGGTGTCGAGCAGGTCGGCGACCTGTCGTGAGATCTGGTCCATCTGGTCG
>WHTY01000067.1 GCA_009377475.1 Actinophytocola sp.
CCGCTCGGTCTCGACGACGTAGGTGAACTGGCTGACGATGTCGCGGTACTCCCGGTAAAGCGAGAGCTCCATCTCCGTCTCGTACTTTTCGAGATCCTCCGCGCTCATCGTGCTGGTGTCCCTCCCGCCTGCAGGTCGGCTGTCGCGTCCACGATCCGTCCATTCTGACTCACGACCCCCTCGGCGGCACGGAGCGGTCCCGCCGCCACCGCGCGCACCGACGCCGCGCTACGCGTCACCCGCCGCGCCACCGTGACGCCGTGATTTCGCCCGGCAATGGCGACATTCGCAAACGACCAACGGTGCATGTCGCACGGTCCGTGTGCGGTGAGCGCGGCGGTGTGCTCGCCCGTGCTGTAGCCCTTGTGCACGTCGAAACCGTACATCGGGAACTGATCATGCAGATCGACCATGATGCGATCGCGGGTGACCTTGGCGAGCACCGATGCGGCGGCGACGCAGGCCACGACCTGGTCGCCCTTGCGCACCGGCACGTTCGGCGCGGTCAACCCGGGAATCCGGAAGCCGTCGGTGAGCACGTAGCCGGGATGGCAGTCCAGGCGTGCCACCGCGCGCCGCATACCCGCGACGTTCGCCGCGTGCACACCGTCGGCGTCGACCTCGTCCGGTGGGATGACGACGACCGCGAACGTCACCGCCCGCGCCAACACCTGGTCGTAGATGCGCTCCCGCGTGACGGGGGTGAGCAGCTTGGAGTCGGTGAGGTCGGCGAACCGGACGCTGTCACCGGGGCGCAGCACACAGGCTGCGACGACGAGCGGACCAGCGCACGCGCCCCTGCCCGCCTCATCGACACCGGCGACCGGACCGAGCCCGCGCCGGTCGAGCGCGCCTTGCAGGCCCCAGCTTCCCGCGTCGTGCCGGATCGGCACGCGGCCCGGACGTACCGCCGTAGCCGTCACCCGCTCGCCTCCTGCTGTGGGTTGTGATCGCTCACGACGCCCCAGCGGCCCGGCGGCAACACGATGACCCGTGCCTTGCCGATGATGTTCTCCACAGGCACCGGACCGTTGACCCGAGAGTCGCTGGAGTTGGTGCGATTGTCCCCCATCACCCACACCATGCCCTTCGGCACGGTGACCTGGTCGAACGATCGCTGCTCAGCTGGCGTGCCTGGCGGGTAGTAGACGTAGGGCTCGTCCAGCGGCTCGCCGTCGACGACAACGCGGTTGTTCTCGTCGCAGCAGCGCACCGTCTGTCCGCCCTCGGCGATGATGCGCTTGACGAAGTCCCGCTCATCCGGCGGCGCGAGGCCGACCAACGAACCCACGTACTGCACGAACCCGGCGAAGACGTTCTCCGAATCCGCCGTCTCGCCGCCGCCCAGCCAGGTGTCCGGGCCACGGAATACGACGACCTCGCCTGACTCCGGATCGGAGAACCGGTAGACCAGCTTGTCGACAAGCACTCGGTCCGGCGTGCAGCCGACGCAGCCGTGGAGCGTCTGCTCCATCGACCCGGACGGGATCATGTACGGCCGCGCGATGAACTGCTGAATCACGAAGGTCAGCAGCAGCGCCACGCCGATCAAGATCGGCAGCTCTTTCCAGAACGACCGTTTCTTGCGTGGCTTGGCCCTGCGGTCCGGCTCGTCGTTGGGCTGCTCATCGAGGTCGTCGTCAGTCACGTCATCGGGCACGTGCGCAAGGTTACGGGAGTCGAGCCGCGATGCTGAGTCCGGCCAAGGCGTGTCTGATCAGGGCAGCGGCAGTCCCGCTTGCGGGTTGTAGTCGCTGATTCCGCCCCAGCGGCCGGGTGGCAGCACGATGACCCGCGCCTTGCCGATGATGTTCTCAACGGGGACGGCGCCCCGCACTCCGCCGCCGCCCTGTACGCGGGAGTCGGCTGAGTTGTTGCGGTTGTCGCCCATGACCCACACGGAGCCCTCCGGCACCGTCACCGGGCCGAACTCTTCCTGCTCCTGGTGATACGGCGACGCCCAATAGAGGTACGGTTCGTAGAGCGGCTCGCCGTCCACGACGACGCGGTTGTTGCCGTCGCAGCAGCGCACCGTCTGCCCGCCGACGGCGATGACGCGCTTGACGAAGTCCCGCTCGTCCGGCGGCGCGAGACCGACGAGCGACCCGAACTCCTGGAACACGTCGGTGAGGGTTTCCTCCGACGCGTCCAGTGGGACGTCGTTCTCCGTCCACGGCTCGGGGCCCGTGAACACGACGACGTCGCCGGGGTCCGGATCGGTGAACTGGTAGACCAGCTTGTCGACCAGCACCCGGTCCGGTACGCAGCCGGGACAGCCGTGCAACGTCTGCTCCATCGACCCGGACGGGATCATGTAGACGCGCGCCACGAAGTGCTGGATCCCGAAGGTGAGCAGCAGCGCGACCACGATGAGCAGCGGCAGTTCCTTCCAGAACGACCGCTGCTTCTGCGGTTTGCGGATCCGATGCGCGCCGCGCGAGGGCCTTGGCCCGGCGGCATCGTCGTTCAGCCGGTACCGCCGCCGACGACGTTCGCCCTCGGAACTACTCGCTGACACGACGTCGACCACAATGCCAGGTTACGGCACTGCGCGCCGTATCAGGAGGCGGAGGGAGCCTCTCGCCGCTCCTTGATCTTGGCGGCCTTGCCGCGCTTGTCACGCAGGTAGTACAGCTTCGCCCTACGGACGACACCGCGCTTCTCGACCTCGAGCTTGGCGATGTTCGGCGAGTGCAACGGGAAGGTCCGCTCAACGCCGACGCCGAAGGAAATCTTGCGCACGGTGAAGGTCTCGCGGATGCCGCCGCCCTGGCGAGCGATGACCACGCCCTGGAAAACCTGGGTGCGTTCCCGGTTGCCCTCGATGACGCGGACGTGAACCTTCAACGTGTCGCCTGGCCGGAAGTCCGGGATGTCGGAACGCAGCGACTCGGCGTCAAGAGCGTCCAGGGTGTTCATCGGTGGTCCGTCCTCATCGTTCGCGCTGGGTCTCTGTACACGGAGGCGCTTCCAGCATGGTGCGAGTCGCCTCGGGGATGCGGGCGCGCCGATCCCGGCTGCGCCAACTAGACAAGTATTACAGACGAGGGCCGTGCTGCCCGCAGGGGGGTGCGCAGCTTCTCAACGCTCCTGCTCGCGCAGCTCGGCGAGCAACCTGCGGTCGGCGGCGTCGAGCTCGTCGTCCGGCAGGGCGTCGATGAGGTCCGGTCGCCTCTGATACGTGCGGATCAGGGCTTGGTCCCTGCGCCAGCGCTCGATCTTGGCGTGGTCGCCTGACCGCAGGACATCCGGCACGCCGAGGTCGCGCCACTGCTCCGGCCGGGTGTAGCTGGGGCCTTCCAGCAGGCCGTGCAGCGAGTCCGCGAACGAGTCCTGCTTGGCCGACGCGGGGTTGCCGAGCACGCCCGGCAGCAGCCGCACCACAGACTCCACGATGACCAGCACGGCCGCCTCTCCCCCGACGAGCACGTAGTCGCCGATGGAGACCTCGTCGACCGGCATCCGCCGCGCCGCGTCGTCGATGACGCGCTGGTCGATGCCCTCGTAACGGCCGCACGCGAAGATCAGGTGCGACTCACGGGCGTACTCGTGCGCGAGCGTCTGGGTGAACGGCCGCCCTGCCGGGGTCGGCACGACGAGGCGCGCGCCGGTTCCCGCGGGCGCGACGTCGTCCAGCGCCTCGCCCCACACCTGCGGTTTCATCACCATGCCTGGCCCGCCGCCGTACGGGGCGTCGTCCACGGCGCGGTGGACGTCGTGCGTCCAGTCCCGCAGGTCGTGGACGTCGACGCTGAGCAGGCCGCGTTCGATCGCGCGCCCGAGCAGCGCGGCACGCAGCGGTTCCAGGTACTCAGGGAAGATGGTGAGGACGTCGATGCGCATGGTCACTCGAAAAGGCCATCGGGCGGGTCGATGACGACCTTGCCCGCCGCGACGTCGACCGTGGGCACGATCGCCTTCACGAACGGCACAAGGACGTCCCTGCCGTCGACGTCTAGCGCCAGCAGCTCGCCGGACGGGATGTGCACAACGTCGCGCACGGTGCCCGCCGCGGTGCCGTCGACGAACTCTGCCGCCAGCCCGGCGAGCTGGTGGTCGTAGAACTCGTCCGGGTCGTCGGTGGGCGGCAGGTCGTCGGTGTCGGCGAGCAGCAACGCGCCGCGCAGTACCTCGGCGTCGTCGCGACCGGCGACTTCCTCGCAGCGCAGCAACAGCCGGTTGCCATGGGGCCGCACCGAGGACACGGTGAGGCTGCGCGCGGGCTGGCCACGCGGCTTCGCCGTCAGCACAGCGCCGACGACGAAGCGCAGCTCCGGCGAGTCGGTGCGCACGTCAACGGTCAGCTCCCCGCCGATCCCGTGCGCCTTGGTGATCCTGCCGACAGTGACGTCCACTGGCTTTCCGCTGAGTTATCTGTCGGTGTCCACGACGTCGACCCGAACACCTCGGCCGCCGATGCCGCTCATGACGGTGCGCAGGGCAGTCGCGGTTCGGCCGCCCCTGCCGATCACCTTGCCGAGGTCGTCGGGGTGCACGTGCACCTCAAGCGTGCGACCACGGCGCGTGGTGATCAGCTCGACGCGAACGTCGTCCGGGTGCTCGACGATGCCCCTGACGAGGTGTTCGAGTGAGTCGGCCAGGAAGCTCACGCCTTGTCCTCGGCCGACTCCGCCTCCTCGGGCTTCGCCTCGGCCTTGTCATCGGCACCGGACTCGTCGGCCTTCTCGGCCTTCTCGGGCTTGGCGCTCTTCTTCGGCTGCTTTTTCTTCGCCGTGGTGGCCGCGGTGGTCGGCTCCTCGCCCGCCTCGGCCAGCGCCTTGTTGAACAGCTCTTGCTTCGACGGCGCCGCTGGCTTCGTCTTCAGCGTGCCTTCCGCGCCGGGCAGGCCCTTGTGCTTCTGCCAGTCGCCGGTGACCTCAAGGATCCGCTGCACCGGCTCGGTCGGCTGCGCGCCGACGCCAAGCCAGTACTGCGCGCGCTCGGAGTCGACCTCGATGAAGCTCGGCTCTTCCTTCGGGTGGTACTTACCGATCGTCTCGATGGCCTTGCCATCGCGACGGGTGCGAGCGTCGGCGACGATGATCCGGTAGTACGGTGCCCGGATCTTGCCAAGGCGCTGCAGTTTGATCTTGACGGCCACGGGTGTGGGACTCCTTGCTTCTCTCGTTTGGTCGCTGCTCGGCCGCGCGCGCTTCCGAGTGGGGACGGATGCGGCAGCCGGAAGTTCCGGAAGTTCTCCTGGGCCCCGGCGCGGTGAGAGGGGTCCGGCCGGTGCGGGCAAGCACTCATTCTGCCAGACGCGCCGGTCTGCCCTGCGGCCACCCGTCCCGCACGGGTGAACGCGGCACGCCACGATGCCATTCAGATCGTCATGACGCCGAGCGCGGGGAGCAGAATCGCCACCGCTGGCAGGAAGTTGTTCACCTGGTGCGCGACGACACTGCCGAGCAGTCTGCCGGTGACGAGCCTGGCCAGACCGATCGGGATGGCGATGACCAGCAGCAACGACGTACGCAGCGGTTCGAGGTGGCTCACCGCGAACAGGCCGGTGGTGAGCACGAACGCCGCCCAGCGACCCCAGCGTTCACTCCCCCAGTGCAGCCGCTCGACCGCGCCCCACAGCAGCCCCCGGTAGATGATCTCCTCACAGATCGGCCCGATCAGCCACAGGTAGCAGAACATCACCAGCGCGGCCCGAACCGACATCGGTTTCTCCGCGACGAGCGTGCCGATGGCGGACTGCGCGTTCTCCTCGCCGACCAGGTTGGTCCAGACCGCCACGCCGATGGTGGTCACGACCAGCCCGAGCGCGCCGAACTTCAGCCCGATCTTGACGTCGTCCCAGCGCCACTCCAGCCGGAGGTCGGTCATCGGGCCGTTGCCGCGCACGACCGTGATCAGCAACGCGGCGAGCGCGGCGATGCCGGTCGGCGCGATGGTGCCGATCAGCACGTGGCGCACCGGAATGGACTCAGCTGGCTCGTCGCCCGCCAGCAGCACGGACACCAGCGCCGCCGACGCCAGCAGCAACGCTTCGACTAGGAGAAATGCCCCGAACCCCCAGCGGTGGCTCGGATATGTCCGCTCAGTGCGGTCAGTGCGATTATCGGACACCGCCGTCACCATGCCCCCACCAGTAGCAACGCCGCAGGCGGTGTGTTGTTCACCGCGTGCGCGACAACACTCGCCCCGACCCTACCCGTGATCATCCGTGCCGCGCCGAAGGCGAGCCCCTGACCGACGAGCACCAGCGTGCGGGCGGAATCTGTGTGCAAGTAGGCGAACAGCACCGATGTGACGACGAGCACCGCCCACGGCGGCACCCGGTAGTACCGCAGCGCTCGCCACAGCGCGCCACGCATCAGCAGTTCCTCGGCGAACGGCGCGGCAAGCACCATGATCACCGCGACGGTGACGAGCACCACCGCCGAGCCGTCCAGCTCGGCGAGGACGTCCTGCAACGGCGCGTCGGAGAGATCACGGTCGCCGTACACCGGCCGCAGCAGCCACGTCAGACCGTAGGCGACGACGAGGGCCGCCGACCCGCAGAACAGCCCGACGCGCAGGTCGAAGCGGTTCGGCAGCGGGTGGAAGTCCCGCAGCAGGCCGTCACCCCAGCGCAGCGAGCCGAACAGCGGGCCGGTGGCCAGCGCGACCGTCGGCACGAACGCCAGCACCACCGCCGAGTCGAAACTACTCGCCGCCGTGCCGGGCAGGATCAGCGCGAAGCCGACGTTGAGCAGGTGGTAGCCGCCGAGGCCGACGAAGAACGCCAGCAGCGTCCAGTGCGCGCCGAACACCAGCCTGGCGCGCGAGGACTCCTCCGGCGTCGAGGGCAGTGCGTCGTCCTGCCCGCCGGACTCACCGCCGCGGCTCACCGAACAACCACACCGCGCAGCACGATCGCCGACGGGTCGCGCAACACGGCAAGGTTGTCCCTTGGGTCGGAGTCGAAGACGAGGACGTCGGCCTCCGCGCCGTCGACGAGCCTGGAGTAGCCGAGCCACTCCCTCGCGTGCCAGGACGCGGCGCCGATCGCCTGCTCCGGCGTCAGTCCCACCCGGTGCAGCGCATCGATCTCCGCCACGATCCGGCCGTGTCCGATGACGCTACCCGCGTCGGTGCCCGCGTAGAAGGTGATGCCCGCCTCGTGAGCGGCGCGCATCGTCTCGTCACAGCGGTCGTGCAGCCGCAGCATGGTGGCCGCGTAGTCCGGAAACTTGGTGGCTTGCGCCGCGATGCCGGGGAACGTCTCGATGTTGGTCAGCGTCGGCACCAGCGGCACGTCGCGGCGCACCATTTCGGTGATGGTCTCGTCGGTGAGCCCGGTGCCGTGCTCGATGCAGTCGATGCCTGCCGCGAGCAGGCCAGGCAGCGCAGTCTCTCCGAACACGTGCGCCGTCACCCGCGCGCCGCCCTCGTGCGCCACCTTGATCGCCTGGTCGAGGACGTCGTCCGGCCACAGCGGCGCGAGGTCGCCGACCTCGCGGTCGATCCAGTCGCCGACCAGCTTGACCCAGCCGTCGCCGTAGGCGGCCTGCTCGGCGACGAACTCCGGCAGCCGCTCCGGGTCCTCGATGTCGGTGCCGAAGTTCCGCAGGTACCGCTTCGGCCGCGCCAGGTGCCTGCCTGCCCGCACGATGCGCGGCAGATCGGCCCTTGCCTGCAGCGGCCGGGTGTCGATCGGCACGCCGCAGTCGCGCACCAGCAGCACCCCGGCGTCGCGGTCAGTGACCGCCTGCTGCTCCGCGACCTCGATGTCGATCGGACCACCCGGGCCAAGGCCGATGTGGCAGTGCGCGTCCACCAGGCCGGGAAGCAGGTACCCGGAACTGGTCACCGTTTCCGCGCCCGCGACCGGCTCGTGCGTGATCCTGCCGTCGACCAGCCACAGGTCGCGTTCCTCACCGTCCGGCAGGACAACACCGTGCAGGTGGAGCGGCGTCACCAGAACCCCTTCCGTCGACTCGGCCTACCGATTGTCGCCACGGCCTGCCATGACAGCCAGCGGCCGGGGCTACTTCTTCTTCGGCAGTTTCAGCTTCGAAGGGTCGAAACCGGGAGGCAAGTCGTTCATCCCGCCGCCGAGCTGCGAGGGGTCCGGCCCGCCCTGACCGCCGCCGCCACCAGGCGGCGGCATCATCGGCATGCCACCGGGGAAGCCGCCGCGCATCTTGGGCTGCGTGGGCCCCTTGTTCTTGCCCTTCTTCCCCTTCTTGCCCTTGCGCTTCTTGGTGGCGCTCTTGCCGCCGCCCATGCCGAACTGACCGGCCATCTGCTGCATCATCTTGCGGGCCTCGAAAAACCGGTTCACCAGGTCGTTGACCTCGCGGACCTGCACACCCGACCCGAGCGCGATGCGGGAGCGGCGCGAGCCGTTGATCATCTTCGGGTTGGCCCGCTCGTCCGGCGTCATGCCCCTGATGATCGCCTGCAGCCGGTCCAGGTGCTTGTCATCGATGCCGGAGAGCTGGTCCTTCATCTGCCCCGCGCCGGGCAGCATCCCGAGCAGGTTGCCGATCGGGCCCATCTTGCGCACCGCGAGCATCTGGTCGAGGAAGTCCTCCAGCGTCATCTCGCCGGTGCTGAGCTTGCTCGCCGCCTGCTCGGCCTGCTCCTGGTCGAACGCCTGCTCGGCCTGCTCGATGAGGGTGAGCATGTCGCCCATGCCCAGGATCCGGCTCGCCATCCGGTCCGGGTGGAAGGCGTCGAAGTCCTCCAGCTTCTCGCCGTTGGACGCGTACAGGATCGGCGCGCCGGTGACCTCCCGGACGCTCAGCGCGGCGCCACCCCTGGCGTCGCCGTCGAGCTTGGTCAGCACGACGCCGGTGAAGCCGACGCCGTCGCGGAACGCCTCGGCGGTGGTGACGGCGTCCTGACCGATCATCGCGTCGACGACGAACAGCGTCTCGTCCGGCGTGACCTCGTCGCGAATGTCGGCGGCCTGCCGCATCATCTCCTCGTCGACACCGAGGCGGCCCGCCGTGTCGACGATGACGATGTCGTGCTGCGCCGAGCGCGCCTCGGCGACGCTGTCGCGGGCGACGGCGACCGGGTCACCGACGCCGTTGCCGGGCTCCGGCGCGAACACCCGCACCCCTGCGCGCTCCCCGACGACCTGGAGCTGCGTGACGGCGTTGGGTCGTTGCAGGTCACAGGCGACAAGCATGGGCGCGTGGCCCTGCTTCTTCAGGTGCATGGCGAGCTTGCCAGCCAACGTCGTCTTACCGGAACCCTGCAGACCGGCGAGCATGATCACCGTGGGCGGGTTCTTCGCGAGGTTGAGCCTGCGGGTCTCGCCGCCGAGGATGCCGACCAGCTCCTCGTTGACGATCTTGATGACCTGCTGCGCCGGGTTCAGCGCCTGCGAGACCTCGGCGCCCTTGGCGCGCTCCTTGATCTGGCCGATGAACGTGCGCACCACAGGCAGCGCGACGTCCGCCTCGAGCAGCGCGATCCTGATCTCGCGCGCCGTGGCGTCGACGTCGGCGTCGGACAGCTTGCCCTTGCCACGCAGGTTCTGCAGGGCGGAGGTGAGCCGGTCGGAAAGGGTCTCGAACACGAGTGGATACTCCAGCAGGTCGATGAAGTGGGTGCCTTCCCGCCGCGCGAGCGGGAAGCCCCTCATGACAACCGTATCGCGCCACCGGCGCCCGACGCCGGTGAGGATGCCCGTCGGCCGTGCGGAGCGGGGTCCTGAACGACGACGGGCACGGCGTGATCCTCGCCACCGTCGAGTGCGCCGAAACAGCTCATCGGCAGCGCCTGTCGCTGGCACAATCGGATGCGCTTGGCTCGAGGGGAGAGACATGACGGGTTTTGGGGTCGGATCCGAATCGTTGCGAGACGCGGCGCGGGCGGCGGGTGATGCCGCCGATCAAGTGGGTTCGATGGAGTTGTCGATCGGTGACACGCTCAGCGCCGTATTGCCCGGCAGCAGGGCAAGCGGTCTCGCGGCAGCACTGGACAAACATCTCGAGGACAAGAAAACCGCGTGGCAGAAGGACATGGGTGACTATCGCGACAATCTCAACGACGCGGCCGACCGGTATGACTCCGACGAGCAGGCGGCCCAGCAGGACTTCGACGGTCAGGGGCCACGCTGATGGCGAGTTGGAACGAGATCAAGGAATGGTCGGCCACCGAGGTCGGCACCGCGGCCGACATCATGGTCAAGGCGCGCAATGGCATCGTCGGTCTGCAAGCGGAGATCGATGCTTCTGCCACGCCGCGCGAGTGGGAGGGCGACGCCGCCGACTCGGCCAAAGCGATGCTGCGCAAGCGCAGGCAGGAGCTGGAGGTCATGGCTGCGGAGACCGCCGCGCTGGCCAGCGCGCTCGATGAGGCCGAGCAGGCTGTGCGGTCGCTGCGCCGCACGGTCGATGAGCTGGACACACTAGCTGCTCAGCACCAGTTCCGTATCGACAACGGCGATGTGATCGATACCGCGGACGGCGACTCGGAGGATTCCTGGCTCTCACGCCTGGCCACGCGGACCGAGCTGGTCTCGGGAGTAGCGGGTGTGCTGACCACAGCGGAGGAGATCGACGACGACCTGACACGCACCCTCCAGCGGGTCGTTGACGGCGAACTGGACGACGGCGGCGCGAGCACGCTGGCCGACGCGGCGGACGCGGGCGAGAAGCGGGTCGAGCTCGATGAGTTCGATGACCGGACCCGGGAGAAGTACCACGTGTCGCCCGATCCCGACGGCATGACCGAGTGGCCGGACGGAGTGACCGGCTGGGCATGGGAACAGCTGGGCAACGAGAAGAACCGGGTCACCGCCACCGAAGCGGAGATGCTCGACGACCTGCAGCGGCACGAGGGCCTGCTCGGGGTCAAAGAGCTGGCCGACATCCGGCAGGACGCGCTGCACCGTGGCGAGACCGTTTTCGACAGCGAGGGAGTTACCGACGGGCACAGCGACGCGTTCCGGCACGCCTACTGGAACGCGCGCATGGCCCAGCGGTTCGGCGACGAGTGGGCCGCCGAGTTCGCCACCGCGCACGAACGCAGCCCGGAGTCCCATGCCACCCCGGTCGCGATGGATCTGCACAACAATGAGGTCGGCAGGCGCATCGCCACCGAGAACCCTGACGCCAGCCCCGACGAGCTGGCGGGGCTGATCGAGCGGGCGGTCCGCGACGGCGAGATGGTAGTCGTCGACAGCGAGGGCACGCTGGCTCCGAGTGACCAGATCGAGCACGGCGACACCTACGACACCGGCGGTAATCCGTGGCCGACCAACAACGATGATCGTCAGGACCACACCACGCCGGACGACCCGTCCGCGTACCCGGACGATCGGTACTGATACGCATGCCAACACTGATCATCATGGCCGTGCTCGCCCTGGTTTCGAGCTGCTCCACCAGCGGGACAGGAGACAACGCAGTGGAATTCGACGACACCTTCGCCAATCAGGTCCGGCAGATCAGGGACGAGCAGACCACCCGGCCCCTGAAGGAGCTGCTGCCCGGCGAGTGGACAACGGTGGACATCATCATCGGACCCGCGAGCGGAGCCCGCGTCGAACGTGTCATCGGCTTACCGATCGAACTCGACGGTGACGGCACCTATGACGGCGACTACGTCCAGGACGGCAACCTGCTCATCTTGCGGCGCGACGACGAGATCGTGCGGATGATCAGCCTCGGCCAACTGGCCGCGCTGAGCGAGGGACGGTACCGCTCCGATGTCGCGCTCGCGGGCAAGGATGGCTCGGTGCTGCTGCGCGATCCCGACGGTTCACCGGCGGGCCAGGTGACCGGACCGAGATAGCCCGCCTCCGCCTGTGGTCGCTGCCGGTACGGCGGGAAGGGCCCGTCAACCTCCGGATACCGGGCCACGAGCGGCGGCGAGCACGGCTTGCTCAACGCCCTTGCGCCACTCCACGTCACTGCGCCCGCCCTTGGGCCGCAGCGCGAACGAGTCGACGCAGGACACGCCCAGCGTGGCAACCCGCGCCCACCGGATTTCGGCGTCGCACGAGCGCAGCGCGTCGGCGACCCGGTACAGCAACCCGATCCGGTCGGTGGCGCGCAGCTCAAGCAGCACGGTGTCCGCGCCCACGGTCTCCTCGTCGAACCACAGCACCCTCGGCTCGGCCTGTTGCGGCTGGTCGCCGTAGTCGCGTTCCTTCGACGCCAGTTGCTCACCGAGGGCGTCCGGCGCGCTGACCGCGCGGGCGAGCTTCTCCCGCAGCAGTGCCGGGTCCGGCGGCCTGCCGAACCGGGGTGAGGCGCTGAACAGCCCGACCCGCACCCCGGCGTGGACGTGCAACGACGCCTGGTGCACTTCGAGGGACTGCAACGCCAGCGCGCCAGCGGCGGGGGCGAGCAGGTCACCGCCCGGTGGCGCGGCGATCGCGATGGTGGCGACGTTGCCTTCCGACGTCACGAGCACCTCGGTGCGCCCTGACGACTTCGCGGTCTCGGCGAGCAGCCGCTGCCGGTCGTCCAGAGGTTCCTCGGTGACAAGCGGACCGCCCCGCATGACCTCCTTGCACCGCGCGACCAGCTCTCGCAGCAGTCCCGCGCGCCACTCGCTCCACACGCCGGGACCGGTCGCCAATGCGTCCGCCTTGGCGAGGGCGTGCAGCAGCTCAAGCAGGACCGGGTTCTCGCCGAGCGTGCTGACGACCCGCTGCACCGTCTCCGGCTCGCTGATGTCGCGGCGCAGCGCGGTGTGCGGCAGTAGCAGGTGGTGGCGCACCATTTCGGTGAGCACGTCGACGTCGTCGTCGCCGAAGCCGATGCGCCGCGCCACCTCCGCGGTAATCGCCGCGCCCAGTTCGGAGTGGTCGGTGCCGCGCCCCTTGCCGATGTCGTGCAGGAGCGCGCCGAGCACCAGCAGGTCGGGCCGGGACACGGTCGTGGTGAGGGCGGATGCCTCGACGCAGGCCTGCACGAGGTGGCGGTCCACGGTCCAGCGGTGCACCGGCTCGCGCGGCGGCAGGTCGCGGACCGCGCCCCATTCGGGGAACAGCCGCGCCCACAGCCCGGTGTTGTCCAGCGCTTCCACGGCGTCGACCAGGCCCTCTCCCGCGCCGAGCAGGGCGGTCAGCTCCTGGCGCGCCTCAGCGGGCCACGGCGTGCGTAGTTCGGGCGCGGAGTCCGCGAGCGTGCGCAGCGCGGCGTAGGTGATCGGTTTGCCGGTGCGCGCCGCCGAGGACGCCACCCGCAGCAGCAGCGCGGGGTCCTTGGCGGGCAGCGCACCCTTGGCGAGCGCGACTTCGTTGCCGTGCAGCACGACGCCCTCGTCCAGGGGCTTGCGGGCCGCGCGCAGCCCGAACCGTTTCGGTGTGTCGGCATTGGCGCGCAGGGCGACGTCGACGGCGTAGCGCACCGCGCGTCCCGCGCCCGCCAGCTCGCGGGCGAGCGTGAACCGGTCATCGAAGCCGAGGGTCGCGGCGATCTTGTCGGCCTGCGGCGCCGCGAGGACGTCGCGGTCGCGGCGCAGCTCCAGCCGTAGTTCGGTGCGGACGTCGAGCAGTAGCGCGCGGGCGCGGTGCAGCTCGTCACCGGGCCGGTCGACGAGCTGGGCGGCCGAGAGCGCGTCCAGCAGTCCGAGGTCGCGCAGTCCGCCGCCGCCGTACTTGAGGTCGGGTTCGGCGGACTGTCCGATCTCGCCGGTGCGCCGCCAGCGTTCCCGCACCGAGTCGGCCAGCTCGCCGATGCGCTTGCGCGCGGTGCGCTGCCACTGTTCACGTGCGGCCGTTGCCAGCGACGCGGCGAGATCGGCGTCGCCCGCGATGTAGCGGGCGTCGAGCAGCCCGAGTTGGGTGCGCAGGTCCTTGCGGGCAACGGCGAGCGCTTCCGACGTCGTGCGCACCGAGTGGTCGAGGCCGACGCGGGCGTCCCACAGCGGGTACCACAAGGCGTCGGCGATCTGGTTGACACCGCGATCCCGCGACTCTCCCGTGTGGACGAGCACCAGGTCCAAATCGGAGTAAGGCACGAGCTCCTCGCGCCCGAGGCCGCCGACGGCGACCAGCGCGACACCGGGATGGTCGGTGTCGACGCCGGCCGCCGCCGCGCCTTTCCCCAGCCAGAACTCGTAGAGGTTCACCAGCGCCGCACGCAGCGCCGCCGCCCCCAGCCTCCCGTTCTTGGTTTTGCTGCCGAGCAGCCGTTCGGCCGCCTCGACAAGCTCCCCTGCGATCACGGGCGCTTAGAGCGCGTCCGTGCCGCGTTCACCGGTGCGGACCCGGATCACCTGCTCGACCGGGGTCACCCACACCTTGCCGTCACCGATCTTGCCGGTGTGCGCGGCGCTGGTGATGGCCTCGATGACCTTCTCCACACTGGACTCGTCCGTGACCACCTCGACCCGCAGCTTCGCGACGAAGTCCACGGCGTACTCGGCGCCCCGGTAGACCTCGGTGTGGCCCTTCTGCCTGCCGTAGCCCTGCACCTCGCTGACGGTCATGCCGAGCACGCCGAGCTGTTCCAGCGCGCTGCGGACGTCGTCGAGGGTGAACGGCTTGATGATGGCGGTGATCAGCTTCATGACTTGCTGTCCTCCAGCTTCTTGGTCGCCGGAGCGGTGACGGAGCCACCGGTCCTTCCGCCGCGCATCGCGCCGAACTCGTAGGCGACCTCGGCGTGCTCGGCCTCATCGATACCAGAGACCTCGACCTCTTCGCTGACCCGGAAGCCGATGGTCTTCTGGATCGCGAGGCCCAGGATGATCGCCACCGCGCAGGAGTAGATCATCACACCGAACGCACCGGCCAGCTGCGGCACGACCAGGTCGAGGCCACCGCCGTAGAACAGGCCCTCGCTGTACGCGTCCGGCGTCCCGGCGGCCGGGTCGACCATCGACGTGGCGAACAGCGCGATCGTCGCGGTGCCGATCAGGCCACCGACCATGTGGATGCCCACGACGTCGAGCGAGTCGTCGTAGCCCAGCTTGTACTTCAGGCTCACCGCCAAGGCGCAGACGATACCAGCGACGAAGCCGATGGCCAGCGCGCCCCAGGTGTCGACGTAGGCACACGCCGGGGTGATGGCGACAAGGCCAGCGACGATGCCGGACGCGGCGCCGAGGCTGGTGGCGTTACCGTCACGCACGCGCTCAAGCAGCAGCCAGCCGAGCATCCCGGCGCAGGTGGCCGACAGCGTGTTGACGAAGGCGATACCGGCGACACCGTCAGCGGCGTACGCGGAACCGGCGTTGAAGCCGAACCAGCCGAACCACAGCAGACCGGCGCCGAGCATCACGAACGGCAGGTTGTGCGGCTTCATCGACTCCTTCGGCCAGCCTTTGCGCTTGCCGAGCACCAGCGCGAGGCCGAGCGCGGCGGCGCCGGAGTTGATGTGGACAGCGGTGCCACCGGCGAAGTCGAGCGTGCCCATCTCGCCGATCCAGCCGTCGCCCCAGACCCAGTGCGCGACCGGGAAGTAGACGAGGGTCGCCCACAGGCCCGCGAACAGCAGCCACGGGCCGAACCGCACCCGGTCGGCGATGGCGCCCGCGATCAGCGCGACCGTGATGATGGCGAACATCGCCTGGAACGCGACGTCCACCGTGGTGCCGGTCGGGTCCTCTGCGGGGTCCATCAGACCGTTCAGCCCGATCGCCTCTGACGACCACCCGAACAGGGTCCCGATGGTGTCGCCGTACGCGATGCCGTAGCCGTAGATCACCCACAGCACGCCGATCAGGCCAATGGCGCCGAAGCACAGCATCATGATGTTGAGCACGCTCTTCGAGCGGACCATGCCGCCGTAGAAGAACGCGAGGCCCGGCGTCATCAGCAGCACCAGCGCGGAGCTGGTGAGCAGCCAGGCGGTATTACCTTCCATGGTGTCTCCTTGAGACGCACTCGCCTACATGACAATTGAGGCAAAGCATGGGAAAGCCATGTTGCGCGGAATCGCGCGCCACGTTTCCCGGTCGTGAACCAAGGGACAGGGTGTGTTAACGGTGCGTTTCGCGCATCCGCTGTCCACCCCCTGTTCGGATGATTCGGGAGACCATGACCAGGGAAGTTGAACCAAGCGCGATGGTTAACGCACGCTCGGTGACCGGCGCTGAGCGCGTACTCTGCGCGCCGTCGGTGTTGCGTGCGCTGCGGTGCTCGGTGTGCGGTGCTGCGTTCGACGTCGCGGGGCGGTCGCTCCGGTGCGCCACGGGGCACAGCTTCGACATCGCCAAGCAGGGGTACGTGAACCTGCTCCACGCGAAGGTGCCGTCCGGCACGGCCGACACGACGGAGATGGTGGCGGCGCGGGCGGCGTTCCTCGACGCGGGGCATTACGCGCCGCTGGCGGCTGCGGTTGCCCGTGCCGCGTCGTCCGGCGCCTTGTCCGCGCGTGTCACACCTTATTCCGCGCGTGTCACACCTTATTCCGCGCGAGTCACACCTTCCGAGGACGCGAGTCCCACGTTCCGCGATCCGGCGCCTCGGTCGCTGCCCGGGCTGGTCGTGGACGCCGGGGCGGGGACGGGGTACTACCTCGCGGCGACGTTGGACGCGCTCCCGGACGCGACGGGCCTCGCGCTGGACCTGTCCGCCGCCGCGTGTCGTCGCGCGGCGCGGGCACACCCGCGCGCGGCCGCTGCGGTGTGGAACACCTGGGAGCCGTTGCCGCTCGCGAACGGCTGCGTGTCGGTCGTGCTGGACGTCTTCGCACCGCGCAACGCTGCGGAGTTCCGCCGGGTGCTCCGCGCCGACGGGGTGCTGGTCGTCGTGACGCCGACGTCGTCGCACCTCGCTGAGCTGGGTGAATACACACTCGACGTCGATCCGGCGAAGGAGCAACGGCTGGCGGAGGGGTTGTCGCGGCACTTCGACCGGGTTGGGGTTGAAGACGTCAGCTACCCGCTGGCGTTGTCCGCAGCGGAGGCACGGACACTGATCGAAATGGGACCGACCGCGCATCACCTCTCGCCCGGCGCGCTCGACGCGCTCCCCGAGACTGTTCGGGTGACCGTGTCCTGCACCGTTGGGACGTACCGGCCGCGAGGTGAGGTGGCATGACGGCGTACCGCGCGGCGTTGATCATCGATCCGGACTGGATGGCCGAGCGGCTGCGACTCGCCCGGGCGTTGTACGGTCCCGCGCCGAAGCGGGTGCTGGGCACGGTGTGGTGGTACTCGACGTCGTCCCTGCTGGTCGCGCCGCCGTTGGAGGCGCTGCTGCACACCGGGCGGGCCGTCGATCCCGCACTGGACGCGGTGACGTTGCAGATTCACCCGGACGGCCGGCTCGTCGATGCGCACTCGTCACGCCTGTTCGATGGTGATGCGACTGCGCTCGGCACGGCGATGGGCGACGCGCTGGCGGCAGCGGTCGCCTCGGTGTCGTCCGCGTGCGGCGCTGGTGAACGGGCGTTGTGGGCGATCGCCGCCGACTCGATCGCCAACCGGGCGCTCTGGGCGGGGCAGGCGGTGGATGACGTCGATGGTGCGTTGACGCTGGTAGGCGCGGTCGCAGACGGCATCGGTCCGGCGCTGCCCCGGCCGCGCTTCGAGCGCTACCGCGAGCGTCTGGTCGTGCGCCGGGTGTCCTGCTGCCTGATTGACAAGGCCACGGGGCTGGACAAGTGCGCCAGTTGTCCCAACCAGCACCCGGACGAACGCGCCCGCCGCATCCTCGCCGCGTTGCCCTGAGCCGCCGCCGCGCCGTGTCCCCCGCTCCCGCCGCCGTGTCCTGCACTCACGACGCTGTGTCCGACGCTCCGAACGCTGTGTCCGACGCTCACGACGTTGTATTCGGCAGTCAGGCAGGCCATCCGTCGCGATGCCGTCGGACACCGCTGCGCGTGGCGCAACACGGGTTTGCCACCGCTACCTGCGGGTACGCCGGAGCCACGACAGATCCGACCAGGAGGTGGCGATGGAGCGCGGAAGCGAGAAACACTCGCCCCGGCAGGACGACGCGTTGAAGGAAGAACTCGAAGGCACGCTGCGTGGCGACAAGCCGACGCGCGCGGAAACTTGGCGCGATCCGGAGCCGCCCGCTGACGACGACCCGGACGTGCCGCCGTTCGAGCCACGCACGAACGCTCCGGACTGACGAACACAGCGTCGAGCACGAGGAACACGACGTCCCGAACGGGGAACACGGCGGCGGGGTGGCACCCGGTAGCACCGGGAGCCACCCCGCATTGCGTGAGCTAGTGCGTTACCGCACGGCAGTGATCACTGGAATCACTGGAATCACTTGATCCGGTCGTAGGCGGGCAGCGTCAGGAAGTCCGGGAACTCGTCCGCCAGCGCGACCTGCTCGAACAGCTCGACAGCCGGGTCGAGCAGCTCGGCGTCGATCTCACCGGCCAGCTCCTTGCGGGTCTCTGCGAGCACCTCGCGAACCAGGTCGGCGGTGACCTTCGCGCCGCCTTCCAGCTCGACGCCGTTGTTGACCCACTGCCACAGCTGCGAGCGGGAGATCTCGGCGGTGGCCGCGTCCTCCATGAGGTTGTGGATCGCGGCGGCGCCGTTGCCGCCCAACCAGGACGCGATGTAGCGGACACCGACGTCGACCGCGGCGCGCAGCCCGGCCTCGGTGCAGGCGCCGGGGGTCTCCTCGACGGCGAGCAGCTGCTCGGCGGTCACCGAGACGTCCTCCCGTTTGCGGTCGACCTGGTTCGACTTCTCGCCGAGGACCTTGTCGAACTGCTCCCCGCACAGCGACACCATGCCGGGGTGCGCGACCCACGAGCCATCGAAACCGTCGTTGGCCTCGCGGTTCTTGTCGTCGGTGACCTTGGCGTGCGCCTTCTCGTTGACCTCGGGGTCCTTGCTCGGGATGAACGCCGCCATGCCGCCGATGGCCATCGCGCCGCGCTTGTGGCAGGTGCGCACCAGCAGCTCGGTGTAGGCGCGCATGAACGGTGCGGTCATGGTCACCGAGTTGCGGTCCGGCAGCGTGAACTTCTGGCCGGAGTCGCGGAAGTACTTGATCACGCTGAACAGGTAGTCCCAGCGGCCCGCGTTCAGGCCAGCGGCGTGGTCCCGCAGCTCGTAGAGGATCTCCTCCATCTCGAACGCCGCCGGAATGGTCTCGACCAGCACGGTGGCACGGATCGTGCCGTGCGGGACGCCCAGCTCCTGCTGCGCGTGGGTGAACACGTCGTTCCACAGCCGCGCCTCGAGGTGGCTCTCCAGCTTCGGCAGGTAATAGAACGGGCCGGTGCCACGCTCGGTCAGGTACTTCGCGTTGTGGAAGAAATGCAGACCGAAGTCCACCAGCGCGCCCACGGTGACCTCGCCGTCGACGGTGATGTTGCGCTCCGGCAGGTGCCAGCCACGCGGGCGCACCACGATGGTCGGGCGCTCGACGTCGTCACGCAGCTCGTACTTCTTCGCGCCGGTGTCCAGCGAGATGGTCTCGCGCGCGGCGTCGTACAGGTTGATCTGGCCGGAGACGACGTTCGACCAGTGCGGCGTGTTGGCGTCCTCCAGGTCGGCCAGCCACACCTTCGCGCCAGAGTTCATCGCGTTGATGGTCATCTTGCGGTCGGTCGGGCCGGTGATCTCGACGCGGCGGTTGCGCAGCGCCTCCGGGGTGCCCGCGACCTGCCAGTCGCCCTCGCGGACCTCCTTGGTCTCGGGCAGAAAGTCGAGCTTGCCTGCCTTCGCCGCCGCGTTCCTGCGCTCGGTGCGCGCACGGAGCAGCTCGTCTCGCCGCGCGGCGAACGCCTTGTGCAGCCCACCGACGAAGGCAAGCGCCTCGGGGGTCAGGATCTCGTCGCCTCGCTCGACGGAGCCGCCTAGGCCACGAACATCAGTCATTACGAACTCTCCAAGCCACGGGTTACTGCGCTTCTCTACATAACGGACTATAGTTTCTGCATTACGGAACAACAACGTGGGGCTCGGCGAAAGGAGTCGGCATGACATCCCCGAAGCAGACACGCGGCGCCAGCGGCGGCGTGCAGTCGCTCCGGCGCGCGTTTGAGCTGCTTGAGGGGCTCGCCGACACCGGAGGCGAGGCGAGCCTTTCGGAGCTGGCGGCAACGACGGGGCTGCCGATGCCCACGATTCACCGGCTGATTCGCACGCTAGTCGAATTGGGCTACGTCCGACAGAACGCGAACCGGCACTACGCCCTCGGCTCACGCTTGATCCGACTGGGTGAGCACGCCAGCAAGCAGTTCGGCACCTGGGCACGGCCGCATCTCACCGAGTTGGTCGATACCACCGGAGAGACGGCGAACCTCGCCGTGCTGGAACGCGACGAGGTCGTCTACGTGGCGCAGGTTCCGTCGAAGCACTCGATGCGGATGTTCACCGAGGTCGGACGTCGACTGCTGCCGCACGGCACCGGCGTCGGCAAGGCCATCCTCTCGCAGCTGCCACCTGATCAGGTGAGGGATCTGCTGCGGCGGACCGGGATGCCCGCCTACACCCCGCACACCCACACCGACCCGGACGAGTTCATCGCCCATTTGGTGGGTATCGCCGAACAGGGTTACGCGCTGGACGAGAGCGAGCAGGAGCTGGGCGTGCGCTGCATCGCGGTGCCGCTGACCGGCTGCCCCGTCCCGGCGGCGGTGTCGGTGTCCGGCCCGGAAGGCAGGCTCACCCAGGAGATCGCGGCACGCATCGCGCCGACGACCGTGGAGATCGGCGCGCGGCTGTCCAAGGCGATCGCCGAGCAGGAACGCGGCGGCTGATCCCACACCGGAAGCCCCCGGCACCTCGCGAACGCGGGGTGCCGTTTTTTATGCCGCCAGAGAGACCCACTTGACGCAGCTCACAGCGACGTCGTACCTTAATTCCAGAACACAGAACCAGATTTTCGCATTGTGGAAGTAGGAGTATCATGGACCGGCACGCGGATCGCTTCGCGGTGAACTGCTCACTGCTGTTCACCGAACTGCCTGTGCTCGACCGTCCGGCGGCGGCGAAGGCGGCCGGGTTTGACGCCGTCGAGTTCTGGTGGCCGTTCCTCGAGCCGGTGCCCAGCGGGGACGAGCAGGACGAGTTCGTCGCAGCCTTGGCCGACGCGGGGGTGTCCCTTATCGGGCTGAACTTCTTCGGCGGTGACCTGCCGTCCGGCGACCGGGGCGTTGTCTCGTGGCCGGGTCGCGAGCAGGAGTTCCGGGACAACGCCCGCGTCGTTGCCGCGCTGGGTGAGCGCACCGGGTGCCGGGCGTTCAACGCGCTGTATGGCAACCGCCTTGACGGCGTCGACAGCGGCACCCAGGACGCGCTGGCGGTGGAGAACCTGACGTACGCGGCGAAGGCGGTGGGCGAGATCGGTGGCACCGTGCTGATCGAGCCGGTCAGCGGCGCACCACGCTATCCCCTGCTGACCGCGGCTGACGCGATCGACGTAATCGACACGGTGCACGCCGCTGGCTCGCCGAACGTCGCCCTGCTGGCTGACCTGTACCACCTCGCGGTCAACGGCGACGACGTCGCGCGGGCCATCGACACGCACGTCGATCGCATCGCCCACGTACAGATCGCCGACGCACCCGGCCGTAACGAACCCGGCACCGGCGACCTCGACCTCACCGGCTACCTGGACCAACTCAGCGACCGTGGCTACACGGGTTGGATCGCGGCGGAGTACAAGCCATCCGGCGCCACCGTCGACAGCTTCGGCTGGTTCACCCGCTAAACAGAAAGGACTTCCACGATGACCACTGTGGGATTCATCGGACTCGGCATCATGGGTGGGCCAATGGCGGCCAACCTGGTGAAAGCAGGTTTCGACGTTATCGGCTACAACCGCAGCCAGCCTGCGGTCGACAAGCTCGTCGGCCAGGGCGGCAAGGCCGCGGGTTCGGTGGCCGACGCCGTCCGCGACGCCGACGTCGTGATCACCATGCTGCCCGACTCCCCCGACGTCGAACACGTCGCGCTCGGCGACGATGGCGTGCTCGCCAATGCCAAGCCGGGCCTGCTTTACATCGACTGCTCCACCATCAAACCCGACACCGCGCGTACGGTCGCGGAGCAGGCGGCGAAGCAGGACGTGCGGGTACTGGACGCCCCGGTCTCGGGTGGTGAGCAGGGCGCGATCGACGGCGCGTTGTCGATCATGGTCGGCGGCGACGCCGAGGCGTTCGACGCCGCCCGTGACGTGTTCGACGCGGTCGGCAAGACCGTCGTGCACGTCGGCAAGGCCGGCTCCGGGCAGACCGTGAAAGCGGCCAACCAGCTCATCGTGGCCGGCACGCTGGAGCTGGTCGCCGAATCGATCGTGTTCCTCGAAGCCCACGGCGTGGATACCGACGCCGCCCTCTCCGTCCTGGGCGGCGGGCTCGCGGGCAGCACCATCCTGGAGCGCAAGGGCCCCGGCATGCTCAAGCGCCAGTTCAACCCCGGGTTCCGCACCGAACTGCACCACAAAGACCTCGGCATCGTGCAAGCCGCCGCCCGCGAAGCAGGCGTCACGCTCCCGCTCGGCGCGGCCGTCTCGCAGCTCGTGGCCGCCCTCGTCGCGCGCGGCGACGGCGCACTCGACCACTCCGCACTCCTCAAGCTCGCCGAGGAGCTGTCCGGCCGCCGCTGAGCACCGGTCGCCACTGATCCCTGGTGCGGCTGTCGACATATCCCTGTGTGTGCGCATGTCGACAGCCGCACCCTCCCCCACCCCGTCCCACAACGTATTCCGCACGCCTTCCCAGGAGCCCTGCTCACAGCAAGGAGAACACCATGGCTCGTATGACGGCCGCCCGCGCGGCGGTGGAGGTCCTGAAGGCCGAAGGTGTCGACACCGCGTTCGGCGTGCCCGGCGCGGCCATCAACCCGTTCTACGCGGCGTTGCGCGAGTCCGGCGAGATCGACCATGTCCTCGCCCGCCACGTCGAGGGCGCCTCCCACATGGCCGAGGGCTACACCCGCACCCACGCGGGCAACATCGGTGTCTGCATCGGCACCTCCGGCCCCGCAGGCACCGACATGATCACCGGCCTCTACTCGGCCGCCGCCGACTCCATCCCCATCCTGTGCATCACCGGCCAAGCACCCCGCTCCCGGCTACACAAGGAGGACTTCCAGGCTGTCGACATCTCGTCGATCGCGAAGCCGCTGGCCAAGCTGGCGGTCACCGTGTTGGAACCGGCGCAGGTGCCGTGGGTGTTCCAGCGCGCGTTCCACGAGATGCGCTCCGGACGCCCCGGCCCGGTGCTCATCGACCTCCCCCTCGACGTCCAGCTCTCCGAGATCGAGTTCGACCCCGACACCTACCAGCCCCTTGAAGCCCACAAACCCGCCGCCACCCGCGCCCAAGTCGAAAAGACCTTGGACATGCTCGCCGCATCAGAGCGGCCGTTGATCGTCGCGGGCGGCGGGATCATCAACGCCGACGCCTCAACCGAGCTGGTCGAACTCGCCGAACTGCTCAACGTGCCGGTGATTCCGACGTTGATGGGGTGGGGCGCCATCCCCGACGACCACCCCCTCATGGCGGGTATGGCCGGATTGCAAACCGCGCACCGCTACGGCAACGCCACGCTCCTGGCATCGGACTTCGTGCTCGGCATCGGTAACCGGTGGGCCAACCGCCACACCGGCGGCCTCGACACCTACACCGCGGACCGCACCTTCGTGCACATCGACATCGAGCCGACGCAGATCGGCCGGGTGTTCGCGCCGGACTACGGCATCACGTCGGACGCGGGCGCGGCGCTGCGCCTGCTGCTCGACGCCGCCCGCGAGCGGGCGTCGACTGGTGCGCTGCCGGAGCGCACCGGCTGGGTCGCCGACTGCCAGCACCGCAAGGCGACGCTGCACCGCAAGACGCATTTCGACAACGTCCCCATCAAACCGCAGCGGGTCTACGAGGAAATGAACCGCGCCTTCGGACCCGACGTCCGCTATGTCAGCACCATCGGGCTCTCCCAAATCGCCGGCGCGCAGTTCCTCCACGTCTACCACCCCCGGCACTGGATCAACTGCGGCCAAGCCGGACCACTCGGCTGGACCGCACCCGCCGCCCTCGGCGTCGCCAAAGCCGATCCCGACGCCACCGTGGTCGCGCTGTCGGGTGACTACGACTTCCAGTTCATGATCGAGGAACTCGCCGTCGGGGCGCAGTTCAACCTGCCGTACCTGCACGTCGTGGTGAACAACTCCTACCTTGGGCTGATCCGCCAAGCCCAACGCCAATTCGACATGGACTACAACGTCCAACTGTCCTTCGACAACCTCAACGCCCCCGAGCTGAACTCCTACGGGGTGGACCACATCAAGGTCGCAGAAGGACTGGGCTGCAAAGCCATCCGGGTGCATCACCCCGACGAGATCCAGCCCGCGTTCGACAAAGCCCGCAACCTGATGGACGAGTACCGCATCCCGGTGGTGGTCGAGGTGATCCTGGAACGCGTCACCAACATCGCCATGGGCACCGAACTCGACAACGTCACCGAATTCGAGGAGTTGGCCACCTCGGCTGAGCACGCCCCGACGGCGATCGCCACTATGGGTTCATGAGCCACGTATTGGTCGCGCCGGACAAGTTCAAGGGTTCGCTGTCCGCGCCGGAGGTCGCCGCGCACGTCGCGGCGGGCCTGCGGCGCGCGCAGCCGAGCATCGACGTCCGGGAGGTGCCGGTCGCCGATGGCGGTGACGGCACGCTGGACGCCGCACTCGCGGCCGGGTTCACCCGGGTGGCGGTAACCGCGAGCGGTCCCACCGGCGAGCCGGTCGCCACCGCCTACGCCCGTCGGGGTGACACCGCCGTCGTCGAGTTGGCCGACGTGTCCGGGCTGTCCCGGCTGCCAGGAGGTCGACTGGCGCCGCTGGTCGCGACGTCGTACGGCACCGGCGAGGTCATCCGCGCCGCGCTGGACGACGGCTGCCGCACCATCGTGCTCGGCCTCGGCGGCAGCGCCTGCACCGACGGCGGCGCGGGCCTGGCGCAGGCCCTCGGCGTGCGACTGCTCGACGCCGACGGCAGGGACCTGCCGCCGGGCGGCGCCGCCCTCGCGGAACTGGCCACAGTGGACGTCTCGGACCTGCATCCCGCGGTGGCCGGGGCGGACGTCGTCGTCGCCAGCGACGTCGACAACCCGCTGCTCGGTGAGCACGGCGCGGCAGCGGTCTACGGTCCGCAGAAGGGCGCGGACGCCGAGCAGGTCGCGCAGCTTGATGCCGCGTTGGCCCGCTGGAACGAGGTGCTGGCGCGCGACGCGGGCGTGGACGCCGCAACCGCGACGCTGCCTGGTGCTGGCGCGGCGGGCGGCGTCGGGTTCGCCGCGCTCGCGGTGCTCGGCGCGACGCTCCGGCCCGGCATCGAGTACCTGCTCGACCTCGTCGGGTTCCACCAACACCTGGCGGGCGCGTCGCTCGTCGTCACCGGCGAGGGCTCACTGGACGAGCAGACGTTGCGGGGCAAGGCGCCCGCAGGCGTAGCCGCCGCAGCTCGGGAGGCCGGAGCGCCGGTGGTGGCGATCGCGGGCCAGTGCCTGCTGCCCCGCGAGGCGCTGCGCGCGGCGGGCTTCGTCGCCGCGTACGCACTCATCGACATCGAGCCGGACCCGCGCCGCTGCGTCGCCGAGGCAGGGCCGCTCCTGGAACGGCTCGCCGAACACCGACTGGCGGCGATAATCGACACCGGGACATACCAAGAAGACCGGAAGTAGGGCGACTGGCACACTCGCTCGACCTGCCAGTTCGGCCTAATTCCGGTCGGATCGGTATCTACTAGCACAGCATTTGGAGGAGACCGCGATGACCAGCACCGCATTCACCGACCTGCCCGACCTCGCCGCGAGGGCGCTCGGCGGTGCGGTCGTCGCGGCCAACGACGAGTTCTTCGCGGAGAAGGAAAACCTGCTCAACCCCGGCGCGCCGGAGTTCCGCCCGCACACGTTCGGCCACAAAGGACAGGTCTACGACGGCTGGGAGACTCGACGTCGTCGCGAACCCGGCCACGACTGGGCGGTGGTGCGGCTCGGCGCACCGGGCGTCGTCCACGGCGTGAACGTCGACACCGCGTTCTTCAAGGGCAACTACCCCGAGGAGTGCTCCGTCGAGGCGGCGGCGATCCCCGGCTACCCCTCCCCCGACGAGCTGGCCGACGCCGACTGGGTGGAGATCCTGCCGCGCTCCCCACTCAAGGGTGACACCGCGAACCTGTTCCCCATCGACTCGGCGCAGCGGTTTACCCACGTACGGCTGAACATCCATCCGGACGGCGGCGTCGCCCGGCTGCGTGTGCACGGCGAGGTCGTCCCGGACCCACGCTGGTTCGCCGGGGTGCCGCTGGACCTGGCGGCGATGGCCAACGGCGGCGCGGTCACCGACTGCTCGAACCGCTTCTTCTCCGCCCCGAACAACCTCCTGCTGCCCGGCAACGCGTACAGCATGGGCGAGGGCTGGGAGACCGCCCGCCGCCGTGACGACGCCAACGACTGGGTCAACGTCCGGCTCGCGGCCGAGGGCGTGGTGCGGCAGGTCGTCGTAGACACCACGCACTTCAAGGGCAACGCGCCCGGCTGGTTCCGGCTCACCGGCGGCACCGACCCGGACCGTCCGCAGGACTGGCAGGAGCTGATCGGCCGCACCCGGTTGCAGCCCGACACGTGCCACCGGTTCCTGGTCGCGGAGTCCGATCCGGTGACGCACGCCCGGATCGACGTCTACCCGGACGGCGGGTTCGCGCGGCTCCGGCTGTTCGGCGACCTCACGCCTAAGGGCCGGGAGCGGATCGGGCTGAACTGGTTCGACCGGCTGCCCGCCGCGAACGCCGTCAGGGTGCTGACGGACGCAGGACTGAGCGCGTCCGCCGCCGAGGTCGTCGTCTCCAAGCGACCACTGGCGGATGCCGATGGCCTCCGCACCACGCTGGCGGCTGCCGCCGTGTCCGAGCAGGCGGCTGTCGAACGCCTCATCCTCGGCTGAGCAGAATCCTCGGCACCCCAACAACCCCTGGAGGTTCCTCGTGGTCTACATGTTCCTCAACGGCGGCGGCATGCGCGGCGGCGACCTGCACCACCAGCTGCGGGGCGCGCCGCTGGTGAAGGAGGTCCGCACCGCGCCGAAGTACCGCTTCCACTCGGTCGACGACCGCTTTCCCGCGCTCGAGCCGGTCGATGAGGGCGGCGTCGCCGTCTGGGGTGAGCTGTACGACCTGCCGATGGAGACGCTGCGCGACTCGCTGCTGCCCGCCGAGCCGCGCGAGTTGGAGCTGAGCGTCATCGAGCTGGAGGACGGCACGTCGTCGTTCGCGGTGGTGCTGCGGAAGGAGTACGAACGTACGGCGACGCTCACCGACATCTCCGACATCGGCTCCTGGCGCGAATACCAGGGCATCGAACCGCCCGCGTAGCAGCAAGGCCGAACGGCTTACCGGGCTTACCGGCACCAGCTCACGTGGCTGTGCCGCGGCCAGCGGTGCTGGTCGCGGTGAGCCGGTATGTGGTTGTGCCGGTTGTCTGTCGGCTAGCCGAGGGGTTCGGTGTGGGGTGCGGTGAAGCGCCGTGGCTGGCGGGTGGGATCCAGCCATTCCGGTGGCAGGCATTCGGGTCGGCCGTCTGCGGCCATGCGGATTGTCCAGCCTGCGTGGTGCACGAGCCGGTGACAGGCCGAGCACAAGAGACAGAGGTTGATGATGTCGGTGGGTCCGCCGTCTTGCCAGAACCGGATGTGGTGGGTTTGGCACCAGCGGACGGTGCGCGAGCACATGACGCAGCCGCCGTCACGGGCGGCCAACGCCCGGCGTTGGGCGCGGGTGGCGGTGCGGGTTTCGCGGCCGAGGTCGAGGATTTCACCGTTGCTGCCGAGCACCGCTGGGACGATGCGTGAGTCGCACGCCAGGCGGCGGGCCTGCTCGGCGGTGAGGGGGCATTGCCAGTTCAACGTCGGGGTCCCGGCGAACAGGTCCGACATCGACGCCGCCGTGCCCTCACCAGGCGTGCCGGGTGTGCCGTTCGCGCCCGGGCCCCTGGTGCTGTTGGCGCTGTTGGTGCGGCGGAGTAGATCGTCGAGTGTCATCGACACGGTCACCACCGGTGTTTCGCCGGCTTCGGTGGGGCGTTGGGTGGCGCGTTGGGTGTAGTCGAGTAGTTCGGCGAACGCGTCGCCGTGTCGTTGCCCGGTGGAGCGCCGATCCGTTGTGCCGTCGACGTGTGGCTTCGGTTTCGCCAGCCCGGACAGCAGCGTTTC
>WHTY01000164.1 GCA_009377475.1 Actinophytocola sp.
AACAATCGCATCTACGAGGTGCCCTTTCGAGCGTAGGGATGAGAGCGTCAGCAACTCTCATTTTCCCAGCTCAAAGGGCACTTCTGCTGTCACGACACGCTCCCGATCGCAACCCGGGCGGTGGATCGAGGCTCAGGGCTGTGGGCGACGTCACCGAGCACGCGGTTCAGTGCGCTATCTGTTTGAGGCTCGAGGTTCATGTTGTCTGCGCCACCGAAGGCGTCGTGTACCTGGCCCATGTGGCCTTGCAGTAACTGGCCCATGCTCTCCCGAGCTTGGTTATTGACGAGTCCGACAGCATCGACAGACTGGTCGCCCATATGCTGGATGGTGCGCTCGAAGATGTTGAAACCGGGTGAGCCCGGATCGGCTCCCCTGGTGGCAGCGTCGATCGCGTCGATGACATGGGCCTGCCCTGACGCTTCGTAGCCATGGGCGCCGTTGCGATCGAGCATGTAGTCAATCCGCTCGGGATGCTGGGAGAAGAAATCCGTCGCCGCTGCGGGGTTCTTCTCGAACGCGACCATGAGACCGTCGAGCGGGTTGGGGTCCACCTTGGCGTCCGTGGCGACCTGGAACACGTCGGGATCGCGCTGCTCCATGGCGTACATGTCGTCGCTGACGACGTCGAGGAACTCCTCGGAAAAGGTGCCGTTGCGCAGCACACCGCCGATCACCTGGTATCCGGTCACGGGATCGGTGACGGCACTACCGCCGAACGTGTCCTTGCCCGCGGCACGGAAATCGTGCAGCCACTGCGAGTCAGCGGACATATCGACGTGGAACGTCGAGTCGGGATCGGTCGCCATCGCCAGAGCCTTGCCTAGCTCGGTGTGAATCGCGTCGAGTTCGTCAGCCTGGCTACGCCCAGCCCCGGAACGGGCAATGCCCTCGTCCATCCCGCGCAGCATGGCGAGCCGCTGCAGCGCCTCCACGGTGCTGTTGCCGCCGAGTTGTGTGAACAACGCTGCCGCGAACTCGGGGTTGTCAGCGTTCTCCCGCAGCAAGGTCAGAAGCTGGCCGGACATGTCATTGAGGGAGCCTGCTTCCAACAACCGCGCCGCACGGTGGGCGTCCTTGATCGCGTCCCGATACTGGGTGCCGACGTCGTGAGCGTCCAGCGTCTCGTCCGCGAGCGCGTCGCGTATCTCGACCGAGTAGTCGACGTCGCGCTGGGTCGCTTGCTCCAGGATGCGCCGGATGTCGGCTGCGATTTCCTCGGCGAGCTTGGGCCGGTCGGGGTTGTTCTGTTGGACCTGCGCCGACACCGTGACCTGTCCGGTGTCATTGATCTCCGCGCCCGTCGTGCGGGCCTCGGCCACGATGCCATGGAGACGTCGTTGAAAGCCCTCTAAATCGGAGGCGTATCGCGTCAGGATCTGCGGCACGGCCTCGATCTGGTCTGCCGCGCGATTCAGTGCGAGTTGCAGATCCATCATCGGCACCTGCGCGGCCTCGGCGGCGGCGCCCCAGATTCCCGACGACGACGTGTCCTTCAACGGCTGCACGACCTGGTTCCAGTAGTCGACGGCGCGATCCCGAACGTCCTCCCCGAAGCGCCGAAGGGCCTGTGCCGCGCTGTGGTAGCCGTCGGGCTTGGCGCGCATGAGGTCGGCGTAGTCCATCAGAGGTCCTTGCCGTAACGCGCGAAGAGATCGGTGTTCGTGTCCTCGATCTCGCCCCAGGACGCGACGGCGTCATGGAGATCCTTCGCGAAGCCGGTGAGCTGTTTGCCGAGCAGGTTGTAGTTCTCGACCCACTTGTCGAAACGGACGCGCAGCATCTCCGCCGTCGGGCTGCCTTCGTTGCCGGACATCGCCTCGGCGACGCCGTTGGTCGCGCGCGTCACCGCACCGGGACGCCCCTCGGCAAGGGCATCCACCTTCCGCGCCACCGACCGCAAGCTGTCCAGGTCGACATGGCTGTCGCTCATCGCTACCCCCACGTGCTGTATCCGTCCCGTTGCGAACAGTAGCAACCCCTTACTGCGCACGTGGGCGGTTTCGCTCACTCACACGGGTTGCCGTGAGTCACGGCTCCGGGACGGCGTCCGGCAGTGGCTCGGCCGGGGTGCCGGACTGCGCCCGCCCGGACTGGAGTTGCACGATCGTCGCCCCGGTCAGCAACACCGCCGCGCCGATGAGCTGCACCACCGCCAGCGCCTCGCCGAGCAGCGCCCACGCCATCGCCGTGGCGACCAGTGGCTCGCACAACCCGAGCACGCTGGCCACCGACGCGGGCAGGTACCGCAACGCCGTGATGCCCGCGAGGTAGGCGAGCACCGTCGAGATCAACGCGACCGCGATCAACAGGACATACACCGGCGGCTGCCACGGTCCGAACGTCGCGGACGCGGTCAGCGCCTCGCTCGGGAACGTCCACGGCGGCGCGACCGCGCACATCGCAATCGCGCCGAACACCATGCCCCACGTGACCATCCCAAGCGGGTGGCGGGTGCTGACGCCGTGCTCGCCAAGCAGGAAGTACACCGCCGAACACACCGCCGCGCCCAGCCCGGCGAGCAAGCCAATCGTGTCGAGTTGCAGGCCGTCGGTCACCCCGGCCACCATCGCCAAGCCGGTCATCGCCAGCGCGATCCCGGCCCACATCGGCCGAGGCAGCCGGACACCGCGCACGAAGCGCACCCAGAACGCGATCAACACCGGCGACGTGAACTCCAGCAGGATCGCGACGCCGACCGGCACTCGCGACGCCGAGATGAAGTAGAACAACTGCACCCCGGCGACGGCGAACAGCCCGTACGCCACCAGCACCCGCCACTCGCCGGGCCGCACCCGCAGCAGCGACGGCCGCAGCAGCGCCACCCCAGCGAGCAGCACCAACGCCGAGATCACGATGCGAGCCGATGCCACCTGCTCCGGCGACAGCCCCGCCTGCATCGCCGGTTTGCCGATCGTGCCGGAGCTGCCGAAGAACAGTGATGCGGCCAAGATCAGCGCGAGCCCGCGCCAGCGGTGCGCCTGCGCGCCCTGCACCTGCGCAGGGGCGGCGTCGGTTGTGGTCACAGTGGAGACATCCTCGGGGTTGGTGGGGGACGCCCTCGCCGGACTGGTTGCACTGGCGCAGGCCGGGCCGGGGCGGGGACCGCTTTCGACGGTAGCCAACCTCCCGCGCGCGCCGATTGAATATTTTCCCACCAGCGCGCAAAATTTTTGCATGCCACGATCCGAGATCTCGCTGGACGACATCGACCACGACCTGCTCGCCGTGTTGCAGCGTGACGCCGACCAGACGTTGAGCGCGCTGGGGGAGCGGATCGGGCTGTCACCGAGCGCGGTGCAGCGGCGTATCACCCGGCTCAAGAAACACGGCGTCATCGCGCGCACCGTGGTCGAACTCGCGCCCGAGGCGACGTCGGACCTGATCCTGGCGGTCTGCGTGGTCACGCTCGACCGGGAGTCGAACGAACGCCACGAGCGCTTCCAGCATCGGCTCCTGGACGCGCCGGAGGTGCAGCAGGTCTACATGGTGTCCGGCGACTGGGACTACGTCGTCGTGTTCGCCACTCACGGCATGGCCCACCACAACGAGGTCACCGGACGGCTGCTCAGCGACGCACCGAACGTCCGCCGCTATACGACGTTGTTCGTGCTCAAACCGGTCCGCACCGGCAACGCGCTGCCGACCCGGCAGGCGGGTTGACCGGGCCGGGCACCGGAAGTTGATCTACTTCCCGCGCGGTGTGACCACGCGGTGTCCGTTTTGTGGTGGTTCGGATAGTCACAACGCGCAGGGAGCTGATCAACTGGGGCGGCGGGCAGGGAGCGGGCGTGGGCGGCGAGGGGCGTGCCGGGACGTCTAGCTGGCCTAGCCGTCTGCCTTCGGGCGCCAGGGGCTGGTGCCGTCGGTCGGCCGGGTCGGGTCGTGGAACCTGGGGACGTCCGGTTCGTCTCGGCGGAGCTCCACCAGCCCATCGGTGATCGCCTGCATGATGCGTTTGTGCGCCTGCCACGGCGTTCCCGGCGTGGCGGGGTCCAGCTCGGACAGCTCGACCGGCTTGCCGAAGTGGACATGGAACGTCGGCCTGCGCACCGGCGACGTCAGCCCGGAACGGGCCAGCGGAATGACGTCGGACAGCCCGGACACGGTTTCGGTGCCCCAGTACACCGCCTCGTGCGCGCCCCACTGGCTGACCGGGACCACCGGCACCCCGGCCGCGAGTGCCAGCCGCGCCGCGCCGGTCTTGCCGCGTTCCGGCCACAGCCCGGGGTCGTGGCTGATCCGCCCCTCCGGGTACACCAGCACCGGCACGGTGCTCTCCCGCAGCTCCTCGGTGGCGTGCGTAAACTGCTCGATCGCCGTCGCGCCGCTGCCCCGATCCACCCGCAGGTGCCCGCTCCTGCGCAGCGCCGAACCGAGCACCGGGGCGTCCAGCAACCCGCCTGCCAGCATGAACCGGGGCGCGATACCGATCCGGCGGCACGCCGCCATCAGCACAAGCGCGTCGAACACGCCGATGTGGTTGGCCGCGATGAGCAACGGCTTGCCGCGCAGCTCGTCGTCGATGTCGCCAGAGACGGACAACGACCCCATAATGTCGACGACGCGCTCATCGATGGCCAGCATGGAGCGCCACACCGCTGGCGTGTCGTGATACGTGGTCGATCGGCGTGTCCGCTCGTGGTTCTTTCTGCGCAGCGCGACCATGGAGAGCAGCATGTCATGCGGCAGAAACCCGGCCGCGTGGGCTGTGAGGCATCACTCCCGAAATGTCGGGTCGTGACGCGAGTGGCACACGTGACTACTGGGGTAATCGGACTACCGTGGAGAGTATGGCGAGCCGGACGGTGACGAAGGGGCGTAAGACCACGCGCGGAGGCAACAACACCAAGCGAAGCGGGTCCGGGAGCAAGCGGACCCGCTCGTCGTCCGCGCGCTCGACCAAGTCGACCAGGTCGGGCAGGTCAGGGTCGGCTCGGAAGCGGCAGCCGAGCACGACCGCGCGCGTGGTGCGCGGCGGCTGGGGCATCGCCGCGCGGGGCGTCGGGAGCGTCGCCCGCGCTGTCGGGCGCAGCAGGGACCTGGAACCGGAGCACCGCAGGGACGGCCTCGGCCTCGCCCTGATCGCGCTGGCGCTGATCGGCGCGGTCGGCGCGTGGGCCCGCGCGGCTGGCCCGGTCGGCGTGTGGGTCGAGCTGGGCTTTCGTACCGTCGTCGGCGCGGGCGCGGTGATCGTGCCGCTCGGCCTCGTCGTCATCGGCATCGTGCTGATGCGCAGCGGACCTCGCCCGGAGACGCGCCCGCGCCGGGTGATCGGCACCGCGATGGTCTCGGCGGCGCTGCTCGGCGTGCTGCACCTCATCAACGGCAGGCCGCAGCAGCTGGAAGGCGTGCAGTACGCGGGCGGCTGGGCAGGCTGGGTCACCGGCGACATCCTCGCGCGCGGCGTCACGGCGTGGCTCGCGGTGCCGTTGCTGCTGCTCGCGCTCGTGTGGGGCCTGCTGGTGTTCACGGGCACCCCGGTGCGCGAGATTCCCGAGCGGTTGCGCAACTGGGGCCTCACCGAGGAAGAGCGCGAGCAACTGGCGGCCGAGCGGCGGGAGCAGGAGGAACGCCGCGCCGAGGAAGCCAAGCTCGCCGCCGACGCCGAGCTCGCCAACGTGCGACTGCGCAAGCCCGCCCGCAGGCGGCAGGGTACCGGCGCTGCCGACGGCGACACCGCCGACGAAGCTCCAGCGAAGGGCGCGGCGGCCAAGGCGAAGGCCACGCCCGCCGCCGTGCCGGAGGCGTCGAAGCCGTCCAACGAGCCCGCGATGGCACCGGTGCGCGCGGTCGAGGGCGACTACGCGATGCCGCCGCCCACCCTGCTCACCAAGGGAGACGCGCCCAAGACCCGCAGCAAGGCCAACGACAGCATGATCGAGGCCATCACCGGCGTGCTGGACCAGTTCAACATCGACGCGCAGGTCACCGGCTTCACCCGCGGCCCTACGGTCACCCGCTACGAGGTGGAGCTGGGTCCCGGCGTGAAGGTCGAGAAGATCACCGCGCTCACCAAGAACATCGCCTACGCCGCCGCGACAGAGAACGTGCGGCTGCTCGCGCCGATCCCCGGCAAGTCGGCGGTCGGCATCGAGGTCCCCAACAGCGACCGCGAGATGGTCCGCCTCGCCGACGTGCTGCGGTCGTCGAAGGCGGCCAAGGACAACCACCCCATGGTGATGGGGCTCGGCAAGGACATCGAGGGCCACTTCGTCACCGCGAACCTGACGAAGATGCCGCACCTGCTCGTCGCGGGCGCCACCGGCTCCGGTAAGTCCAGCTTCGTCAACTCGATGCTCGTCTCGCTGTTGGCCCGCGCCACCCCGGACGAGGTCAGGATGATCCTTATCGACCCGAAGATGGTGGAGCTGACGCCGTACGAGGGCATCCCGCACCTGATCACGCCCATCATCACCCAGCCGAAGAAGGCCGCCGCCGCGCTGGCCTGGCTGGTGGAGGAGATGGAGCAGCGCTACCAGGACATGCAGGCCAGCCGGGTGCGCCACATCGATGACTTCAACCGGAAAGTCCGGAATGGCGACATCACCGCGCCTCCGGGCAGCGAGCGCCAGTACCGGCCGTACCCGTACATCATGGCGATCGTCGACGAGCTGGCCGACCTGATGATGACCGCGCCCCGCGACGTCGAGGACGCGATCGTGCGGATCACGCAGAAGGCCCGCGCGGCGGGCATCCACCTGGTGCTGGCCACCCAGCGGCCGTCGGTCGACGTCGTCACCGGCCTGATCAAGACCAACGTGCCGTCGCGGCTGGCGTTCGGCACGTCGTCGTTGACCGACTCGCGGGTCATCCTGGACCAGCCGGGCGCGGAGAAGCTGATCGGCATGGGCGACGCGCTGTACCTGCCGATGGGCACCAGCAAGCCGGTCCGGCTCCAGGGCGCGTTCGTGGACGACGACGAGATCGCCGCCGTCGTCAACTTCACCAAGGAACAAGCCCAGCCGACCTACACCGAGGGCGTCACGGCGGCGAAGGCGGCGGAGAAGAAGCCGATCGACGAGGACATCGGCGACGACCTCGACGTGCTGTTGCAGGCCGCCGAGCTGATCGTCACCTCGCAGTTCGGGTCGACGTCGATGCTGCAGCGCAAGCTTCGCGTCGGGTTCGCCAAGGCGGGCAGGCTGATGGATCTGCTGGAGACACGCGGTGTCGTCGGGCCGTCCGAGGGCTCGAAGGCGCGCGACGTGCTGGTGAAGCCGGACGACCTGGATTCGGCGCTGGCGATGATCAGGGGCGACTCGCCGCCAGACGACACCGGCGACGACAGCGAGCAGTAGGTGGGCGCTAGGAGGGCGCTGATTAATCGGCGTGTCGTCCCGGATTGTGCGTTTGAGCTGGGAGAATCGGTCCATGCAGGGCGTTGAGCGGGTGGATCGGGAGCTGTTGGACGCGCAGGCTCTGGTGGGTCATCTGGTCGCCGA
>WHTY01000110.1 GCA_009377475.1 Actinophytocola sp.
CCTGTTGGAAGTCGCCGATGCGTTGTTTCATGAGGGCGAAGTCGAACTGCGGGCCGCGATAGGCCAGGGTGACAGCGACGCAGACGATCGCGCTGACACCGTACGAGGTCAGTGAGCCAAGCAGCACGACATAGTCGCGCAGGAAGGCCACGAACAACGGTATCAGCACCAGCGCGGACACCAGCCCGAAGCCAAGACCGGCCGTACGGCCGAAGAACGCGAATGCCATCAGACCGAGCACGACCCCCCCGCCAACCGCGGCGGTGAACTCGAAGACCACCCCGACCGCACCGGTCAGCGGCACCCACTCGAACCGCACCAAGGTGAACAACGCCAGCGCACAGATCACCGACGAGGTGAACGCCCGGTTGGTGACCCGGCGCCAGTAACAGCTGACGATGACTGGAAATACGATGGCACCCCACAACGCCCCGACGAACACCAGCATCTCCAGGATGTCCAAGGACAGGCTAGCCAAGACAAGTCCGATCGCGGTGGCCACGATCATCGTGATCCGCCCCAACAGCAGCATCTTGCGCGGATCGGGTCGCCCCTTGGCGATATTCTTACCGTAAACATCGGTCATCATGATCGCGGACAATGCCGACAGGTCGGAGTCGGCTGTCGAGGATAGCGAAGCTATCACCAGGAGGAAAAACAACGCGATCGCGATCCCGGGCAAGTACCCGGACGCCATCTGCGGCACCACATTGTTCAGATCGCCATCAACCGGTTGCATCCCGATGAGCAACGCCATCAGGCCCAGCATCCCCAAACCGATCACCATGGCGCCATAGCCGACGGTTGCGGTAATGAACGTCGACTTGATCCGGTCCTGCCGTACCGCGAATAGCCGCTGGGTGATGGTCTGGTTACCAATGGCATACGCCAGGACGGCCACAAAGAACGGTGCTCCCTGTTCCAAGATCGCCGTCATCGAGAACGGATCTGCCTGCTCAGCGGTCAACCGCGACAGCCCGTCAGCCAGTTCGCTCGGACCGCCGAGGCTGAACAGCACCATCGGAATAATCACCGCCGTCACGGCAATCATCCCGACAACCTGCACAAAATCGGTAAGAATCGACGCCCTGAACCCTGACCAAAGCGTGTAAGCCAGCACCCCGGCCGCAGCGATCACCACACCTTGAACGAACGACAACGGTGACACTATCGACACCAGTGCACCCGCAGCGGTGAAGTTCACCATCAAACTGATCGAACTCCCCAATAGGTTCGACACCGCCAGCATGAGCTGACTCGACCGCCCGTGTCGGGCATGCATCAACTCACCCAATGTGTGTGCCTTCGGAGCTAGCTGCCGAAACCGCTGGCCGAAGGGGTAAATAAACAAGATCATCAACGCCCCCCACAAGCCGTAATGAATCGGCCCCGACAATCCATACTGATAACCCGACGACGCCGCCGCGTAAAACGACGCAGCCCACACCCAGGTCGCCGTCATACTCGCTGCTGAAATTCCGAATCCTACCTTGTGCGACGACACCATATACGCGTCGACGTTCTCCTTTTTCCTTCGGATTCGCCACGTCACCGCCAGCGTTCCCAGATAAAACACGGCCAGCAGCCCCAGCACTACCGGCGTCGAGAACTGAAAGAACTTCTGATCCACCACGTCCACTCCTTTTCGTCACGAAAACTTGTAGTGTCGCGGCAACATTTGGATACGAATGCTTCCTGGGTATGGCCGCCGCACTGTGCAATCTCCCTGTACCTCAGCCCTAGCCATCCGGGGTCCCACAGCACTGTTAGGAGCGGGGGCGGAGCTTGTCCGGGTCGTAGAACGGGAAGCGGACCACTTGGGCGGGGATGCGCTTGCGGTGGCCGTCGAGCTTGCCGACCTCGACCTCGGTGCCGATCTCGGCGTGCTGCACCGCGATGCGGCACAGCGCGACGTTCTTGCGCAGGATCGGCGAGCGGGTCGCGCTGGTGACGACGCCGACCTGCGACCGTCCCACGTGGACACAGTCGCCGTGGGCGGCGGGCTCGTTGCCCGCCAGCTCGAGGCCGACCAGCGTGCGCTGCGGGCTCGCCTTGCGTTTGAGCAGCGCGTCGCGGCCGACGAAGTCGTCCTCCTTGGTCTTGAGCGGCACGGTGAACCCGATGCCCGCCTCGTACGGGTCGGTCTGGTCGCAGAAGTCGTACCCGGCGAACACCAGCCCTGACTCGATCCGCAGCGTGTCCAGGGCGTCCAGGCCGAGCGGCAGCATGCCGTACGGTTTGCCCGCCTCCCAGACCACGTCCCACAGTGCGGGCCCGTCCTTCGGGTGCACCCACAGCTCGTAGCCCAGCTCGCCGGAGTAGCCGGTGCGGGAGACGATGAGCGGGATGCCGTTGTGGTCGCCGATCCGCCCGATCGCGAAGCGGAACCACGTCAGGTCGGTGAACGCGGGCTGCGTCGGCGGGGTCCAGATCAGCTCGCGCAGCAGGTCCCGGCTGGCCGGTCCCTGCACCGCGATGTTGTGCAGTTGGTCGGTGGAGTCCTTCACCCACACCTGGTCCAGCCCGAGCCGTTCCGCCTGCTTGCGCAGCCAGATGCCGTCGTACTCGTCGCCGCCGACGAACCGGAAGTTGGTGTCGCCGAGCCGGAACACCGTGCAGTCGTCGATCATTCCGCCGGTCTCGTTGCACATCGCCGAGTACACGACCTGGCCGTGCGAGAGCTTGCGGATGTTGCGGGTCACGCACGCCTGCAGCAACGCCTCCGCGTCCTGGCCGAGCACCTCGAACTTGCGCAGCGGCGACAGGTCCATCACCGCGGCGCGCTCGCGGCAGGCCCAGTACTCCTCCTGCGGGCCGTGGCCGTCGAAGCTGGTCGGCAGCCAGTAACCCCGGTACTCGGTGAACTGCCGCGTCAGCTTCGACGTCCGCTCGCCGAACGCGGTCTCCTTGGTCAGCTTGGCTTCGGACTCTGGCGTGACGCGGTGGGAGATGGCCATGGAGAACTTCCGTTTCGCATCGTAGACACGGACATGGACGTCGGTGGGCACCCAGGCGTTCGACGGGTCGACGTCGTCCGGACACGCCGACGACGCGCACACCAGGTCGGTCTTCGCCTGCATGAGCACGTAGTCGCCCGGCCGGGACCACGGCTCGTCGAACACCAGCAGGTTGGAGTCGTCGAACGCGGTGTTGTAGAACAGGTTCAGCGCGGGCCAGCCCTTGCGCGCCGCGATGCCGTAGCGGTCGAGCCGGGCGTTGAAGTTCTCGGTGCAGTTGACGTGGCCGGGGTAGCCGAGGTCCTCGTAGTACTTCGCGTTGCACGCGAGGCCGAACGTGTCGTGCCTGCCGACGGTGTCGCGCACCACCTCGACCAGTGGTTGCATGTCCTGGTCGTAGAACTTGCCGAACAACCCCGGCTGCGGATACGCGTTTCCCATGAAGTAGCGCGTGGTGGTCGCGTCGAGGCCGCGTTCCACGCCCGCGTCGAGGCCGCGCGCGCCGAAGGCGAGGAAGTCGGAGCATTGCCTGCCCTCGACGTCGATGATCTGGATGTACTGGCCCGCCTTGACCTCGTAGCCGCGCGCGGTGGCAGCGTCGACGCGCAGGTCGAGGATCGGCTCGGCGAGCGGCTCCGGCAGCACGGGCTCGAAACGGCGGCGCGGATTCGCGCGCCGGAGTTCCAGCAGCAGGTCGGACGGCGGGTTGGCGGCGACGTCATCGACGGTCATGGGATGGGCGGGCGCGGCGACGAACACACGCGCGGGTTCGTGCGCGGTGAATGTCTCGCGGGCGCCCGCTGGTGACCACTCGCCGAACAGGCGGGCTGCGCTGGTCCGTTCCGGGTTGACGCCGCTGTCGGCGAGCACCCGGACGATCTCGCTCCCGCCTGCGCCGTTGCCACCGGCGCCGTTGGCCGCGAGGGCGTGCAGGGTGGTCGCAGGCGCGTCCGCGACGATGCCCAGCGCCGCGCCGGTGCCACCGCTTTCCGCGATCACGGTGACTTCGGCGACCTGCCTTCCCGCGCGGTCGATCACGGTCAACGCGTCCCCCGCGTCGAGGCGAAGGGCGGTCACGCCGCCGGGACGCACCCAGTAGGTTTCCAGGCCCGGTTCTTGCGGAAGGAGACCGGGCAGCAGCAGTCTCGGCGCGGCCGGGTTCGAAGTCGTGACTGTCATCTCGGTCTTCCTTCCACGAATCGTGGTGTTCGCCGCGATCGGTCGGTGGCGCGGAGTCCGGGGTGCGTCGCTCTTGGTCTCGCCGCACCCCGGACTCCCGGCATCACTCAGATTCCGATGACCTCCTTGACGCAGGCGATCTCGGCTTCGATCGTGCCTGCGGGATCAGCCATCGAGGCGGTCAGCGTCCCGATGGGATCGGCGAGCAATGCCGCCGTGCCCTCTTCCACACATGTTGGATCGATGCTCGTTCCCGCCGGCGCCGCGCTCGCGACTGCGGAACCCGCGATCATGAAGCCTGCGGTCACGGCGGTGACCGCAACGGCTCGGGACGCGGTCGTTGTCAACTTCCTCATCTCACTTCCCTTCGTATCGACGTGCCGGTGGGGACGGCTTGGGGTCGTGACGAATGTGCGGGTGTGGTGATGGGTGTCACTCAGATCATGCCGGGTGCGGCACCATGGCGTAAACCCCTAGAGGAAACAATGTTTGCTAATAGTTAACACTGGATCGACTCATGAGTCAGTGGACGGTGCCGAAGGTGAGCTGCTCGTCCGACGTGGCCAGGCTCAGCCCCTCGGTCAGTGGCCGGGTGCTGGCGAGGCCGGTCGCCAGGCGGGCGGCCTCGATGGTGTTGCGCAACAGCCAGACGTCGGTGATGGGGCCAACCCCGCCGGGAACCGGCGTCACCGCCTCGGCGCGGGCGCCGACGCTGTCGAAGTCGAGGTCGCCCACCAGCCGTACCTTGCCGCTGACGGGGTCGGGCACCGGGTTGATGCCGACGTCCACCGCGATCACCCCACGCTTGACGTGGTCGCCGGACACCAGCCCAGGGACGCCGGTCGCCACGACGAGAATGTCGGCGTTGCGCGTGTGCTCGTACAGCAGCCCGCACCGGTGACTGTTGACGTCGCAGGAGACGACGGTGGCGCCACGCTCCATCGCCAGCGTGGCCGCGGGCTTGCCCACGTTCGCCGAGCGCCCGACCACGACGACGTTGCTGCGCGCGTACACCTCGCCGGGATCCCGGCCCGACTCGATCAGGTAGCGGTCGAGCAGATGGAACGCCGACGCCGGGGTGGACGGCACGAACCGGGGTCGACCCAGCTCGACCAGTCCGGCGTTGACCGGATGCACCGACTCGATGTCCTTCAGCGGGTCCAGCGCCCGGTACAACGTCGCCTCCGACACCTGGGGCGGCAGCGGCCGCAGCACCAGGATCCCGGAGACGCGCGGGTCGGCGCCGAGCTTGCCGATCACCGCGAGCGCATCGGCCTCGGTGACATCCTCGGGTAACGCCTCCCGCACGTAGTACAGCCCCAGCTTCTCGGCGAGCGAGCGCACCCGGCGCTCGTAGGCGTGCGCCGGGTAGCTGTCGCCCGCGACGACCGTGGCCAGCCCTGGCCTGCTGCCGTCCGCCGCGAGGTCGGCCACCTCGCGACTGAGGGCAGCGCGCAGGTCGTGGGCATACCGCTTGCCGTCGATCGCATGTGCCATCATCGACGCCGGGACTTCAGGAGAGCCCGGTGACGAGGCCGTCGTCGTCCAGGTCGATGCGGAACGCGGCTGGGTTGGTGCCAAGGCCGGGCATGGTGCGCATGTCACCGCAGATCGGGTACACGAACCCGGCGCCGACCGACGCGCGCACCTCCCGCACCGGCAACGTCCAGCCGGTCGGCGCGCCCTTCAGCTTCGGGTCGGACGAGATCGACAGGTGGGTCTTGGCGATGCAGACCGGCAAGTTGCCGAACCCGGCCTTCTCGTACGTGTCAATCTGCTGCAGGGCATGCAGCGAGAAGTGCACGTCGTCGGCGCCGTAGACCTTGGTCGCGACGGTCTCGATCTTCTCCCGCAGGCTCGCCTCGTCGGGGTAGAGCAGCTGGAAGTTCGTGTCCTCCTCGGCGGCCTCGGCGACGGCTTCGGCCAGCTCCGCAGCGCCCTTGCCGCCCTCGGCGAAGTTGGTGCACACGGCGGACCGCGCGCCCATCTCCTTGGCGATCTGGCGAATCGCGTCGTGCTCGGAGTCGTGGTCGTCCGGGAAGGCGTTGATCGCGACGACGGGGGAGACGCCGTGGATCCGGATGTTCTCGATCTGCTTGCGCAGGTTCGCCGCGCCTTCGAAGACGTCGTCCGGGTTCTCCCGCAACAACTCGGGTGGCAACGGCTTGCCCGCGACGATCTTGTACTTGCCGGAGTGGGCCTTGAGCGCCCGCACCGTCGCGACGACGACGGCGGCGTCCGGGCGGAGCCCCGACGTGCGGCACTTGATGTTGAAGAACCGCTCGGCGCCCATGTCGGCGCCGAACCCGGCCTCCGTGATGAGGTAGTCGCCGCAGCGGATGCCGATACGGTCGGCGACGACGGACGAGTTGCCGGTCGCGATGTTGCCAAACGGACCCGCGTGCACCAGCACCGGCGTGTTCTCCAGCGTCTGCAGCAGGTTCGGCTTCACCGCCTCCCGCAGCATCACCGCCATGGACCCGGCGGCCTGCAGTTGCTCCGCGGTGACCGGCTCGCCGTCGTCGTTGTAGCCGACCACGATCCGGCCCATGCGTTCCCGCAGGTCCTCCAACGACGTCGTGAGCGCCAGCGCCGCCATCACCTCGGACGCGGCGGTGATGTCGAACCCGGTCTGCCGGGGCACGCCATCGGCCTTGCCGCCGAGGCCGACCACGATGTTGCGCAGCGCGCGGTCGTTGACGTCGAGTACTCGCCGCCAGGTGATGTTGTTCAGGTCGAGGTCGAGCTCGTTGCCCTGGTAGATGTGGTTGTCGATGACCGCGGCGAGCAGGTTGTGCGCCGCCGTTACGGCGTGCGTGTCGCCGGTGAGGTGCAGGTTCAGCAGCTCCATCGGCACCACCTGGCTGTAGCCGCCGCCCGCTGCGCCGCCCTTGATGCCGAAGGTCGGCCCCATCGACGGCTGGCGAATCGCGACAGTGGCGTTCTTGCCGATGTGCTTGAAGCCCTGGCCGAGCCCGACGGTGGTGGTCGTCTTGCCCTCACCGAGCGGGGTCGGCGTGATGGCCGAGACCACGACGTACTTCGCCTTGGGCCGGTCCGCCAGCTCGTCGATCGCGGCCAGGTCGATCTTCATCAGGTCCCGCCCGTACGGTTCGAGCAGGTGAGCCGGCAGGTTCATCTCGCCCGCGACGTCGTCGAGCGGTTTCAGCGACGCGTTACGGGCGATGTCCAAATCGGAGGGAAAAGACATGGTGGGTCTCCTCGTCTACAGGGTGGGTGCGGTCGGGCAACCGTCGATCTCGATGCCGAACTCGGCGCCCGCGTCGAGCAGGGCGTCGAACAGGTACTGGCCGGATGAGCGTTCGCAGTGCAGCAGGTAGGTGGGAACGCCGTTGTCGTCGAGCCGGATGACGTCGGTCACCAGCCGTGCGACCGAGGTGCGCAGCGCGGCGCCGTCCGGCGTGGCCGCGTCGGAAAGGTCGACGCCACACACCTTGGCGAGCAGGTCCTTGGCGTGGTTCCCGGACAGCTTCAGCAGCGCCCTGCCGTGGGTCTGGTCGATCACGGTGCCGAACTCGCCGGTGTTCTCGACCAGGTCGCGCATCCGGCTGAGCAGCTTGTCCTGGCCGCCGGGGCTGCCGAGCACCAACCACTCGCCGGGCCCTGAACCGACGACGACGGCGCTGCCATTGTCCCGAATCGTGCGGCCGTGGCCGGTGCCGAGCGCCTCGGCGATGGCGCCGTCGTGGCGGCCCCGGACGCCGACCTTGGCCAGCAGGGTGTGGTCGGCGATCCGCAGCCCTGCCGAGCTGCGGCGGGCGTCGACCTGCCAGCTGGCGATCGTGGTCGTCTTGCGGCCAGCCGCGACGGGGCCGCGCGCGACCGGGGTGGCGTGCGGCCGGGGCTTCGCCGGTGGCGTGTCGATGTTCTGCCTGCTGCCTTCGGGGTCGACGTGCGCGTGGTGCTCGGTGACCCTGGCGGCGACCTTGGCGCCGGTGGGCAGGTGCACCGTCAGCAACGTGCCCGGCTTGGCCAGCTCGGCGTCGACCTGGCCGAGGCAGATCGAACGGCCCAGCGTTGGCGACATCCGGCTGGAGGTGATCCGGCCGGCGATCGCGCCGCTCTTGGTAAGGATCTGGCTGGCTTCCGGCGGCACCACGTTGCCGTCGGTCGGCTGAATGCCGACGAGACGCGCGCCGTCGCCGTTCTCCTGCTGCCAGACCAGCTCGGGCTTGCCGACGAAGTCGTCCTTGTCGAGCTTGATCGCCCAGTCGATCCCGGCGGACCACGCCTTGGTCAGCCCGTCGGTGTCCTGGCCGACGATGAGGTGGCCCTTCTCCAGCCGCAGGATGCGCTGCCCCTCGACGCCGAACGGCCGCACCCCGAGGTCCTTGCCGTGCTCAAGCAGCGCCTCCCACACGTGCAGCCCGTAGGACGCGGGCACGTGCAGCTCGTAGGACAGCTCGCCGGTGAAGCCGATCCGCCACAACACGCAGTCGTCCACACCGGCGACGCGGCCGGTGCGCACCTGCATATAGCCGAACCCCTCCGCCGAGAGGTCAACGCCCTCGGTGAGCCTGCTGACCAGCTCGCGGGATTTCGGCCCTGCGACGTTGATGCTGGCGTAGGCGGTGGTCACCGGGGTGACGTGCACCTGCCAGTCGGGGTGTTCGGTCTGCAGCCAGTTCTCGACCCATTCCCACACGCGCGCCGCACCAGACGACGTCGTCGACATCAGGTAGTGGTCCTCGCCGAGCCGTCCGGTGACGCCGTCGTCCATGACGACGCCGTCCTCGGCGCACATCACGCCGTAGCGGACCTTGCCGATGCCGAGCTTCGACCACTTGTTGACGTAGAGCAGGTTCAGCAGCTTCGGCACGTCGGGGCCGCGCAGGTCCAGTTTGCCGATCGGGGTGACGTCGATGATGCCGACGTTCTCCCGCACGTTGCGGACCTCGGCGGACGGTTCGCCGTAGTGGTCCGGCCGGATCCACTGGCCCGCGACCAGCGGCGTGGCGTTGTGCTGCTCGTGCCAGCGCTGCATGGGGGAGTGGCGCACCGGCTCGAAGATCCGCCCGGCGAGCGCGCCGAGGCTGACCGGGGTGTACATCGGCCGCCACGTCGTCGTACCGGTCTCGGCGATCGTCTTGCCGGTCGCCTCGGCGATGGTCGCGATCGCGTTGATCGTCTCCAGCTTGCCTTGCAGCGGCCCCATGGTGGCGGTGGTGAACCGCTTGGCGAGCTCGGCGGAGTCGTAGCCCTCCTTGACCGCGAAGTGCAGGTCCTTCGACGACACGTCCTCGGAGTAGTCGACTATGCCGTGTGTGCTCGCCCGGAACAGCTCGGGGTGCTCGTGCACCCCCAGCTCGGGAAGGGTCGCGGCCGTGCCCCGGGGCTTGGAGAGTTTCCCGCCATAGCGGGTGGGCACGGCCGCGAGCTGGTGGTAGCGGTGCCCCGCAGCGCGGCGGGCCGCCTCGGTGCCGATGGCCTCGGCGTGTTCGCACAACTGGTCAAGGGTGCCGTCACCGGCGATGCCGCCGGTGGCCAGTACCGAGTCGTCCCCGTTGCCGCCGGGCAGGAACCGGGCGGCTGTCGGCGAGTACACCGGCCGGTCGCCGGCCATGTTCAATAGCGACGTCGGCGCGGTCCAGCCGGTCGCGGTGACGAACAGGTCCGCGTTGATCCGCCTGCCGTTCGCGAGCTCGACCGAGCGCACGCTCTTGCGGCCGTGCACCCGGACGACGTCCTCGCCCTTGCGGGCATCGGCGACATACGCCACCTCGACGCCCGCGCGCTCCAGGTCGGCGACGGCGGCGTCACCGGACTCGTTCGCGGTCAGCACCACCGCGCGCTCGCCTGGCTTGACGGCATGCAGGTTGATCAGCCTCTGGACCGCGGTGGACAGCATGACGCCGGGGGTGTCGTTGCCCGCGAACACATACGGGCGTTCGATCAGCCCGCCCGCGACGACCAGCGTCCTGGCGCGGGCCTTGATCAGCCGTTCCCGTGCGTGCGACAGGTCGCGCTGGGCGACGGCGATCCAGTTCTGGTCGTAGCGGCCAGCCACCACCGAGTTGGTCAGCACCTCGATGCCCTCGGTCGCCGCGACCTCGGCGGTCAGCTCCGCCGCCGCGCCAGGGTTCGACCAGCGCAGGTGGCCGCCGAGCTGGTGCTCCTCCTCGACCAACATGACGCTGGCACCCGCACGGGCCGCCGCGAGCGCGGCGGACATGCCTGCCGGGCCACCGCCCGCGATCAGCACGTCCGGGTGGGCGTAGCGCTTGTCGTAGTAGTCGTGCGGCGTGTCGGGGGAGATCTCGCCCGCGTGCACGAACTGCCGCAGCACGTTCTGGTACGTCGGCCAGAGGAACTCCGGCTTCATGAACGTCTTGTAGTAGAAGCCCGCGGTGAGGAACCGGCCAGCGAACCGGTTGATCGCCTTGACGTCGAACTTCAGCGACGGCCATGTGTTCTGCGACGAGACTGCCATGCCCGGCTCGGCGAGCCGGTGCGCGCCGCGCACGTTCGGTTCGTCACCGACCTGCACCATGCAGCCCGGGTCGTGGAAGCTCGCGGTGAGCAGGCCGCGCGGGCGGTGGTACTTGAAGCTGCGGGAGAACACCCGCTCGCCCTCGGCGGCAAGCGCCGAGACGATGCTGTCGCCCGGGTGGGCGTTGACCGGCTTGCCGTTCCAGGAGAACTCGAACGACGTCCTGCGGTCGATGACCTCGCCCTGCTGCGGCCCGAGCCGCTTCCCGCCAGCGTGCCGGCTCATCGCGTGGCCTCCGTCTCGTTGCTCGTGGTGTGGCGGCGCACGCGGATGAAGCGCCTGCACCCCGCGGTGTGGTACCAGTTCTCGTCCACCCAGCCGTTGGCGTTCTGGCGGAAGTACAGGTAGCGGCGCCACTCCTCGGGCGTCGCCGTGCCGACGTCCGGCCGAGGGGTGACTTCGCCGTGGTGGGTGAACTCCGAGGCGTTGCGCGGCCCGCACCACGGGCAGGGAAGCTGGATCATGCGTGGTTCCTCTCCGAAAGTCCTGGGGCTGTGCGGGTCCTCAGGGTCTGATGCTTCGGCCCTGCAAGCAGCCCTCAGTGGCCGACCGCGGCCGCACCCTTTTCGCCGACGAGCTGTCCCATCTCGAACCGGTCGATGCCGAAGGGCGCGATGATCTCGGGCGGGCGGCCGTTGGCGACGGTGTCGGCCATGGCCTCACCGGAGACCGGCCCGGCCTTGAAGCCGTAGGTTCCCCAGCCGACGTCGACGTGGAAACCGTCCACATGGGTCGGGCCCATGATCGGCGAATAGTCCGGCGTCATGTCGCACAAGCCGGCCCATTGGCGCAGCAGGCGCATCTTCGACACCGCTGGCATCAGCTCGAGCACGTGCCCGGCAAGCCCCTCGGCGAACTCGAGCGAGCCGCGCATCGAATACGACGTGAACGGGTCGACGCTTGCGCCGAACACCAACTCGCCCCGGTCGGTCTGCGACACGTAGACGTGCAGCGTGCCGGAGACGACCACGGTGCCGAGGAACGGCTTGACCGGCTCGGTCACCGCCGCCTGCAGCGGCGACGTCGTGACCGGCATGTCGACCCCGGCCATATCGGAGATCAGGCTCGACCAGCCCGCGGTGCAGTTGACCACCACCGGCGTCGAGATGTCGCCCTTGGTGGTGCGCACCCCTGTCACCCGGCCATCCGCGGTCTCGATGCCGGTGACCTCGGTGTTCTGGTGCAGGTGCACGCCGTGGGCGTCGGCCGCGCGGGCATAGCCCCACACGACGGCGTCGTGCCGGATGATCCCGCCAGGCGGGTGGTACAGCGCGCCGAGGATCGGGTACCGCGTGTCGGTCGAGGTGTCCAGATAGGGCACCAGCTCCTTGATCTGGGCGGGGTCGATGACCTCGGAGTCGACGCCCTGCAGCTTGTTCACCTCGGCGCGCCACCGCAGTGTGCGCAGCGAGTTGTCGTTGTGCGCCAGCGTCATGTGGCCGCGCTGCGAGAACATCACGTTGAAGTTCAGCTCGCTGGCCAGATTCTCGTACAGGTGCAGCGAGCGGTCGTAGAACCGCACGCCCTCCGGGGTGAGGTAGTTCGACCGCAGGATCGCGGTGTTGCGGCCGGAGCCGCCGCCGCCGAGGTAGCCCTTGTCCAGCACCGCCACGTTGGTGATGCCGTGGTTGGCCGCCAGGTAGTACGCGGTCGCAAGGCCATGCACCCCGCCGCCGATGATGACGACGTCGTAGGTGGACTTCAGCGGCCTCTCCTGCCACACCCGCGGCCAGTCCGAGCGCGACAGGCCGCGCTTGAAAAGGCCGAACGCGGAGTATCGCTGTGGTCTCCGCTTTCCGTTGCGGTTGCCCGCGCGGTGGCTGCCGTTTCCCACGGACATGCGCGCCTCCCAGCTGATCGTTCGCTCTGGCCGCACCAGGTGCGCGGCTGCTCGATTTCCGTCAGCGTACGACGCCGAGTGGACGATGTCCACTACGATGAAACAACTGGGAGTCAGAAAAGTGCGCAACGCGGCGAACACCGCTGTCGTTGAGGAGCGAGGACTTGATCTACCTTGCTCCGTGAGTGACGAAATTATGTCCGCTTTGCCGGATAGTTTTCGTCATGCAGGGAGTAAGGTAGATCAACTACGCTCAGCTACCGGGGTTGACCGCCTTGACCGCGAGGAACTGGATCGGCAGCGAGATCAGTTCGGCGGGGCCGTGCATGACCTCGCCGACGAACTGCAGCGTGTCGCCCGGTTCGAGCAGGTACCGCGCGCTGCCGTAGGCGTACTCCATCTTTCCGGAGATCATGAAGATCAGTTCGGTGCCGGCGTGTTGATAGAGCGGAAACATCTCGGATCGCTCGGTGAGCGTGACGAGGATGGGTTCGAGCCGGTCGTGCGGGGCGCGCATGGCGCCGAGCATCTGGTAACGGTGGCCGGGTCCGGAGCCCTTGTGGTGGATGTCGAGACCACTGCCCGCCTTGACGAACACGACGTCCTGCTCCTCGGACAGACCTCGGAAGAACGCGGTCACCGGCACCGACAGCGCCTGTGACAGGCTCGCCAGCGTCGCGAGGCTGGGCGAGGTCTGCATGTTCTCGATCTTGGAGAGCATGCCCTTGCTCAGCCCGCTCGCTGTGGCGAGGCGGCCGACCGTCCAGCCGAGCTGCTGCCGGAACTCCCGGACGCGCTGCGCGATCACACTGCTGAGCGCTTCCTCGAGTCCGGCGTGCGCCTCGTCGAGGTCCTCGGCAGGGAGCGCGCTGTTCTCCTCGGTCATGGCTCGATCATGGCACTCATCGCGTGGCCAGTCCCCTTCACGTTCACCGTCGCACACCCGTGAACCGGATGACGGGTCCACTCTAAACCTAGTTCGGCGATTTTTCGCGCTGTTGGCGCACGTGTTCCAGCAGGTCGCAAGGGGTTTACCGCGTCGGGTCACAGAGTGCCGCCACGCTCGATTCGCGCAGAAGACTTGTCTCCTACGGAGATACCGCGTTTACTATCGGTGGACAATAGAGTGCCGTACACCACAGCTCCCACCGCCCAGCGGGCGGGACAAGGAGGCGAAGCATGACGACCGACCTCGAGAACTTTCTCGCGCAGCGCGGCCGTGACGATCAGATCGCGGAGGTCAGGCGGCGGATCGACGAGCAGGACGTGCGCTACATCTACCTGCAGTTCGTCTCGGTCACCGGCCGCATCATGGGCAAAGGCGTGCCAGCGACGCACTGGGAGAAGTTCGCTCACGACGGCTTCCAGCTCGTCTACGGCGCCACCGCGAACCTGTTCATCGACCGCCACGGCGACTACATCGGCTACGGCGCGGAGTCGCGCGAGCTGGTCGGCATCCCGGACGTGGACACCTTCTGCGTGCTCCCATGGGACCCGAAGACAGCCCGCGTGTTCTGCACCCTGTTCCGGGGCAGGGAGGAAGACGTCGACCCCGGGGCGTACCTGACGTCGGACTGCCGGGGAAACCTGCGGCGGATCCACGAGAACTTCGAACGCGACACCGGCCTGCACCTGCGGGTGGGCACCGAGCCCGAGATGATGTGGCTCAAGAACAAGCCAGACGGCACGCCGTCGGTGGACGGCAAGACGAAGCCGTTCTGCTACCACATCGACCAGTTCTCCGAACTGCAGCCGCTGATCCACCGGGTGATCGAGTACGGCACCGCGATGGGCCTCGACATGATCCAGGGTGATCACGAGGACGCGCCGGGCCAGCTCGAGTTGAACTGGCAGTTCGACCGCGCCGAGCTCACCGCGGACCGGCTGACCACCTATCGGCAGATCTGCAAGCAGGTCGGCCGCGAGTTCGACGCGTTCCCGTGCTTCATGCCCAAGCCGTTCATGGGTGTCTCCGCGAACGGCTGCCACCACAACATCTCACTGTGGGAAGGCGGCGAGAACGCCTTCCTGCCCGACACCGACAACCCGAGGATGCCGAGCAAGCGCGGGCTCGCCGCCATCGGCGGCGTGCTGGAGCACCTCGACGCGCTCACCTGCCTCAGCTCGCCGACGGTCAACTCGTATCGGCGGCTGTGGGACACCGGGTTCTGGGCGCCGCTTTACGCGGACTGGGGGTTCCAGAACCGCACCACCGCGCTGCGCGTCAGTGCACCTGGCCGGTTCGAGTACCGCTCGGTGGACTCCTCGGTCAACCCGTACCTGTCGATGGCGGGTTTGATCGCCGCGATGGGCGACGGCATCCAGCGCAACCTCGACCCCGGCGAGCCGGAGGAGCGCAACATCTACGAGGCGATGTCGGCGGGCAAGGAGGTCCGCAAGATTCCGATGACCCTCGGCGACGCACTCGACGCCCTGCGCAATGACGAGGTGGTCCGCGGCGCGCTGCCCGGCGAGATGTACACCGTCTTCGAGCATTACAAGCGAGACGAGTGGGAGCGGTACTGCGCCGCGGTCACTGACTGGGACGTCAACGAGTACCTGGACATCCTGCCGTGAAGCGCGCGACGAAAGAGCTTGCGCTTCACGGAACAACGACGAGCCGCGGCGCAGCCGCGTCCACGCCCTTGTGTCCGACGAAGGAGGACTGAGATGTGCGGTATCGCGGGCATCATCTACAAGAACCGTAGCGGCAGCGTCGGCACTGTAGGCCGCGACATGACCAACATGCTGCAGGCCATGAAGCATCGCGGCCCTGACTCGACCGGCTACGCGCTCTACGGCGAGCCGAACGACCTGCTCGTGATGCGCTTCAAGCTGGCAGACCCCAATGACGGCCACGACTTCAGCTACTCCCTGCGGCTGGCACGCAGCCGCAGGGAGGTCGAGGCCCGGCTGTCCAAGATCGGCGCGACGATCGATCGGGTCGAGGGTGAGTCGGAGTACGCCTACCGTGCGACCTTCCGCTACGAGGGCGAGCTCAAGCCGCTTGCCGACTACGTGGAGGACGTGCCCGGCGCCGAGGTGCTCTCGCTCGGTTACTCGCTCGAGATCATCAAGGACCTCGGCGACGCGGAGACCGTCGCAGAGCAGTACCGGCTGGACGCCTTCCACGGTACCCACGCCATCGGCCATGTGCGGATGGCGACGGAGTCCGACGTGGACATCGCGGGCGCGCACCCGTACTGGGCCTACCCGTTCTCCGACGTCGCGGTCGTCCACAACGGACAGCTGACCAACTACCACCAGTGGCGCAGGCGGCTGGAACGCTACGGCCACCGGTTCCAGTCCGAATGCGACTCCGAGATCATCGCGGTGTACCTGGCCCAGAGCATGGCCGACGGGCTGCCACTCGAAACCGCCATGAAGCAGAGCCTCGAGGACCTCGACGGCGTGTTCACCTATCTCGTCGTCACCCAGGACCAGCTCGGCATGGCCAAGGACGAGATGGCAGCCAAGCCACTCGTGCTGCACGAGGGCGAGGACGTGGTCGTCCTGGCGTCCGAGGAGGGCGCCATCCGTGCGGTCATGAGCCAGGAGATCGATTCCTACGACCCGTACGAAGGGGAGGTGATGGTGTGGAGCAGGTAGTTCAGGCGCCGGAGCGCGACGGCACCGTCGCGACGAAACCGGGCCGCTACGACGTCCGAGGCCTCGCAGAGCCGGATGCCGTCGCTCCGCGCACGGCCATTGTCAGCGGCACGACGGCCGAACTGGACGCCGCCGAGCTGAGCACAAGGCAGATCAACCTCGAGCTGCGTAGGTTGCTCACCGAGGAAGGCGTTAGCGACATCACGGTACGCAACCCACGAGCCAGGCACTCGCTCGCGGTCGGGCTGCTTGAGCGGTGTCGGATCACGATCGACGGTAGCCTCGGCTACTTCGGTTGCGGCCTCATCGACGGTGCCGAGATCCACGTGACCGGCCGGGTCGGCTGGTCGGTGGCGGAGAACATGATGTCCGGCGTCGTGGTGATCGACAAGAACGCGGGCTCGCTCACCGGCGCCGCGCTGCGCGGCGGTGACCTGGTGATCCGAGGCCACGTCGGCGCCAGGACCGGAATCGACCAGAAGGGCGGCACCATCATCGTCGGTGGCAACGCCGGGTCGATGACCGGGTTCATGATGCAGCGTGGCAGGCAGATCATCTGCGGTGACGCGGGCAACGGCCTGGGTGACTCGATGTACGACGGCACGCTCTACGTCGCGGGCAAGGTCGCCTCACTCGGCGTCGACTGCGTCGAGGCGGAGATGATCGACGCCGACAACGAGCTGATCGACCGGAAGTTCCGCATCTACGGACTTGACCGGCCGGGGGAGTTCCGGAAGTTCGTCTGCGGCAAGCAGCTCTACAACTACGACACCCTCGAGCCCTCCGAGCGCAAGCTCGTCCTCTAGGAGAGAGTCATATGGCTGACGAGACAGCACCGTCGGAGACCACGCTCCTCGGCGAGAGCAAGATTTTCACCCCCGAGGTCATCAACGACATCCACATGAAGGCCGAGCTCGGCCGGTACCGGATGCGCGGGGGCGGGATCTTCAAGAAGATCCCACACTGGGACGAGCTCGTGTTCCTCCCCGGCACTCTCACGCGCTTCGTGATCGAGGGCTACCGCGAGAAGTGCGAGACCAAGACCGTGCTCGGCGCGCGCTTCGCGAAGAAGCCGCTCGAACTGGACATCCCCATCTACATCACGGGCATGAGCTTCGGCGCCCTGTCGCTTGAGGCCAAGATGGCGCTCGCCAAGGGCGCGTCGATGGCAGGCACGGCGACCTGTTCGGGCGAGGGCGGGATGATCCCGCCGGAGCGCGACCTGTCCACGAAGTGGTACTACCAGGTGATCCAGAGCCGCTACGGCTTCAAC
>WHTY01000031.1 GCA_009377475.1 Actinophytocola sp.
CGGTCGAAGTGGCGGGTCTTGTAGCCGTTGGACGACTCGTGCGTGTTGCCGTGCATCGGGTCGCACTGCCAGATGACCTTGTGGCCGGACGCCTCGACCTTCTCCACGATCGCGGGCAGCACCTCGCGCACCTTGCCGTTGCCCATCCGGGCGATCAGCGTGAGCCTGCCGGGCTGGTTGTGCGGGTCAAGGCGTTCGACGTACTCCACCGCCTGCTCCGGCGTGGTGGTCGGGCCGATCTTGACGCCGATCGGGTTGGCCATGATCTCGGCGAACGCGATGTGCGCGCCGTCCAGCTGGCGGGTGCGCTCGCCGATCCAGAGGAAGTGCGAGGACAGGTTGTAGAGCTTCGCGTCGGTCGACTCCGGATCGTCGAGCCGCAGCATGGCGCGCTCGTAGTCCAGCAGCAGCGCCTCGTGGCTGGCGTAGATCTCGGTGGTGTGCAGCGAGGAGTCGTTGACGCCGCAGGCCGACATGAACCGGAGGCCTCTGTCGATCTCGCTGGCAAGGGCCTCGTATCGCTCCCCTGCCGGGGAGTTCATGACGAAGTCCTTGTTCCAGTCGTGCAGGTGCGCCAGGTCTGCCATGCCCGCCGCGGTCAGCGCGCGCACGAGGTTCATCGCCGCACCCGAGTTGGCGTAGGCGCGGATCATGCGCGCCGGGTCCGGCACGCGCATCTCGGGCGAGGCCGCGAGCGAGTTGACGATGTCGCCCCGGTAGACCGGCAGGCCGAGGGCGTCGGTGGAGTTGGAGCGCGGCTTGGCGTACTGGCCAGCGATCCGGCTGACCTTGATCACCGGCAGGCTCGCGCCGTAGGTCAGCACCACCGCCATCTGCAGCAGCGTGCGCAGGTTGGCGCGGATGTGCGGCTCGGTGTTGGACTCGAACGTCTCCGCGCAGTCCCCGCCCTGGAGCAGGAACGCCTCGCCGTTCGCGACGCTCGCCAGCCGTTGGGTGAGCCGGTCGACCTCGGCGGGCACCGTGATCGGCGGCACCGACTCGAGGACGCCGCGCACGTGCAGCAGCGCCTCGTCGTCCGACCACTCCGGCTGCTGGGCGGCGGGCAGCGCGAGCGCGTCGTCCAGCCGCTTGCGCAGGTCGACCGGCAGCGGCGGCAGCGGCGGCAGGGTGTTCATGGGGACGTCTACTGTCCAATTCACGAACCTCATGATACGGGCGGCGTACACCGGCGCCATGGCTGCACCGGTAGGTGAGACAGGCGAGCGGTCAGGGGCCCCTATCTGCTCTGCACGTCCTGGTACAGCTTCCGCGCGGCATCTCCGAAGTACGGGCCGAACATCACGTCCGGCAGGAAGACATAGCCGAAGCTGTTCACCGAGATCTGCATGCCGGTGCCGCGCAGCGGGTTGAAGTCGGCGAACCACGGGCCGCCGCTCGACCCGCCCGTCATGTCGCAGTTCAGGCCGAGGTCGTTGGAGAACAGGAAGTCGTCGAACGTCGTCCCGGCGCAGTAGATCAGCCTGCTGCCGTCGTAGGGGTCGGCGGCCGGGTAGCCGAAGGCGTAGGTCCGCTGGCCGCGCGGCTGGTTGAACGCGATGCCCTGGCCGCCGACGACCTCGGTGAGCCGCTTCCCGCCCACCGGACGGACCACAGCGGCGCCGATGTCGAAGTTGATGTCCTCGGTGGCGTTCCACTGCGGGGTGGTGTGCGTGCTCACGGCGGGCCACTCGCCGTAGTGCGCCTCGCCCTGGTGGTAGGCGGGCACGAACGTCCAGTTGGCGTGCCAGCTGCCCTGGTACTTCACGCAGTGCCCCGCGGTGATCACCGTGCTCTTGTTCTGGCTGGCGACAGCGTTGCCGCTGCACGAGGCGTCCCTGCCGCCGGTCGTGAAGAACACCCTCCCCGCCGTGGCGACGACGTTGCCTCCGTCGGTCCACGGGCTGCCGGTGGACTCGTCGGCGGCGCCAGTGCCCGATCCGGCGCCGGTGAGTCCCGACAGCAGGCGCGGGGTGCGCAGCAGCTCGCCAGCCGGGCTCGGCGCGACGGACATCGGCTCGCCGACCCGGACGTCGCCGAGGTCGGGCAGGCGGGAGAGCTCGATCTTGTCCAGCTCGATGGCGTCACGCATGCGCTCCGGCGTCCAATAGTCGGTGGCGTCGGCGGCGCTAGGCGCACCAAACGACGCAACCGAACTCGGCGCGGATGCCGCCTGGGGCACCAGCGCCGCCGAGGCCAGCGCGGCACCGGCAAGCATCGCCGCGACACGTGCGATCAGTCGCTTCATCTTCGTCCTTGTCACTGGCCCTCGCCGCCCTCGAGCAGCCGCACACTGACCTCATCGCAGGGATCAACTGGAACGACGGTAAGGGACCACCCGCGCCGAGCAATACGTGTTAACGCGGCAAGTACCTGAACAGAGCAACGTGGCGGTGTGACAAGCCGTTGTTGAACGAATACCGTCAGTCAGCTCACCGTGGCCAGCGGTAACGCCGTGGGGTGCACCGGCGCGGGCAGCTCCGACGCGCCGGTGAGGTAGGCGTCGACCGCGCGGGCGACCGACCGGCCCTCGGCGATCGCCCACACGATCAGCGACGCACCCCGGTGCGCGTCGCCGCAGACGAACACCCCCTCGGCCGACGTCTGCCAGTCGGGGCCGCAGGAGATCGTGCCGCGCGGGGTGAGCGTGATGCCCAGGTCGTCAAGCAGCCGCATCGGCTCGACCCCGGTGAACCCGATCGCCAACAACACCAGGTCGGCGGGGATGCGGCGCACCTCGTCCCCGATCGGGACGACCTCGCGTCGTCCGCTGACCGGATCCTTGTCCACCCGCACGGGCCGCAGGTCGATGTGGCGGACGTGCCCCGCGTCGTCGCCGGTGCCAGGCACGAATCGTTCGATGCCGACGGCGAAGTCCCGCTGGCCGCCTTCCTCGTGCGCCGGGTAGGTGCGCAGGATGTACGGCCAGGTGGGCCACGGCGAGCGTTCCTCGTCGCGCTCGGTCGGCGGGCGCGGGTACTGGTCGAGCTGGGTGACCGACAACGCCCCCTGCCGAGTCGCCGTGCCGTAGCAGTCCGCGCCGGTGTCGCCGCCGCCCACGATGATCACGTGCTTGCCCTCGGCGGAGATCGACGTCGGGCCGTCGCCCTCGCACTCCTTGTTGGCGGGCACCAGGTGGGACATCGCGAGGTGGATGCCATCGAGGTCGCGGCCGGGGGTGGTCGTGTCGTCGCGACCGTTGAGCGCGCCGACCGCCAGCACCACCGCGTCGAACCACTCCCGCAGCCTCGGCACGGTGACGTCGACGCCGACCTCGCAGCCGGTGACGAACCGGGTGCCCTCGGCGCGCATCTGCCCCAGGCGCTTCTCAAGCCGGTGCTTCGCCATCTTGAACGCGGGGATGCCGTACCGCATCAGGCCACCGAGCCGGTCGTCGCGCTCGTAGACGGTGACGTCGTGCCCGGCGCGGGTGAGCTGCTGCGCGGCGGCCAGCCCGCCCGGCCCCGACCCAACGACGGCGACGCTTTTGCCGGAGATCACCTCGGCGCGTTCGGGACGCGCGTAGCCGCGTTCCCAGGCGTTGTCCGCGATGGTCTGCTCGACCCGCTTGATGGTCACCGGACCACCGGGCACCGGGCTGATCGACAGCACACAGCCCGCCTCGCACGGCGCGGGACACAGCATCCCGGTGAACTCGGGGAAGTTGTTCGTGGCGTGCAGCCGCTCGCTGGCCGCCTCCCAGTCACCCCGGCGCACCAGGTCGTTCCACTCCGGGATCAGGTTGCCGAGCGGACAACCCGCCGAACCGGAGTGGCAGAACGGGATACCGCAGTCCATGCACCGGGTGGCCTGCTCGGACACGTCGGCGTTGCGCTCGGCGCGGTCGGTGTCGGTGACGCTGTCGACGTACACCTCACGCCAGTCACCGACACGCTCGCTGGTGGGTCGCTTCGGCATGTCGCGGCGCGGGTACGTGAGGAAGCCGCTGGGGTCAGCCACGCGCCGCCTCCTCCATGATCGCCTCGTCGACGTCGCGGCCCTGCGCGCGGGCGCGGCGGACGGCCTCCAGCACGCGCTCGTAGTCGCGCGGCATCACCTTGGTGAACCCGGCGGAGCGTCGCGTCCAGTCCCCAAGCAGCGACGCCGCCACCGTGGAGCCGGTGCGGGTGCGGTGCGCCTCGACGATGTCCTTGAGCGCGGCGAGATCGTCCACGGTGGGCTCCTTGAGGTCCACCATGGCCTGGTTGACCTGTTCCGGGTCGAGGTCGAGCACGTAGCCGACCCCGCCGGACATCCCGGCGGCGAGGTTGCGGCCGGTGGCGCCGAGGACGACGGCCGTGCCGCCGGTCATGTACTCGAAGGCGTGGTCCCCGACGGCTTCCGCGACCACGGTGGCGCCGGAGTTGCGCACGCAGTAGCGCTCCCCGACGCGGCCCCGCAGGTAGATCTCCCCGCTGGTGGCGCCGTAGGCGATCACGTTGCCCGCGATGACGTGTTCCTCCGGTCCGGCGCCCTCGAACTCGATGTCCGGATGCGGGCGCACCACGATCCTGCCACCGGACAGGCCCTTGCCGACGTAGTCGTTGGCGTCGCCGATCAGGTCGATGGTGACCCCACGCGGCAGGAACGCGCCCAGCGACTGCCCGGCCGAGCCGGTCAGGGTGAGCTCGATGGTGCCGTCCGGCATGCCCGCACCGCCGTAGCGGCGGGTGATCTCCGCGCCGAGCAGCGTGCCGACGGTGCGGTTGACGTTGCGCACCGGCAGTTCCAGCCGCATCGGCAGCGCGTCCTCCAGTGCCGCCTCTGCCAGCTGGATCACCGTGCGGTCCAGTGCGACGTCGAGGCCGTGGTCCTGCTCGCGCGTCCGGTGCAGCGAGCCACCGTAGGGCGAGCGGCGTGGCAGGTCGAACACCGGTGCGAGGTTGAGCCCGCTGGCCTTCCAGTGCTCGACCGCCTCGTCGAGCCGCAGGAACTCGGCGTGCCCGACCGCCTCGTCGATGCTGCGCAGGCCCAACGACGCCAGGACCTCTCGGACTTCCTGCGCGACGAACCGGAAGAAGTTCTCCACGTGCTCGGCCTGGCCGGTGTAGCGCTCGCGCAGCTCCGGGTTCTGCGTGGCGACCCCGACCGGGCAGGTGTCGAGGTGGCAGACGCGCATCATGATGCAGCCTTCAACGACGAGCGGCGCGGTGGCGAAGCCGAACTCCTCCGCGCCAAGCAGCGCGGCGATCACGACGTCGCGGCCAGTCTTGAGCCCGCCGTCGACCTGCACCGTGATTCGGTCGCGCAGGCCGTTGAGCAGCAACGTCCGCTGCGTCTCCGCGAGCCCGATCTCCCATGGCGTCCCCGCGTGCTTGAGCGAGTTCAGCGGCGCGGCCCCGGTGCCGCCGTCGTGCCCGGAGATCAGCACGACGTCGGCGTGCGCCTTCGCCACGCCTGCCGCGACGGTGCCGACGCCGAACTCACTCACCAGCTTGACGTGCACGCGGGCGTCGTCGTTTGCGTTCTTGAGGTCGTGGATGAGCTGCGCCAGGTCCTCGATGGAGTAGATGTCGTGGTGCGGCGGCGGGGAGATCAGCCCGACGCCGGGAGTGGAGTGGCGGGTGCGCGCGATCCACGGATAGACCTTGTTCGGCGGCAGCTGACCGCCCTCCCCCGGCTTCGCGCCCTGCGCCATCTTGATCTGGATGTCGGTGCCGTTGACCAGGTACTCGCTGGTGACGCCGAAGCGCCCCGACGCGACCTGCTTGATCACGCTGCGGCGTTCCGGATCGTAGAGCCGGTCGGCGTCCTCGCCGCCCTCGCCGCAGTTGGAGCGCCCACCGATGCGGTTCATCGCGATGGCCAGGGTCTCGTGCGACTCGGCCGAGATCGCGCCGTAGGACATCCCGCCGGTGTTGAAGCGGCGGCAGATCGACTCGACGGACTCCACCTCGTCCACCGAGATCGGCTCCCGCTCGCCGCGCAGCTCGAACAGCCCGCGCAACGTGCAGCCCTCGCGCTCAAGCCGATGCACCTCGTCGGTGTAGGCGCGGTACGCCTTCTCCCTGCCGGTGCTGCTGGCGTGCTGCAGCAGGAACACCATCTCCGGGGTGAACAGGTGCAGCTCGCCCTCCCGCCGGTACGCGTACTCGCCGCCGCTGTCGAGGCCCCGGTGCGCGCGGTCGGTGGGGTTCTCCGGGTACGCGCGCCGATGCCGGAACGCCACCTCCTCGGCGACGACGTCGAGTCCGACGCCGCCCAGCACCGACGTCGTGCCGGTGAAGTACTCGTCGAGGGCGTCCTGGGCGAGCCCGACCGCCTCGAACACCTGCGCCGCCGTGTACGCGCCCACCGTCGAGATGCCCATTTTGGACATGATCTTGAGCGTGCCCTTGACCAAGGCGGTGACGTAGTTGCGGATCGCGACGGGCGGGTCGATGTCGGCGATCGCGCCAGCCGCGAGCAGGTCCTCAATGGACTCGAACGCCAGGTACGGGTTCACCGCCGCCGCGCCGTAGCCGAGCAGCAGCGCGATGTGGTGCACCTCGCGGGCGTCACCGGACTCCACGACGAGCGCGACCCGCAGCCGCTCCTTGGTGCGCACCAGGTGGTGGTGCACCGCGGCGACCAGCAGTAGCGACGGGATCGGCGCCCACTGGCGGTCGGAGTCGCGGTCGGAGAGCACCAGGATGCGCGCGCCGTCGGCGATCGCCGCCGACGCCTGCTGGCGCACCCGGTCGATCGCGTCCGCCAGCGCCTGCCCGCCGCCGTCGACGTCGTAGAGCCCGCTCAGCACGCGGCAGGCGAAGCCGGGCAGGTCGCCGTCGTCGTTGATGTGGATCAGCTTGGCAAGTTCGTCGTTGTCGATCACCGGCAGCGGGAGCTGGATGTGGCGGCAGGATGCCGGGCCGGGCGTGAGCAGGTTCTGCTCCGGACCCATGATCCGGGCCATCGACGTGACCAGTTCCTCGCGGATCGCGTCCAACGGCGGGTTGGTGACCTGCGCGAACTGCTGGAGGAAGTAGTCGTAGAGCAGCCGGGAGCGCCGGGAGAGGACGGCGGGCGGGGTGTCGGTGCCCATCGAGCCGACCGGCTCCGCCCCGGACAGCGCCATCGGGCCGAGCAGGATCTTCAGCTCCTCCTCGGTGTAGCCGAACGTCTGTTGGCGACGCAGCACCGCCTCGTGGGGCTGCACGATGTGTTCGCGGTCGGGCAGGTCGGCGAGCGCGAGCAGCCCGGCGTGCACCCAGTCGCCGTAGGGACGTTCGCTGGCGAGGTCGTCCTTGATCTCGTCGTCATCGACCAGCCGTCCGGCGGCGGTGTCGACCAGGAACATCCGGGCCGGTTTGAGCCTGCCCTTGGCGACGACGCGTTCCGGCGGCACGTCGAGCACGCCAGCCTCGCTTGCCAGCACCACCCGGTCGTCGGTGGTGCGCCACCAGCGCGCGGGGCGCAGCCCGTTGCGGTCGAGCACCGCGCCGACGACAGTGCCGTCGCTGAAGGTGACGCTTGCCGGGCCGTCCCACGGCTCCATGAGACTCGCGTGGAACTGGTAGAAGTCCCTGCGCTTCGGGTCCATGGTGGCGTGGTTCTCCCACGCCTCGGGGATCATCATCATGACGGCGTGCGGCAGGCTGCGGCCGCCGAGGTGCAGCAGTTCCAGCACCTCGTCGAACGACGCCGAGTCGGAGTTCTCGTCGGAGCAGATCGGGTACAACCGCGCCAGGTCGCCGGGGATGAGATCCGACTCAAGCAACGCCTCGCGGGCGCGCATCCGGTTCCGGTTTCCCCGGATCGTGTTGATCTCACCGTTGTGGGCGACGTAGCGGTACGGGTGCGCCAGCGGCCACGACGGGAACGTGTTCGTGGAGAACCGGCTGTGCACCAGGGCGATCGCGCTGGTCAGCCGCTCGTCGCGCAGGTCGGGGAAGAACTCCCGCAGTTGCGGCGCGGTGAGCATGCCCTTGTACACGACCGTGCGGGCCGACAACGACGCGAAGTACAGCCCACAGCCCGCAGCGACGCTCTCGTGCTCGGCGCGGCGGCGCAGAGCGTAGACCCGCCGGTCCAGCGCGATGCCCGCCGCGCCGTCCTGGTCGGCGACGAACAGCATCGCCATGCGCGGCATGACCTCGCGCGCGGTCGGTCCGATGTCCGCGCGGTCCGGCTCGGTGGACAGTTCTCGCCAGCCGAGAACGTCGATACCTTCGTCGGCGGCGAGCCGTTCCACCAGTGCGATGGCGTCGTCGCCGGGTTCGCCGTGCGGCAGGAACGCGATCCCGGCGGCGTAGGTGTGGCCATGCTCCGGGTCCGGTCCGGGCAGTGCGAACTCGACGTCGCCCCGCAGCAGTGCGTCCGGGAGTTGCAGCAGGATGCCGGCACCGTCGCCGCTGGTGGGTTCCGCGCCCGCCGCGCCCCGGTGTTCGAGGTTGGCCAGCGCGGTCAGGGCGTCATTGACGATGTCGTGGGAGCGTCTGCCCTGGATGTCGGCGACCATCGCGACGCCGCAGCCGTCGTGTTCGGCCGCGGGGTCGTAGCCGTTGTGCCGTTGTGGGAGCGCCGAGAAGAGCATGCGGCCTCCGAAGTGCGCGGGTGCGCGAGGTCACTGGGGTCACAGTCTAACGACCTCGCGCGCTGTTGGCCCGCGCATTCGGTGGGACGTCTGGTTCAGCAGGCGGTGCGGCGAAGGCGGCGGCGTGGGAGTGCGCCAGCAGCGCGATACCGACCACGGCGGTGCCGCCGCACACCGCCAACGCTGTCGTCACGTCCGCGCCGATGCCCGCCGTTTCGCCGAGCACGCTGGCGCCGATGAGGATCGCGGTGATCGGGTTGAACGCCGTGCCGCAGGCGACGACGAGGTCCGGCGGCCCGCTGGCGTAGGCGACCTGTATCAGCCACGACCCGGCGAGGAACACGGCGGCGAGGGCGAGCAGGGACATCCACGGCAGCCACGGGATGCCCGGCTGGTCCATGACCGCCTGGGTGATGCGGCGGATCAGCACCGACACCAGGCCGTACAGCGCACCCGCCGCCACCGCGAACGCCAGGCATCGGGCGCGGCCGGTGCGACTCGCGCCGAACCCGACCAGGAGGAGGGCGAACGCGGCGACGATCTCGCCCGCCAGCGTCGTCTGGTCCGCGCTGACCGGGGTAGCCACGGCGGTGCGAGCGGTGAGGACGACGAACACCGCGAGCCCGCCCGCCGTCGCCGCGATGCCGGTGACGGCCAGCGAGCCGAGCCTCCTGCCGGTGGCGCGGGCGCCGAAAAGCGCCACCAGCGGCAGGGACATGACCGTGATGGGTTGGACCACGACCAGCGGGGCGAGCGCGATCGCGGTGATCTGCGTTGCGGCCGTGCCAACGTGAGCCAACACGCCGAGCAGCCAGGTCCGTTCCCGCAGCAGCAGCGGCAGGGTACGCAGCCGAAGCGACCCATCCACACTGACCCGGCGCACACCGCTGTGCTGCAGGAACGCGCCGAGCGCGGCGAACACCGCCGACGCGAGCGCGCACCCAATGGCCACCACTGTCATGGCGCCTCCCTCTGCGGAGCCAGCCCGGTGGAGCCAGCGGAAAGATCGGAAGGACCTGAGACTAGACCTGTGTCTCGAATTGTCCGCTTCTTTCTCAGCGCCACCTCAGTATGCGCTCGCGGGAGGAGGATGGGGTTGGGCGGCGACGAGCGGTGGGGCGCGGCGCGGTGGGGCGCGGCGAGCGGCGCGGCTGTCGCTACTGGCGCGCTTTCGGGGCGTGTTGATCTACCTTGCTCCCTGGGTGACGAAATTTCGCCCGATTTGCCGGACTCTTTTCGTCACAGAGGGAGCAAGGTAGATCAACTGCGCCTCAGCCGTTGTGGCTGCGACGCGGCAGCGATCAGCTGTCGGAGGTGCGCTGTTCGCTGCGCTCCGCAGCGGACTCGGTGGTCTCGCGGCTGGACGTGACGTCGAAAGACTCCGAGGCGTCCTCACTCGCGGACACCTCACTCGCGGCTGCGTCGCTCGCGGCTGCGTCGCTCGCGGCTGCGTCGCTCGTGGGGTCATCGCTCGTGGCTGCGTCGGTCGCGGAGGCTTCCCCCGACGCCGCAATGCCCTGCGCGACCTCGGACGCTTCCCGGCTGCGGTTGCGGGTCAGCACCAGGTACGCGACCGCGCCGAGGAACACCAGCGCCGACACCCAGACGTTGATGCGCACGCCGAAGACGTCGGTCGCCGGGTCGCTGCGCATCATCTCGATCCAGAACCGGCCCGCCGTGTACCCGGCGACGTAGAGCGCGAACACCCGGCCGCCACCGAGGCGGAAGCGGCGGTCGGCCCACACCAGCAGCACCGCGACGCCGAGGCTCCACAGCAGCTCGTAGAGGAACGTCGGGTGGACGACGGCGATGACCTGGCCGGTGGACTCGCCCAGCAGTTGGTCGAGCTGTCCGGTGTCGGGGTTGATCCGCTGGTAGATCTCCAGGGCCCACGGCACGTCGGTCTCGCGGCCGTAGAGCTCCTGGTTGAAGTAGTTGCCGAGCCTACCGATGGCCTGGGCGACGATGATGCCTGGCGCGATGGCGTCCGCGACGACCAGCAGCGGGATGCCCCTGGTGCGGCACGCGATCCACGCGCCGACCGCGCCGAGCGCGATCGCGCCCCAGATGCCGAGGCCGCCGTCCCAGATCTTGAGGGCGTCGACGGGGTTGGCACCCTCGCCGAAGTAGCGGTAGTAGTCGGTCATTACGTGGTACAGCCTGCCGCCGACCAGGCCGAACGGGACGGCGAAGACCGCGATGTCGATGATCGTGCCCTTGGTGCCGCCGCGCGCGACCCACCGCCGGTCGCCCCACCAGATCGCGACGATGATGCCCGCGATGATGCACAGCGCGTAGGCACGGATCGGCAGCGTGACGAACCCGAGGTCGAGTTGCCACACGCCCTGCGGTGGGCTTGGGAAGCTGGCGAGGACGGGGCCTGCTGCGATGTTCACGGCGCTACCGTAGCGTGTCCCGATTTCCGCCGGACGCCCCCGGCCAGTTCTTCCGCGAGCGCGCGGACCGCGCCCGTGCCCTCCTGGGCCGCGGTGACGAACGCCGAGCCGACGATGACGGCGTCGGCGAAGCTCGCGACCTCGGCGGCATGGTCGCCGGAGCGCACCCCGAGCCCGACGCCGATCGGCAGGTCGGTGTGTGCCCTGGTGCGCCGCACCAGCTCGGCAGCGCCAGCCCCGACGGACTCCCGCGCGCCGGTCACGCCCATGACGGCGGTGGCGTAGACGAACCCGGACGACGCCTTGACGGTGCGGACGATCCGTTCCTCCGACGACGACGGTGCGACCAGGAAGATCCGGTCGAGGCCGTGGCCTTCGGAGACGTCGAGCCAGTCCTCGGCCTCGTCGGGGACAAGGTCCGGGGTGATCAGGCCGTGTCCGCCCGCCGCCGCGAGGTCGCGCGCGAAGGCGTCGACGCCGTAGTGGTGCACCGGGTTCCAGTACGTCATGACGACCGCGTGGCCGCCGTGGTCGGTGACCGCCTTGACGACGTCGAACGTCTCGCGCAGCCGGAAGCCGTTGCGCAGCGCGGTGCCGGCGGCGGCCTGGATCGTCGGGCCGTCCATCACGGGGTCGGAGTACGGCACGCCGACCTCGACGAGGTCGCAGCCGCCGTCCAGCATCGCGGTCAGCAGGTCCTTGGACTCGGCGACCGCGGGGTATCCGGCGGGCAGGTACCCGATCAGCGCCGCCCTGTCCTCGGCCTTGACCCGCTCGAACAGCGTATTGAGGGCGCTCACGAGTCCTCCACGTAGCCGAAGTGCTTCGCGGCGGTGTCCATGTCCTTGTCGCCACGGCCGGACAGGCTCACCACGATCAGCCCGTCCGGTCCCAGCTCACGACCCAGGACCAACGCGCCAGCCAGCGCGTGCGCCGACTCGATCGCCGGGATGATGCCCTCGGTGCGGGACAGCAGCTGGAAGGCGTCCATCGCCTCGTCGTCGGTCACCGAGCGGTACTCGGCGCGGCCGGTGTCCTTCAGCCAGGCGTGCTCCGGGCCGACGCCCGGATAGTCGAGGCCCGCCGAGATCGAGTACGCCTCGATGGTCTGGCCGTCGTCGTCCTGCAGCAGGTACGACCGCGCGCCGTGCAGCACACCGGGCGTGCCGTGCGAGAGCGTCGCGCCGTGCTCGCCGGACTCGATGCCGTGCCCGCCTGGCTCGAACCCGACGAGCCGGACGTCGGGGTCGTCGATGAAACCGTGGAAAATGCCGATGGCGTTCGACCCGCCGCCGACGCACGCGGCGACGGCATCCGGGAGCCTGCCCGCCTTCTCCAGGATCTGGCGGCGCGCTTCCTCGCCGATGACGGTGTGGAAGTTGCGCACCATCATCGGGAACGGGTGCGCGCCCGCCGCCGTGCCCAGCAGGTAGTGCGTGGTGTCGACGTTGGTGACCCAGTCGCGCAGCGCCTCGTTGATGGCGTCCTTGAGGGTGCGCGAGCCGGTGGCAACCGGGATGACCGTCGCGCCGAGCAGGTTCATCCGCGCCACGTTGAGCGCCTGCCGTTCGGTGTCGACCTGGCCCATGTAGACGGTGCAGTCCAGGCCCATCAGCGCGCACGCCGTCGCGGTGGCGACGCCGTGCTGGCCGGCGCCGGTCTCCGCGATGACCCGCTTCTTGCCCATCCGCTTGGTGAGCAGCGCCTGGCCAAGGACGTTGTTGATCTTGTGGGAGCCGGTGTGGTTCAGGTCCTCGCGCTTGAGGAAGATCCGCACGCCACCCGCGTGCTCGGCGAACCGGGGCGCCTCGGTCAGCAGCGAGGGCCGGTTGGCGTACTCCCGCAGCAGCGTGTCGAACTCCTCGGTGAACGCCGGGTCGCGCTGCGCCTTGTCGTACTCGGCGGCGAGCTCGTCCAGCGCGCCGATGAGCGCCTCCGGCATGAACCGGCCGCCGTAGGGACCGAAGTGTCCCCGCTCGTCCGGGTCGTGCGGGTTGCGCCGCTGCTCGGTCACCGTGCTGGCCTCGGACATGCCGGGTGCGAGCCCGCCGTCACGAGCTGCACCAGCGCGGACTTCGGGTCCTCGCTGGCGACGAGACCCTCGCCGACGAGGACGGCGTCCGCGCCATGGCCCGCGTACGTCATCAGGTCGCCTGGCCCGCGCACGCCGGACTCGGCGATCTTGAGCACGTCCGGCGGCAGGCCGGGCGCGAGGCGACTGAAGACGTCGCGGTCGACGTCGAGGGTGTGCAGGTTGCGGGCGTTGACGCCGATGACCTGCGCGCCGCATTCCAGCGCCCGGTCGGCTTCCTCGGCGTTGTGCACCTCGACCAGCGCGGTCATGCCGAGCGACTCGACCCGGTCCAGCAGCGCGGCGAGCGCGTTCTGCTCCAGCGGCGCGACGATCAGCAGCACCAGGTCCGCGCCGTGCGCCCTGGCCTCGTGTACCTGGTACGGGCTGACGATGAAGTCCTTGCGCAGCAGCGGGACGTCGACGGCGGCGCGCACCGCGTCGAGGTCGGCGAGCGACCCGCCGAACCGCCGCTGTTCAGTGAGCACGCTGATGACGCGCGCGCCAGCGTCGGCGTAGTCGACGGCAAGCGCCGCGGGGTCAGGCACATCGGCGAGCTGTCCCTTGGACGGGCTGCGCCGCTTGACCTCGGCGATGACGCCGATGCCCGGTTCCTTCAACGCGGCGATGGCGTTTCGCGGCTCGGGGGCCTGCGCGGCCCGCTTTTTGAGCTCATCGAACGGCAACGCCTTCTCTCGCTCGGCCAGATCCTCCCTGACGCCGGCGATGATCTCTTCCAGCACGCTCACCGGAGGCCCTCACGCATTACCGGATCGGACACAGTGCTCGCAAGCTCGATCACAAAAACCTTTCCCTTCCCGCCGCAAAGATGCTACCCGCGCATTTCGGTCGATCCCCGGCCGGGGGTGGCGAGCGAACTACGTCCCCGACGTGGGATCCTCCCCGTCCGACAGGGCGCGCCACATGTCCTCGTCCGCGTCCTCGGCGGGGGGTTTGCCACCGGGAGCGGAGTACTTCGCGCCGAGGCGCGGCATCCGGGGGCCACGCACCAGCAGCAGGGCGCCCGCCGCGAGCAGGAGTACGGCACCCGCGACGGCGGCGGCAGGGCCGGCGAACGTCCGCTCCGGGTCGGCGGTGGTGTCAGGCGCGTACGTAAACCGCGGGGTGTCGTAGGGGCTGCCGCTGAGGATGAACCACAGCGCGAGCACACCAGCCACCGCGAGTCCGACCCCGAGCACCCACCGCACCACGCCGGGCAGCGCGAGCACGGCGGCGACGGCGGCCAGCGCGAGCACGGCAAGCGGCACGAGCCACCCGGCGAGGTCGGCGCCGCTGATCGTGCTGCTGACCTGGCTGCCAGGGTTCAGCTCGAGCCAGGCCAACGTCGACGCGCCCCAGAACGCGATCGCGCTGAGCAGCAGCGCCGCGATGGTGACAAGCAGGCTCCGCTTGGCGGGCTGCTCCTGGCTCTCAGCCACGGGGATCTCGCATCGTCCCGGCGGCGGCGACGGCGGAGAGCACCGTGCGGGCCTTGTTCAGCGACTCGTTGTCCTCGTAGTCGGGGTCGGAGTCGGCGACCACGCCCCCGCCTGCCTGCACGTACGCGGTGCCGTCGCGCATCAGCGCGGTGCGGATGGCGATGGCGGTGTCGGCGTCGCCCGCGAAGTCGAAGTAGCCGACGACGCCGCCGTAGAGGCCGCGCCGGGTGGGTTCCAGCTCCTCGATCAGCTCCATCGCCCGCACCTTGGGCGCACCGGTGAGCGTGCCAGCCGGGAAGCAGGCGGCGACGGCGTCGAACGCGGACTTGTCGTCGGCGAGCTGCCCGGTGACGGTGGAGACGATGTGCATGACGTGGCTGTAACGCTCGATGGCGAAGAAGTCCACGACGTGCACCGTGCCTGGTTTGCAGACCCGGCCGAGGTCGTTGCGGCCGAGGTCGACCAGCATAAGGTGCTCGGCGCGTTCTTTGTCGTCGGCGAGGAGGTCCTTGGCGAGCACGGCGTCCTCGTCGGGATCGGCCCCGCGCCACCGGGTGCCCGCGATGGGGTGGGTGGTCGCGCGGCCGTCGCGCACGGTGACCAGGGACTCCGGGCTGGAGCCCACGATGTCGAAGGCGATCTTGGCGCCCTCGGTGTCGAAGCCGTCGAGCCGGAGCAGGTACATGTACGGGCTCGGGTTGGTGTTGCGCAGCACGCGGTAGACGTCGAGGGCATCGGCGTCGGTGGTCATCTCGAACCGCTGCGACGGCACCACCTGGAACGCCTCGCCAGCGTGGATCGCCTCGACCGCTTCCAGCACGGCCTTGTGGTAGTCGGCCTTGTCGCGACGGCGGGTGAACTCCGGCGTCGGGCGCTGGAACATCGCCGTCGTCGGCGGCGCCTGGGTGGCGAGCTGTTCGGTCATGACGTCGAGCCTGCGCACCGCGTCGTCGTAGGCGGCGTCGACGCGCTCCGGCGAGTCGTCCCAGTTGACGGCGTTGGCGATGAGCGTGACCGTGCCCTCGTGGTGGTCGAACGCGGCGAGGTCGGTCGCGAACAGCATGATCAGCTCGGGGATGCGGAGGTCGTTCTCGGCCAGCTCCGGTAGCCGTTCCAGCCAGCGCACCGCGTCGTAACCGATGTAGCCGACGAGCCCGCCGGTCAGCGGCGGCATGCCGGGCAGCGGCTCGGTGTGCAGGATGTCCAGGGTCTCGCGGAGGACGTCAAGCGGGTTTCCCTCGGTGGGCAGGCCGACCGGAGGGGTGCCCAGCCAGCACGCCTCGCCGTCACGCACGGTAAGTGCGGCGGGGCTGCGCACGCCGATGAACGACCAGCGCGACCACGACTCGCCATTCTCCGCCGACTCGAACAGGAACGTGCCTGGCCGGTCCTGCGCGAGCGTGCGGTAGAGCGCGATCGGGGTCTCCGCGTCGGCGAGCAGGGTCCGAACAACGGGGATGACCCTGCGAGACGCGGCGAGCGAGGCGAAATCCGCCTTGCTCGGGCTCACCTCACCCAGGGCGGGACCGGTACTGACCATGGACGTCATTCTGCCGTCAACTGTTTGATGGGGTTGAACGGGTGGTCGCGAGCGTCGCCCGCTCAAGGTGGCCCCCAGACCGTCCGACCCGCGTGCGGAGTCCACGCCAAGGAAGCCGGGCTGCTCGTGCGCGAGCTGGAACATGTGCTCCGCACGCTCGGCGTAGCCGTTGTCGCCGGGTGTCAGCGTCGAGGTGAAGACCACTGCGTAGTAGGGCGGTTCCGGCGGGGACGTCGGGCGCTCGGCAGGCTGCGCTGTCATGCCGCCAGTGTGGCAAGGCTCGACGTCGCACCGGCAGTGATTTCCGTGGTCCGTGCGGCGGCCACGGTGGTGTACTCCGGATGCGGGATGATGGACGTCGTGAGCGAACAGGCGACAACGGACAGCACCACGGGCACCAAGCGGCGCGGACGACGTCCCGGCGGCGGCGACACCAAGGCCGCGCTGATCGACGCGGCCCGCGCGGTGTTCGCCGAATCGGGCTACGACGGCGCCACCGTGCGGGGTATCGCGCAGCGCGCCGACGTGGACGCCGCCATGGTCAACCACTGGTTCGGCAGCAAGGAGGGCTTGTTCGCCGAGGCGGTGTTGCGGTTGCCGTTCTCGCCGAAGGATCTGGTCGCCCAACTGCTCGACGGCGACCTGGACACCCTCGGCGAGCGGATCGTGCGCACGTTCGTCACCACGTGGGACGCGGCGGGCGGGGGCACGTTCGCCGCGATCGTGCGCAGTGTGACCAGCCACGAGCAGGCGACGCACCTGCTACGGGACTTCTTCATCCGCTACATCTTCAGTGAGGTGCTGGCGTCGACCGGCTCCGATCAGCAGTTGTTCCGCGCCACGCTGGCGGCGTCGCAGATGATCGGGCTCGGCATGGTCCGTTACGTCGCCCAGTTCGAGCCGCTGGCCTCGGCGGACATCGACGTCGTCGTCACCGCCATCGCTCCGACGTTGCAGCGCTACCTGACGGGCACGATCGACTAAGGGTTGCGCCTTCGGCGCGGCACCGCCAGTTTGCGCCGCTTAGCGCGTTGACCTTCGCCGCTCGACCAAGTTGATCAACCTTACTCCCTGAGTGACGAAACTTTATCCGATTTGCCGGGTTATGATCGTCACCCAGGGAGCAAGGTTGATCAAATACTCGCGAACGATGCCAGGACGCAGACGGTGCTCCGGCGCCACCATCGAACGGGCAACGAGCGCTCGATCCGACCGAAACACTCACTCCCGGGGCAGCAGCACGCGCTCGTCCGTGTCGAAGCACGTGGGCGCGCCGGTGTGGCAGGCGGGACCGACCTGGTCCACGCGCAGCAGCACCGCGTCACCGTCGCAGTCGATGCGCACCTCGCGGACGTGCTGCGTGTGCCCCGACGTCTCCCCCTTCACCCAGAGCTGCTGCCTGCTGCGGGAGTAGTACGTCGCGCGGCGGGTGGTCAGCGTGCGGTGCAACGCCTCGTCGTCCATCCACGCGAGCATCAGCACGTCACCGCTGGCGTCGTCCACGGCGATCGCGGCGACCAGGCCGTCGTCGGTGCGCTTGAGCCGCGTCGCCAGCGCGGGGTCGAGCGCGCTCACCGGACGACCACCCCTGCCTCGCGCATCGTCGTCTTGACCTCGCCGATGGACAGCTCCTTGAAGTGGAACACGCTCGCGGCGAGCACCGCGTCGGCACCCGCCTCGATCGCGGGCGGGAAGTGCGCGGACTCGCCCGCGCCGCCGCTGGCGATCACCGGCACCCGAACGGCGGCGCGCACCAACTTGATCAGCTCCAGGTCGAACCCGGCCTTGGTGCCGTCGGCGTCCATCGAGTTCAGCAGGATCTCGCCGACACCAAGCTCCTCGCCGCGCGCGGCCCACTCGACGGCGTCGATGCCGGTGCCCTTGCGTCCGCCGTGGGTGGTGACCTCGAACCCGGACGGTGTCGGCTCGCCACCCTCGGGCACCCGACGCGCGTCCACCGACAGCACGATGCACTGCGAGCCGAACCGCCGCGACGCCTCCTGCAGCAACTCCGGGCGCGCGATGGCGGCGGTGTTGATGCTGGCCTTGTCCGCCCCGGCGCGAAGCAGCTTGTCGACGTCCTCGGTACTGCGCACGCCGCCGCCGACGGTGAGCGGGATGAACACCTGCTCAGCGGTGCGCCTGACGACGTCGTAGGTGGTCTCCCGGTCGCCGGACGACGCGGTGACGTCGAGGAACGTCAGCTCGTCCGCGCCCTCGGCGTCGTAAAGTCGCGCGAGCTCGACCGGGTCGCCCGCGTCTCGCAGGTTCTCGAAGTTGACGCCCTTGACGACCCTGCCCGCGTCGACGTCAAGACACGGGATCACCCTTACCGCGACGGACATGCCCTAAGGCTACTGGCGTACCCGTGCTGGGCTGCGCGGGCGGGGCCTCGGCATACGCTTGATCACACCCGGTGATGTGGAGGACGGCGCATGGCGAAGGCGGGACGGCGACCTGGCCAGACCGAGACCCGCGAGCAGATCCTGGCCGCGGCGCGCGGGCTGTTCGCCGAGCACGGCTTCGACGCGACGACCATCCGCGCGATCGCCGCCGAAGCTGAGGTCAACCCCGCGCTGATCCACCACTTCTTCGGGTCCAAGGATCGGGTGTTCGTCGCGGCGCTGGCGCTGCCGGTCAACCCGGCGGACGTCATCGGCCAGGCGATCACCGGGCCTCGCGCCGAGATCGGCGAGCGGCTAGTGCGGTTCTTCCTCAGCGTATGGGGCAACGAAGAGGCGCGACAACCGTTCCTCGCGATGCTGCGCTCGGTCGCGTCAAATGAGAACGCCGCCCGGATGATGCGCGAGTTCATCAACCGCACCGTGATCCGTCCGATCGCCGCCGAGTTGGGCATCTCCGAGCTGACGATGTCGGCGGCTGGATCACAGCTCATGGGGATCGCGATGCTGCGCTACGTCGTGCGAGTGGAACCGCTGGCCTCGGCCAGCGACGACGACGTGGTGGCGACCGTCGCGCCCGTGATCCAGCGCTACTTCGACTGACGCGGCACCTTCGGTTGCTGAGAGCGTCGATGCATGCACCTAGCGTGCGAACATGGTCTCGCAACTGCACGAGGTGCTCGTGGAACTGTTCCACCGGCGGCCGGAGCTGGCGGCAGAGCTGCTGGCATCCGCCGACAGGGTGGCCGTGCCGCCGTTCGAGGAGGCGAGGCTGGAGGCATGCGAGCTGACGGACCTCGCGCCAACGGAGTACCGCGCCGACACGGTGGTGTTGTTGTCCGCGCGGGCAGGTCCGGCGTTGGCAGTGGTGGTCGAGGTCCAGCTGTCGCGAGACCCGGGGAAGCGCTGGTCATGGCCGGTGTATCTGCCGACACTGCGGGCCCGGTTGCGGTGCCCGGCGGTGCTGTTGGTGTTGTGCGCCAGCGACAAGGTCGCCGAATGGTGCGGTACGCCGATCGAGGTCGGACACCCTGGGTACGCGCTCCGGCCGCTGGTGATCGGGCCGCACGGGATTCCGCTGGTCAACGACCCCGAACAGGCGTCTCAGAACCCGGAGCTCGCCGTGTTGTCGGCGATGGCGCATGGCGGCGACCCAGGCGGGGAGAAGGTGCTGTCCGCGTTGCTCGCGGGCCTGCGAACGGTCGATGACGACGTTGCCAAGCTGTATGCTGATCAGGTAATGGCGGCGCTGCCTGCGGCGGCGCAAGCCTGTTGGGAGGACATGATGGCGATCGGGACCTACGAGTACCAGAGCGACTTCGCCCGCCGGTACTACGGCCAGGGCCGCGCCGAGGGCGAGGCCGACGGCGAGGCGAAGGCACTGCTGCGGGTGCTGGCCGCCCGCCGTATCGCCGTCCCCGATGACGCTCGTGCCCGCATCACCGCATGCACCGACATCGACCAGCTCGAACGGTGGCTCGACCGCGCCGTCTCCGTTAGCTCTGTCGAGGAGCTTTTCGGACCATAGGGTCGCCTGCTCCGAGCCGCGAGGTCACGGCTTCGCCAGGGATATTGCGCGATCTAAGCCCGATTCGACGTCACCTGTCCGGTTCTCGTGACCATTTGCCTGGCGAAGCCACGCGTGGAGGCGCAGTGTTCCGGGCGCGAAGCCACCGCGGCACCGACCACCTCAACGCTTGACAGCGTCATTCAACGCGCGCAGAATTAAACACATGGCTAATTCCGCTGTCGTGGTCAACGACCTCCGCGTCCAGCGCGGCGGCCGGGACGTCCTCAAGGGCATCAGCTTCGAGATCGAGCGTGGCGCCGTCACCGGACTGCTCGGCCCGAGCGGGTGCGGCAAGACCACCCTCATGCGTTCGCTGGTCGGGGTGCAGCTCGTGGCGGGCGGCGAGGTCACCGTGCTCGGCAAACCGGCGGGCCACAAGCACCTCCGCAGCCGCATCGGCTACGCCACCCAGAACCCGGCGGTCTACCCGGACATCACCGTGACCGAGGCGCTGACGTACTTCGCGTCGGTGCTGCGCGCCCCCGCTGGCGACGTCGAGCGGGTGATCGACGAGGTGGACCTGACCTCGCACGCCGACGCGATCATCGGGCAGCTCTCCGGCGGCCAGCTCAGCCGCGCCAACCTCGCCGTCGCGCTGCTCGGCAGACCGGAGCTGCTGATCCTGGACGAACCCACCGTCGGGCTCGACCCGGTGCTGCGCGACGAGCTGTGGAAGTTGTTCACCGACCTGGCGCAGCGGGGCGTGACGCTGCTGGTCTCCAGTCACGTCATGGACGAGGCCACCCGCTGCGACCACCTGCTGTTGCTGCGCGAGGGCGAGCTGCTGGCCTCGCAGTCCCCCGCCGCGCTGCGCGAACACACCGGCGAAGCCGACCTGGAACGCGCCTTCCTCCGCCTGATCAAGGACACCGTGTCATGACCGTCATGAACCCCGCACTCACGCTGGCCACCACGCGCCGCATTCTCACCCAGCTGCGCCACGACCACCGCACGCTGGCGCTGATGATCATCATGCCGTCCGTGCTACTCGCGCTGCTGCGCTACGTGTTCAACGACGAGCAGACGTTCAGCCGCGCCGCGCCCGCGCTGCTCGCGGTGTTCCCGTTCGCGATCATGTTCATCGTCACGTCGATCACGACGCTGCGGGAGCGGACGACCGCGACCCTCGAACGGCTGATGACCCTGCCGCTGGCGAAGCTGGACCTGCTGTTCGGCTACGCCATCGCGTTCGGGCTGATCGCGGTCGCGCAGGTCACGGTGGCCACCGTGCTGTCGGTGACGTGGCTCGGGCTGGACATCACCGGTTCGGTGTGGCTGCTCGGCGCGATCGCGGTGCTCGACGCGCTGCTCGGCACCGCGCTCGGGTTGTTCGCCAGCGCGTTCGCCCGCACGGAGTTCCAGGCGGTGCAGTTCATGCCCGCGTTCGTGATGCCGCAGGTGCTGCTGTGCGGACTGTTCGCGCCGCGCGATGAGATGGCGACCGTGCTGAACTGGATCTCCGACGTCATGCCGCTGTCGTACGCGGTCGACGCGCTCACCCAGGTCACCCACTCCAGCGACGTCGACGGCACGCTGGTGAAGAACCTGCTGATCGTAGCGGGCTGCGCGCTCGCGGCGTTGGTGCTCGGCGCGGCCACGCTGCGCCGCAGGACGCCGTGAGCCGCTAACCTGGCGACATGCCGACCGCGTTGCGTCGCCTCGCCGACGAGAAGTACGTCCAGCTCACCACGTTCCGCCGCGATGGCACACCGATGCCGACGCCCATCTGGGCGGTCGCCGACGACGGCGAGCTGTTCGTCTGGACCGAGCGGAGCTCCGGCAAGGTCAAGCGCCTCCGCAACAACCCACGCGTCGAGGTCACCGCCTGCGACACGCTCGGCAAACGTACCCACGGGGACGTCGTGAGCGGCACGGCGCGGCTGCTCGACGACGTCGAAACCGACCGGGTGCGCAAGCTACTCGGCCGCAAGTACGGCGTGCTCGGCTTCCTGGCCGTCACCGGCAGCATCCTGCGCGGCGGCAAGAAGCGCACCATCGGCGTCGCGATCACCCTGGACGGGTGAGCTACCGAACGGCGGCCAGCGCCTCCGGCAGCGTGAACGCGCCCGCGTACAGCGCCTTGCCGACGATCGCACCCTCGACACCGTCGCCGGTCAGCTTCGACAGCGCCACCAGGTCGTCCACGCTGGATACCCCGCCGGAGGCGATCACAGCGGCGTCGGTACGGGCGCACACGGCGGCGAGCAGGTCCAGGTTGGGGCCGCGCAGCGTGCCGTCCTTGCTGACGTCGGTGACGACGTAGCGTTGCGCGCCGTCGGCGTCCAGCCGGGCCAGCACCTCCCACAGGTCGCCGCCGTCCTTGGTCCAGCCGCGCGCCGCGAGCCGGTGCCCCTCGTCGGTGATCCGCACGTCGAGGCCGATGGCGACCCGGTCGCCGTAGTCCGCGACGACCCGCGACGTCCACTCCGGATCCTCCAACGCTGCGGTGCCAAGGTTGACCCGCCGCGCCCCGGTCGCCAACGCGGCTTCCAACGAGGCGTCGTCGCGGATGCCACCGGAGATCTCCACGTGGACGTCGAGCTTGCCGACGACCTCGGCGAGCAGTTCCCGGTTCGAGCCCTTGCCGAACGCGGCGTCGAGGTCGACCAGGTGAATCCACTCGGCGCCGTCGCGCTGCCAGGACAGGGCGGCGTCCAGCGGGGCACCGTAGGTGGTCTCGGTTCCGGCCTCGCCTTGGACCAGGCGCACGGCCTGGCCATCGGCGACGTCAACAGCGGGGAGCAGCGTCAAAGTCACGGTGTCTCACTCTAGGCGAGTGGTCTGCGTTACGAGAGGGTGCCCAGCCAGTTGCGCAGTACCTGGGCACCGGCGTCGCTGGACTTCTCCGGGTGGAACTGCGTCGCGCAGAGCGCGCCGTTCTCGACGGCGGCGACGAAGTCCTCGCCGTGGTGCGCCCAGGTCACCTTGGGGGCCTGACCGGCGAGCCCTGACTCCAACTCCCACGTGCGGGCGGCGTAGGAGTGCACGAAGTAGAACCGCGTGTCCGCATCGAGCCCGGCGAACAGCACCGAGTCCTCCGGGGCGCGCACGGTATTCCAGCCCATGTGCGGCAGGACGTCCGCGTGCAGGCCGTCGACGACGCCGGGCCACTCGCCAAGACCCTCGGCCTCGTCGCCGTGCTCGACACCGCGCTCGAACAGGATCTGCATGCCGACGCAGATGCCGAGCACCGGACGTCCACCCGCGAGGCGCTTGCCGACGATCTTGTCGCCACCGACCTCGCGCAGACCGGCGATGCAGGCGCTGAACGCGCCGACGCCGGGCACCACGAGTCCGTCGGCGTTGAGCGCGGCATGCGGATCGGACGTCACCTCGACGTCGGCGCCCGCGCGCCGCACGGCACGCTCGGCGGAACGGAGGTTGCCCGACCCATAGTCCAAGATCACGACACGTGTCACGTCGTCAAGCCTACTTCCCGCCCTTGGCCGCGGCGGACACCGGCAACACGGCGAGCGCGAGAACCCCGAGCGCGCCGAACGCGACCGGGTAGCTCGTCGTGGCCGCCACCGCGCCGACGGCAACGGCACCCGCGCCCTGACCGGCGTCGAACGCGACATTCCACGCGACACTGGCGTGTGCGGGCGAGACCCGCGCGAACATCAGCACCAGCGAGTCGTTCTGCACCACGCCGAACCCGGCGCCATAGACGGCGACGCAGGCCACCGCGACGATCATCGCCGACGTGGTCGCGACGCCGGTGCCGCCCGCGAAGCCGAGCAGGCCAGCCGCCACCGCCGCCAGCCCGGCGAGCAGGAGTCTGCCCGCCGTCGCGGCGCGGTCGCCCCACATCCCGGCGAGCCACCGGCCGCTCAGCGCGGTCGCCGACATCAACAGCAGCGCGGCCGAGCCCAGCGCGGGGATGTCCGTGAACACCAGCGGCAGGAAGGTCACCATCGCGCCGAACGCGATCGACCCCGCCAACATCGGCAGCCACGGCCGCCACACCGAGGCGGCGGCAACGGTGACCGGCTGGGCGTCGGTGCGGGCGTCCGTGTGACCACGCGGCAGCACCACCATCGGCGCGATCGCGAGTAGCGGCAGCGCGAACCCGGCGGCGAACACCGGGACGAACCCGGCGTACTCCGCGATGGCGGTGCTCGCGGGCAGGCACACCAGCAGCGGGATGCCCACGGCGAGGCCGTAGAGCCCCGAGCCGCGCCCGAGTGAGCCCGCTGGCAGCAGCTCGGCGATGAGCGCGCTACCGCAGACGGTGACGATGCCGAACCCGAGGCCCCGCACGCCGGAGATCGCCAGGATCGGCTGCCACGTCGTCGACAGCGCCAGCAGCGGCACCGGCACGCCGATCAGCAACGCCCCGACGATCGACATCGCGCGGTAGCCGAAGCGGCGGACCAAGCCGGTCATCAGGAGCTGCGCCAACACCGTCGTCGCCATGAACACGCCGGTCGACGCGCCTGCGGCGAACTCGCCACCACCGTTGCGCACCACCCACAGCGGCACGACCGAGACCAACAGGGAGAACCCGGCGAACAGCCCAACCGACGCGAGCAGCAACGCGACGAACGGGCCGTTACGCAACGGCGAGGCGGCGTCCGGGTGGCTCAGCGACAAAGTGGGCACATTCCAGTCCTACACCGAGGGGCAATCGGGTATTCCGCGGCATGGGACGACGCCGTGTCCCCCGCTCACGCCGCCGTGTCCCCCGCTCACGCCGCCGTGTCCCCCGTTCGCGACGTCGTGTACCCCGTTCGCGACGTCGGGTAGACGCTGACGGCCAGCCACTGCCAGCGTCGAACTTCGACTTAACTGGAGGTCATGGCTAAGGTGGGTGGTGTGACGGCTCTCGCGCACCATCTCACGATCGGACAGGTCGCCGAACGCAGCGGCGTCCCCCACACGACGTTGCGATTCTACGAGGACCGCGGCCTGATCAGCGCCGAGCGCACCGCGGGCAACCAGCGCCGCTACCCGCGCGCCACGCTGCGCCGCATCGCGTTCATCCGGTCCGCGCAGCGCGTCGGGCTGAGCCTGGACGACATCGCGGAGGCGCTGTCGACGTTGCCCGCGCACAGCGCCCCCACCAAGGCGGACTGGACGAAGCTGTCCAAGCGCTGGCGCACCGAGCTCGACACCCGCATCGACGCGCTGCAACGACTCCGCGACAGCCTCACGACCTGCATCGGGTGCGGCTGCCTGTCGCTGCGCGCATGCGGATTGTTCAACCAGCAGGACCAGCTCGCCGAGTATGGTCCCGGCGCCCCGAAGTTGAAGGCGGCGTCCGAAGGCGGGATCTGAGCCGCCTCATCACCGCCGCCGGGGCCTGCCGAGGGCGCGACCTCCCGCGTCGAGCAGCGCGGCGCGAAGCTGGTCGTCGTCGAGGTCGGCCACCTCGGGCGCGCCGCCGGTCCCTGACATACCCAGCACCGCGACGAACGCCGCCACCCGAGCCTCCGGCGTGGGCTCCGCCCCGGTCAGCACCGCGATGACCCGCTCGGCGACGCCGCCGTACTCGCGCACGGACGCCTCGACGATCCGCTGCAATCCGGGGTCGCCATTGAACAGCCGCACCAGCGTCCGATGGCGAATGATCACGTCCACCAGGCCGTCGAGCATCGTGTCGACCCGCGCGCCGTGTCGTCGTTGCGCCTCGGCCGCGGTGACGGCGACCCGCAGGTCGCGCAGCCCGGGCTCGATGACGGCGTGTGCGATCTCGTCCTTCGTTTTGAAGTAGTAGTACACGGCGGCCTTGGTGACGCCGAGCGCGTCGGCGATCCGCTGCAACGACGTGCCCTCGACGCCGTGCTCCGCGTAGAGCCCGAGCGCCGTGTCGAGCAACCGCCCCCTGGTGTCGACCGCCTCGGTCATGACCGCCTCCTCGCCTGCGCGGTGTCCCTGGCCCACGCTATCCGCCCCGTGCGTCCGGTCACATGCTAGCTGAACGGCTTGTCGCTCCCTAGCCGAATGGCTAGCGTCGAACGTGACAGTCTTTCGCACTCTCTCCCGCGATCGGAGACAGCCGTGGCCGCCTTCCTGCACCGGATTGGACGTTTCTCGTTCCGGCACCGCGTCCTCGTGACCGGTGTCTGGCTCCTGCTGCTGGCCGTGGTCGGCGTGACGTCGGCGACGCTGTCGGGCGCGATGACCAACGCCGTGTCGATCCCTGGCACCGAGTCGCAGCGGGCCATCGACCAGCTTGAGGAGCGGTTCCCACAGGCAGCGGCTGGCGCGACGGCGCGGGTCGTCATCGCCGCGCCGGAGGGCGAGACGCTCACCGATCCGGCCAACGCCCGCGCTGCCAAGGCGGTGCTGGCCGAGGCGCGCGCCGCCGCAGGGGTGGTCGACGTCAGCGACCCGTTCGCCACCCGCTCGCTGTCGCCGGACGGCCGGATCGCGCTGGCGCAAGCGACCTACGACGTCCAGCCGTTCGAGGTCACCGACGCGCAGCGCCAGGAACTCCTCGATGCCGCCCAGCCGGGACGCCATGCGGGGTTGCAGGTCGAGTTCGGCGGCGACGTCATCGCGGGCGCGCCGGAGACAGAGCCCACCGAGGTCATCGGCGTCGCGGTCGCGGCGGTGGTGCTGGCGATCACGTTCGGCTCACTGCTGGCGGCGGGGTTGCCGCTGCTCACGGCGTTGATCGGCGTCGGCGTCGGCATGGCGGGCATCACGACGGTGTCCGGGTTCTTTGAGCTGAACGCGAACACGCCGGTGCTCGCGCTGATGATCGGGCTCGCAGTCGGCATCGACTACGCCCTGTTCATCGTGTCGCGCTACCGGCACGAGCTGGGCAACGGCCGCGCACCAGAACAGGCGGCCGCGCACGCGGTGGGCACGGCAGGGTCGGCCGTCGTGTTCGCGGGGCTGACGGTGATCATCGCGCTGGCGGGGCTGACCGTGGTCGGCATCCCGTTCCTGGGCGAGATGGGGCTCGCGGCGTCGTTGACCGTGGCGGTCGCCGTGCTCATCGCCGTCACACTGCTACCCGCCGTGCTGGGCTTCGCGGGACGTCGAGTGCTGGCGCGACGTCTCCCCGGCCTGCGCAAGCTCGGCCAGGGCACCGGCGACACGCTGGGACAACGCTGGGCGCGGTTCGTCGCGCGGCACCGCTGGCCGGTGCTGATCGCGACAGTCGGGGCGCTCGCCGTGGTGGCGATCCCGGCCGCGAGCATGCAGCTCGGACTGCCGGACGACAGCATGGCGTCGGAGGACTCCACCCGCCGTGCCGCGTACGACCTGATCAGCGAAGGTTTCGGTGAGGGCGCCAACGGGCAGCTCACCGTCGTCGTCGACAGTTCCAACGGCGACGCCGTGCGGCAGGCGGCAGGCAGGATCGCGGAGCTGGACCACGTCGCGGCCGTGACGCCGCCGCAGACCAACCCGGCGGGCGACCTCAGCGTGTTCAGCGTGATCCCGGAGACTGGACCGAGCAGTCAGGCGACGCACGGCCTGGTCACCGCGATCCGCGACCTGCGCGAGTTGACCGGTATTGACCTCGTGGTGACCGGGCAGACCGCGATGAACATCGACGTCTCTGAGAAGCTGTCGGACGCGCTGCTGCCGTATCTGACACTGATCGTCGGGTTGGCGTTCGTGCTGTTGATGCTGGTGTTCCGCTCAGTCGCGGTGCCGGTGAAGGCCACGCTCGGGTTCCTCGGCTCGGTGGCGGCAGCGTTCGGCGCGGTCGTCGCGGTGTTCCAGTGGGGTTGGCTGACCAACCTGCTCGGCGTCGACGCGACCGGGCCGATCATGAGCATGCTGCCGGTGCTGCTGATCGGTGTCCTGTTCGGACTCGCGATGGACTACCAGGTGTTCCTGGTGACGCGGATGCGAGAGGAGTACGTCCACGGCGCGGCACCGACCACGGCGATGGTGACCGGGTTCCGCCACAGCGCGCGGGTCGTCATCGCCGCCGCGTTGATCATGATCAGCGTGTTCGCCGGGTTCGTGCTGTCCTCGGAGACGCTGATCCAGTCGATCGGGTTCGCGCTCGCGTTCGGCGTCGCGGTGGACGCCTTCGTGGTGCGGATGACGCTGGTTCCCGCGGTGATGTCGCTGCTCGGCAGGGGCGCGTGGTGGCTGCCGCGCTGGCTGGGCCGGCTGCTGCCCACGGTCGACGTCGAAGGCGAGGCACTGGCGAAGCCGCAGGCCGAGCAGCGGGAGCCTGCGCGGGTGTAAGCGGCGGGTGCTTGCCACTAGGGTAATACCAACGGTAGCATCGTGGTATGAAAGTGAGCGTCAGTCTGCCGGACGAGGATGTCGAGTTCCTCGACCGCTACAGCCGCGAGCATCACATCGGATCACGGTCCGCCGCGCTGACCAGGGCCGTGCAGTTGCTTCGAGCATCACAGTTGGGACCTGCCTACGCTGACGCGTGGCGCGAGTGGGAGGAATCCGGCGAGGCCGATGTCTGGGAGTCCACAACAGCTGACGGTCTGGCGTCGTAGATGCTCCGTGGCGACATCTACTTGGCCGATCTCGATCCCACCCAGGGCGCGGAAGCCAACAAACGTCGACCGGTGGTGATCGTCAGTAACGACGGCGCCAACACCACCGCCGCGCTCTCGCGGCATGGCGTGCTCACCGTCGTTCCGGTGACGTCGAACGTCGCCAAGGTGTATCCGTTTCAGGCGCTCCTGCCCGCCGATGAAGTGGGGCTGGACCGCGATTCGAAGGCGCAAGCGGAGCAGGTGAGATCGATCAGCGTGGGTCGCCTGGGCACGCATGCGGGGCGGTTGACACCCAGTCTGCTCGACGCACTCGACGACGCGCTGCGCCTGCACCTCAGTCTCTAACGTACCGAGAAGCAACCCAGCGCGCGCAGTCAGACCTCGACGACCTTGTAGCCCCCTGTAGCACCATGCGCTACAGCGAGAACCACCAGACGGCCGCGCCGCCCGCAGCGAGCACGGCCGCGGCGAGCAGCACCATCGCCATGCCCTTCGCCGTCTTCCAGGTGGTGTAGACCCCGCCCAGCAGGAATCCCGCGAGCGCGATCAACACAACGATGACGACTTCGGATGACACGGCGACGTTCCTCCAACGACTCGACTCGGACGGTGCCGCGCAGCCTATCCGTCCGAGCTGTCAGCACCGCCCGCGCGTTCGGTTCAGGCCGCCGCCACGGTCACTCGTGGTGGGAGGCGAACCACGGGTGGTGGACGTCGAGGTAGTGCACGTCGGTCAGCATCGCCATGCCCTCCGCCATCATCGAGGCCACGTCGGCTGGCATCTCCTTGCGCTCGCCATCGCGGGCGGCGTCCTCGCTGGTGAACGCGATCGTCTGGGTGAAGAAGCCGTCCTCGTCGATGGCGATGGTCGCCCCGATGACGTCGGGACGGTACTGCGCCATCAGTTCGCTGGTCTGCTCCGCGAACGCCCGCGCGCGGTCCGGATCGGTGACCTGGCCCTGGATGACCTGCACGAAGCCCGCGTCGTCCGAGCCACCACCGAGCAGCACGATGACGTCCCTGCAGTCGTGGAAGGTGACGGGGCCGGTAAAGTGCTGCTCCATCTCACGCCACCACTCCCCCTGCTCGGGTCGCTCGCTGTTGCGCCGCGCGGCCTCCTCGGACTCGAAGCGGACGGCGGCGACGAACATGCCGTCGTCAGTGACGCCGAACGTCCCGCCGAGCCAGCCTTCGGCACCGGATTCGAGGTCGGTGAGCCAGCGGTCCATCAACGCCCGAGCGGCGTCGGCGTCGCGGATGGGGCCCTGGAAGATCTGCATGTACATGGTGCGCTCCGTTCACGCCGTCCGAGCGACGACCTCTAGTGAATTGGACGTCTCACGCTATGCCCGTTCGCCCGTGATCGGCAGGGCCTTTGGTCCCCGCACCGCGTAACGGCTTTCCGCGCGGCACCGAACTACAGCCAAGACCCTCAGACTTCGGGAGGCGAGCGCCATGCGCTTACGCCATTGCTTGCTTCCGGCCCTCGCCGCGTCACTGCTGGCCATCACCGGGGCGACGACGCCGTTCCCCGACTCCATCCCGTTGCCCGACGACTTCCAGCCCGAGGGCATCGCGGTGGGCACCGGGTCGACGTTCTACGCCGGATCGCTGAACGACGGAGACATCTACCGCGGCGACCTGCGCAGCGGAACCGGGGCGGTGTTCATCGACGAAGTGGAGGGCCAGGCCGCCGGGTTGAAGGTCGACGAGCGCCACCACCGGCTGTTCGTCGCGGGCGCGGGCACGAGCACGGCGACCGTGTACGACACCCGCGACGGCAGCACCGTCGCGGAGTACCAGTTCGCTCCACCCGGCGACGCGTTCGTCAACGACGTCGTCATCACCCGCGACGCCGCGTACTTCACCGACACCTTCTCCCCGCGCCTCTTCGTGGTGCCCATCGCCGGCGACGGCACACTCGGCGAGGCGCACGAGATCGCCGTGACCGGGCCAGCGAGCCCGGTGGTGGGTTTCGGGCTGAACGGCATCGACGCCACCCCGGACGGCAAGACCCTCGTCGTGGTCAACAGCGGCCTCGCCACCGCGTTCACCATCGACCCGGCCACCGGCGTGAGCCGGGAGATCGCGATCCCCGGCGGGCCGCTGCCGGACAGCCCGGACGGCATCCTGCTGGACGGCCGGACGCTCTGGGTCGTCGCGAACTCCGCCGAAACGCTGGTCAAGATCCAATTGTCGCCCGACCTCACCAGCGGCGAGATCGTCGCGACGCTCACCGACGCCGACGTCGACGGCCTGTTCCGGGTGCCGACCACCGTGGCCGAGTTCGGCAACAGGCTCGCGCTCGTCAACGCCCGCTTCGATCAGGGATTCCCGCCGCCGTTCGGGCCGGGCGCGCCGCCGGGCACCGACTTCGACGTGGTGCTGGTCGACAAGCCGTAGCTACAGCACGCCCTTGGTTGACGGAATCCCGCCGAGCCGTTCGTCCGGTTCCGTCGCCGCCCGCAGCGCCCGCGCCACCGCCTTGTACTGCGCCTCGGCCATGTGGTGCGGGTCCCGGCCGTGCAACACGCGCACGTGCAGCGCAACCTGCGCGTGGAACGACAACGACTCGAACACGTGCCGCGTCAACACGAACGGGTAGTTCCCGCCGATCGTGAACGACTCGAACCGCTCCGGCTCGCCGAGCTGCACGCAGTACGGCCGCCCGGAGACGTCGATCGCGGCATGCGCCAGCGTCTCGTCCATCGGCACCCAGGCGTCGCCGAACCGGCGAATGCCGCGCTTCTCCCCCAGCGCCTCACGGATCGCCTGGCCCAGCACGATCGCCGTGTCCTCGACGGTGTGGTGCGCGTCGATGTGGACGTCGCCGGTCGCGTTCACCCGCAGGTCGAGCGCGCCGTGCACGCCGAATGCGGTGAGCATGTGGTCGTAGAACGCCACCCCGGTGTCGATCTCGACCTGTCCGGTGCCGTCGAGGTCGACCTCGACGGTGATCGATGACTCCTTGGTGGTGCGCTCCACCTTGCCGATCCGGCTCACAGGACCTCCTTGCTCGCGGCCAGGAACGCGTCGTTCTCTTCCGGCGTCCCGATGGTCACCCGCAGGTGGCCGGGGATGCCGACGTCCCTGATCAGTACACCAGCGTCCACATACGACCGCCACGCGGCTGGCGCGTCCTCGAACCGTCCGAACAGGACGAAGTTGGCATCGCTGTCCACCGGTTGGAACCCGAGGTCGGCCAACGACGCCACCACCCGGTCGCGTTCGGACACCAACGTCGCCACCGAGGCCAACGTCTGCTCCCCGTGCGCGAGTGCCGCCCGCGCTGCGGCCTGGGTCAGCGCCGACAGGTGGTACGGCAGTCGCACGAGCTGCAGCGCTTCCACCACGGCGGGCGCGGCAGCCAGGTAGCCCAACCTGCCGCCCGCGAACGCGAACGCCTTGCTCATGGTGCGCGACACGATCAACGTCGCCGGGTACTCCGCCAGCAGCTCCACCGCGCTCGGCTGCCGGGAGAACTCCGCGTACGCCTCGTCCACCACGACGACGCCGCGCGCGGTGTCCAGCACCGTCCGCAGGTCCGCCAGCGGAATGGAGCAGCCGGTCGGGTTGTTCGGGCTGGTCACGAACACGACGTCCGGGTCGTGCCGCCGAATCGTCTCGACGGCGACGTCGACGTCCAGCGTGAAGTCGTCGCGGCGCGGCGCGGGCAGCCACTCGGTGCGGGTGCCGGACGCCAGGATCGGGTGCATCGAGTACGACGGCTCGAAGCCCAGCGCCGTCCGGCCCGGCCCGCCGAAGGCCTGCAGCAACTGCTGCAACACCTCGTTGGACCCGTTCGCGGCCCACACGTTCCGGGTGGTCAGCGGCACCCCGGTCGCGCCGTTCAGGTACGCGGCGAGGTCGGTGCGCAGCTCGACGGCGTCCCGGTCCGGGTAGCGGTGCAGCTCGCGCGCGGCGCACTCGGTCGCGGCGACGACGTCGGCCACGAGCTCGGGCGGCGGCGGGTACGGGTTCTCGTTGGTGTTGAGCCGCACCGCGACGTCGAGCTGCGGCGCGCCGTACGGGGTCTTGCCGCGCAGCGCCTCGGCCAGCGGCAGGTCGTCCAGCGTGACGTCGTCCATCAGACCTCACCACCGAACCGGGCCTGCACGGCCTCGCCGTGCGCGGGCAAGTCCTCGGCGTTGGCCAGGGTGACGACCTTGTCGGCGACCGCGCGCAGCGCGTCCTGCGAGTAGTCGACGACGTGGATGCCGCGCAGGAAAGTCTGCACTGACAACCCGCCGGAATGCCGCGCGTAGCCGCCGGTGGGCAGCACGTGGTTCGACCCGGCGCAATAGTCGCCAAGCGACACCGGCGCGTACGGACCGACGAAGACCGCGCCCGCGTTGTGCACCCGCGCGGCGACCGCGCTCGCGTCGGCGGTTTGGATCTCCAGGTGCTCAGCGGCGTAGGCGTCGACCACCCGGATACCGTCGTCGATGCTGGCGACCAGCACCGTGCCGGACTGCGCGCCACGCAGCGCCGTTGTCACCCGTTCGGTGTGCTTGGTCGCGGCGACGCGGCGCTCCAGCTCGGCGTCGACGTCGTTGGCGAGCCGTTCGGACGTCGTCACCAGCACGCTCGCGGCCATCGGGTCGTGCTCGGCCTGGCTGATCAGGTCGGCGGCGACGTGGGCAGGGTCGGCGGTGTCGTCCGCGAGGATGGCGATCTCGGTCGGGCCAGCCTCGGAGTCGATGCCGATCAAGCCGCGCAGCATCCGCTTGGCGGCGGTGAGGTAGATGTTGCCCGGCCCGGTCACCATGTCGACCGGTTCGAGTTGCGCGCCGTCAGTGTCGGTGCCGCCGTACGCGAGCAGCGCCACGGCCTGCGCGCCGCCGACGGCCCACACCTCGTCCACGCCGAGCAGCGCGGCGGCGGCCAAGATCGTCGGGTGGGGCCTGCCGCCGAACTCGGCCTGCGGCGGAGAGCAGACGACGAGCGAGCCGACCCCGGCCGCCTGCGCGGGCACGACGTTCATCACGACGCTCGACGGGTACACCGCCAGCCCGCCGGGCGCGTACAGCCCGACGCGGCCGACCGGCACCCATCGTTCGGTGACGGTGCCGCCATCGGTGACCGTCGTGGTGACGTCCGGTCGGCGCTGGTCGGCGTGCACGGCGCGGGCGCGGGTGATGGCCTCCTCCAGCGCGGACCGGATGTCCGGGTCCAGCTCGGCGAGGGCGGCGTCCACCTCGGCCTGCGGCACGCGCACGGTCTGCGGCCGGATCTGGTCGAACTTCTCGGTGTAGTCCAGCGCGGCCTCGACGCCGCGCGCCTTGACGTCCTCAATGAGCGGGCGCACCTGATGCACCGCCGCGTCCACGTCGACGTCGGCGCGCGGCAGCGTGGCGCGCAGCACGGCGGCGGAGGGGACACGGTTTCGCAGGTCGGTGCGGTTGAGCATGCCCTAAGGGTACGGGGCGGCCCGGCGGGCATACTGCATGGCAGGAGGTGAGCTATGCCCCACGTCGCATTGTGTCAGGTGACGTCGACCCCGGACCCCGCCGAGAACCTGGAGTTGGTGCGTTCCGGCGTCCAGCGCGCGGCGGATGCGGGAGCGTCCGTCGTGGTGTTTCCCGAGGCGATGATGGCCCGGTTCGGCACCCCGTTGCGCCCGCTCGCGGAGCCGTTGGACGGGCCGTGGGCGTCCGAGGTGTCCCGGATCGCGGAGCGCGCCGGGGTGCTGGTGGTCGCGGGGATGTTCACGCCCGCCGATGCCGACCGGGTGCACAACACGCTGCTGATCACCGGCCGCGGCAACCACCTCGGCTACGACAAGATCCACCTGTACGACGCGTTCGGGTTCTTCGAGTCCCGGACGGTGGCGCCGGGTGAGAAGGTCGTGACGGTCACCGTCGACGACGTCACGTTCGGCGTCGCCACCTGCTACGACGTGCGGTTTCCCGCGCTGTTCCAGTCGCTCGCGGAGGCGGGCGCGTCGGTGATGTTGCTGCCCGCGTCGTGGGGCGCCGGTGAGGGCAAGCGGGAACAGTGGGAGCTGCTGGTGTGCGCGCGGGCGTTGGACTCGGGCAGCTGGGTGTTCGGCTGCGACCAGGCGGACCCGACGGCGAGCGGCATCACCGACGAGAAGGTGCTGCGCGCACCCACGGGTGTGGGGCACTCGCTGGTGGCCGACCCGTTCGGCCGCGTCCGCGCCGGGCTGGACGCCGGTCCCGACACGCTGGTGATCTACGCCGACCCTGAGCTGGCGGAGAAGTCCCGCCGCGCCACGGGCGCCCTGGCGAACCGCCGCCCGGTGGAGTAGCCCCCGGCCCCCTGCCCGCGTGTCACACCTTATTTCGCGCGAGTCTCACCGTATTCGCCGCGAGTTCCACCTTGTTTGGCGTGAGTCACACCTTGCCGGACGTGAATTGCACCGCCGTGTGGCGCGAGTCCCTTCCGGGGTCGCGAGTCCCGCGTTGCGGTGCCGTGAGTTCCGACTTACGGGGCTGCGAGTTCAGAGTTCTGGGGCGGCGTGTTCGCTGTTATCGCCCGGTGGTTCCTACTCCGAGTAGACATTCGGCATCGGGAACGGGGGACACGACGTCGGGAACGGGGGACACGGCGCGGCGGGCGGGGGTCAGCGTTCCGACCGGAGGTCCATGCCGATGTCCAGCGCCGGGGACGAATGCGTCAGCGCGCCGACGGCGAGGTAGTCCACGCCGGTCTCCGCGTACGTCCGGGCGACGTCGAGGCGCAGGCCCCCGGACGCCTCCAGGCGCGTCTTCGGCGACACCGAGTCGCGGCGGCGGACCGCCTCGGCGCAGTCCGAGGGCGCGAAGTTGTCCAGCAGGATCTCGTCCGCGCCCGCCGCCAACGCCTCGTCCAGCTGCGCCAGGGTGTCGACCTCGACCTCGCACGCCAGCGCTGGCGCCGTCTCCCGCGCCGCCGCCAGCGCAGCGGACACCGACCCCGCCGCGACGACGTGGTTGTCCTTGATCAGCACCGCGTCACCGAGGCCCATCCGGTGGTTGACCCCGCCCCCGGCGCGCACCGCGTACTTCTGCAGCAGCCGCAGGCCGGGCAGGGTCTTGCGAGAGTCGCGGATGGCGCAGCCGGTGCCATCGACGGCGGCGACCCACGCCGCCGTCGCCGTGGCGATGCCGGACAGGTGGCACAGCAGGTTCAGCGCGGTGCGCTCGGCCGTCAGCAGCCCGCGCACCGGCCCCCGCACCACCAACGCGGGCTTCCCGGAAACCAACGACGAGCCGTCAGCGCACACGTCGACGACGTCGTAACCAGCACCGTCGGCACCCAGCACCGCGTCGAACACCGCCAGCGCGACCGGCGCGCCAGCCAGCACGCCCGCAGCACGCGGCGTCAACTCGGCGACGGCGCGCGCGTCGGCGGGGACCGTGGCGTTCGTGGTGGCGTCCGGCCCGTACCGCAGGTCCTCATCGAGCACCGTCCGCACCACGCGCAGCGCGTCGTCAACGTCGAGCCCGGCGACGGTGAGCAGGGTCGTGGTGCGGTCGGCCAGGGTCGTCACGCCGTGTCCTCTCGATGGTCCAGCCTGATCATCACGGTGCCGCTCACGCCGCGCCAGTCAGCGCCGGGGCCAGCACGGCGGGCGCGCCGGTGGCGTCCAGCCGCACCCGCACGCTGCGCTGCCATCGGACGTCGTCGCGCTCGGCGAAGTCGGTGCGCACGTGGCAGCCCCGCGACTCGGTGCGCTCGGCCGCCGCGACCAGCAGCGCGTCGGCGAGCAGCGTCAGCGCGGCGTCCTCGACGACACGGTGGCTGTCCAGCGCACGCTCCCGGCGCGCGGCGGCGATCCGCGACACGGCAGCTGCCAGGCCGGAGGCGTCCCGCCCGATCGCCGCGTGGCGGCTCATCAGCCGCTGCACCAGGCTCCGGTCCGCGACCGGGGCGACGGCAGCGTCACCAGGTGTCGCGCAGGTCAGCGGGGCCAGCTCGCCCGCCGCGAGGTCCATCGCCACGGCCTCGGCGGCCCGCTCCCCCACGACCAGCCCCTCCAGCAGGCTGTTCGACGCGAGCCGGTTCGCGCCGTGCAGCCCGGTGCGCGCGACCTCCCCTGCCGCGTACAGCCCGGGCACGCCGGTGCGCCCTTCGGGTGACGTCGCCACGCCGCCGCACGCGAAGTGCGCCGCAGGTGTCACCGGAATGGGCTCCCGCGTCGGGTCGACATCCACCCGCGCGCACGCCGCGTGCACCGTGGGGAACCGCCGCGCGAAGCCGTCGATGCCGGTCGCGTCCAGGTAGACGTGGTCGCAGCTCGCAGCGGCCATGCGGCGAGTGATCGCCGCGGAGACGACGTCGCGTGGTGCCAAATCCGCCAGCGGATGCACGCCCGCCATCACGCGCTGTCCAGCAGCGTCGACCAGGACCGCGCCCTCGCCGCGCACCGCCTCGGTCACCAGCGGGCACCGGCCCCGCGCACCCGGCGTGTACAGCACGGTCGGGTGGAACTGGACGAACTCCAGGTCGGCGACCACCGCGCCAGCCCGCAACGCGAGCGCGAGCCCGTCGCCGGTGGCGATCTCCGGGTTAGACGTCGCCTGATACAGCTGCCCGAAGCCGCCGGTCGCCAGCAAGACCGCACGGGCACGCACGACGCACCGCGCGCCGTCCGGGTCGAGCAGCACCAGCCCGCTGACGCCGCCGGACGGCGTGCGCAGCGTGTCCAGCGCGATGTGGCGTTCCAGCACCGGCACCCGCTGCCGGTTGACGTCGGCGGCGAGCGCGCGCTCCACCTCCGCCCCGGTGGCGTCTCCCCCGGCGTGGATCACCCGGAACGCGCTGTGCCCGCCCTCTCGGGTGCGGGCGAGGCCACCGTCGGCGTCCCGGTCGAACGTCGTGCCGCGCGCCCGCAGCCGGGCGACCGCGGCGGGCCCACCGGCCACGATGGCGCGGACGACGTCCTCCTCGCAGAGCCCACCGCCCGCCGCGACGGTGTCCGCGACGTGGTCGGCGATGGAGTCACCGGTCGCGACGTCGACCACGGCAACGCCGCCCTGCGCCCAGCGGGTGTTGCTGTCTGTGACGTCAGCCTTGGTCACCACCAGCACGGACAGCCCGAGCTCGCGCGCCCGCAAGGCCGCCGTCAGCCCGGCGACGCCGGTGCCGACGACGACCAGGTCGGCGGTCGCCTCCCAGCCGCCGGCCGAGCCCCCGGGCCGCGGCACGGCAGTCCTCGACGCAAACCCGGTTTTCGCCTCTAAGTCACCAACTCCGTCACCAAGCGTGGTCATTCGCCACCGCCAGGCTGGCCGATCGCGATCATGCGCTCCACCGACGCGCGAGCACGACGTGCTGTCTCCGGGTCGACGTGCACCTCGTCGGCCCCCTCGCGGAGCGACCGCAGCAGCGCCGCCGGGGTGATCATCTTCATGTACCGGCAGGAGGCGCGGTCGTTCACCGCGGCGAAGTCGATCTCCGGCGCGGCCTTGCGGAGCTGGTGCAGCATGCCGATCTCGGTGGCGACCAGCACCGACGTGGCGTTGGTCGACCGCGCCTGCTTCACCATGTCGCCGGTGGAGAGGATCTTGACCTTGTCCGAGGGCACCGTGCCCTCGCCCGCCAGGTACAGCGCGGACGTCGCGCAACCGCACTCCGGGTGGATGAACAGGTCGGCGTCCGGGTTGGCGGCGGCGCGTTCGGCCAGCTCTGTGCCATTGATCCCAGCGTGGACGTGGCACTCGCCCGCCCAGATGTGCAGGTTCTCGCGGCCGGTCTCGCGCTTGACGTGCGCGCCGAGGAACTGGTCCGGCGCGAACAGAACCTCCTGGTCAGCGGGAATGGACGCCACGACGTCGACGGCGTTGGACGACGTACAGCAGATGTCGGTCTCGGCCTTTACGTCGGCCGTGGTGTTCACATAGGACACGACGACGGCGCCGGGGTGCTGCGCCTTCCACTCCCGCAGTTGCTCGGCGGTCAGCGAGTCGGCCAGCGAGCAGCCCGCGCGCTCGTCCGGGATCAGCACGGTCTTGTCCGGGCTCAGGATCTTGGCGGTCTCGGCCATGAAATGCACGCCGCAGAACACGATCGTCGACGCTTCCGACTCGGCGGCGATCCGGGACAGCGCGAGCGAGTCGCCGGTGTGGTCGGCGATCTCCTGAATCTCTGGCAGTTGGTAGTTGTGCGCGAGCAACACGGCATCCCGCTGTCGAGCGAGGCGGCGCACCTCGTCCGCCCATGCCGCGTCCGCGACGACGCCACCGTACGGCGTGAGATCAGGGGCCGTGTCCGTCAGCGTCTCGGTCATGACTACTCCCTGTGTTGCGTCAGCCTCGGTTTTCGCCTTAGGATCGAAAACGTGCACAGCCATATTAACACCCGAGCCCCACTGGCACACGAGGTTCTCTGCGCGGTACTGCACGTGCGATCGGACACACTCCGGGTGCTGCTGTGGCAGCGCGCGCTCGACCCGCACATCGGGCGCTGGTCGTTACCCGGCGGTAGGCTGCGCGCCGACGAGGACGTCGAGACGTCGATCCGCAGGCAGCTCGCGGAGAAGGTCGACATCCGGGAGCTGCGCCACGTCGAGCAGCTCGCGGTGTTCAGCGCGCCGGACCGGGTGCCCGGCCCCCGCGTGGTCGCCACGGCGTTTTTGGGACTGGCGCCCAGCGATGCCGACCCCGTCGTCCCCGAGGACACGGCGTGGCACGACGTCGACGCCCTCCCCCGCACCGCGTTCGACCACAAGGCGATCGTGCTGCGCGCCCGTGACCGGCTGCGCTCGAAACTCAGCTACACGAACATCGGGTTCGCGCTCGCGCCCGACGAGTTCACCCTCTCCGCGTTGCGCGACATCTATTCCGCCGCGCTCGGCCACAAGGTGTCGGCCACCAATCTGCAGCGCGTGCTCGCCCGCCGAGGCGTGCTCAAACCGACCGGCACCACCGTCCCGCCGGGGCGCTCGGGAGGACGTCCCGCCGCGCTCTACACGTTCACCGACACCACCATGCAGGTGACTGACCCGTTCGCGGTACTCCGCCCGCCCGGGACGCGGTGACATCGAGGCCGGGAACGGGTCGGGGTCGGGGTCGGGACGGAGACAGCCCGCGCTTCGCCTGGCAAATGGTCACGAGAAACCGACAAACGGCTCCAATTCCGGCTCGTACGTCGCAATATCCCCGGCGAAGCCGAGCCTGTACCGCAGCGAACGAGGAACACGGCGGCGCGAGCGGGGAACACGGCGCAGCGAGCGGGGGACACGGCGTCGCGAACGAGGGACACGGCGGCAGGAACGGGGGACACGACCACCCAGCGGACCGGCCGGATCCGACGTAGCGTTAGCCCGTGCCCGCCGACTGCCCTTCCGACCGGCGGCCTGCCGGTCGACGCACGGAACAGCTCCCGCTGTTCCCGCTGCACACCGTGCTGCTGCCCGGCGTGCACCTGCCGCTGCACATCTTCGAACCCCGCTACCGGCAGCTCGTCGACGACCTGGTGCGCGGCGTCGTCCCCGACCGCGAGTTCGGCGTCATCGCGATCCGGAACGCCGTGGTCAGCGACGTCGACCGCCTCGGGCAGCTCCACCTCGTCGGGTGCACAGCGCGGCTGCGCGAGGTCAGTGCCACCAGCAGTGGCGGGTTCGACGTCGTCACCACCGGCACCCGCCGGTTCCTGCTGCACGAGTTGACGCCGAGCGACACCCCGTACCTGATGGGCGACGTCGAGTGGCTGCCGGACGAACCCACGCTCGACCCCGACGGCACCACAGCGCGGACGCTGGCCGAGGCGGCACGCACGGCGCACGAACGCTACTGCGACGCCGCCTGGCACGACGACGACTGGTCGCCGCCCTCGGCGTCGACCGCGACCGCCGACCTCGCCTACCGGCTTGCCGCGGACTGCGTCCTCCCACTGGCGGAGCACCAGGTCCTGCTCACGGAGACCAACCCGCTGAACCGGTTGCGGCTGGTCACCGCGCTGCTCTACCGCGAGGCGGGATTCCTGACGGCGTTGCGCGCCGTGCCGATGCCGCATGACGAGCTCAACGACGTGGTCGCGTTCGCCACGTTGAACTGACGTCGTGGTCGCCCCGGAGGAGACTCAGTCAGCGGACTCGCCGGAGGACGTCGACTGACTCCCCCGCCCGCGGTTACCGAACTTGTCGCGCACCTTTCCCGCGACGTCGGTGACCGCGGTGCCGACATCGGCGAACACCTTCGTCAGCGGGTCGACCGACTCGGACCACGACGCCTGGTACGAGCGCGCCGCGGCCTTGATGTCGTCCCGCCAGGCCGAGTGGGGCTCGTCGTCGCCCCGGCGCGGGTACTCCCCGGCAAGCACCGCCCGATACTCCGCCGAGCCCGCCCACTTCTGCAGCTCGGCGGCGCGCACCACGGCGAGCGGATGTGTCATGGTCTCCAGGCTGCGGAGCTTGAGCAGGCTGTCGCGCAGGTCGTCGACACCCTCGTACTCCTCGGCTTGCCGCAGGAACGACGGGATGTCGATCGTGTCGGGGTCGATTCCGCCCGCGAGCTGAATGTGCAGCCGCAGCGCCGCAGCGGGGTTCTGGCCGCACAGCAGACCCGCCCGGTCACACGACAGCTCCGCTTTACGGAACCACTCGTGCAGCGCGGCCAGTACCGCACGCAGGCCGATACCGCTGATGGGATTCCAGGACAGGCTGCGCTGCAGCTCCACGAGGTGGATCATCATGGTCCGGTACACCGCGTGACCAGAAAGCACATGGCCCATCTCGTGTCCCAGCGCGAACCGCAGCCCCTCGCGGCGTCGGCCATCTCGACCAGGCCGGTTGTGAGCACGATGAACGGTTCTTCCAGACCGATCGTGAACGCGTTCGGGGTGGGATCGCGCATGACGTACACCGTGGGCACGGTGGGCAGGTCGAGCGTGGCGGCACACTCGTTGCGCAGCCGGTCGAGCTCCGGATACTGCTCGGCGGAAACGCGGATCGTCGAGGCGAGCGCGCTCAACCGCAGGCCCCGCTCGGTGAAGAACCCGAACAACGCCTTGAGCACCTGGGCGAAGCCAGGCACCGTCCGCAGTGTGGCCAGTGCTCCCCTGTCGACCGGATGCTCGTACGCCCGTGAGCTGATGCCGGGAAAGCTCACCCGCTCCACTCGCCGCACGTCCTCGCTCACGATCGCGCCCCTCTCGCTCGGCATGTACTCATCAGACGCGGCTAGGCCAACCTGCGCCCGAGGTCGTCGCGGCCGTTCCACGCCGCGAGCACCGCGTACACCAGCGCGACCGCCAGCGGCTGCAGAACGATCACCCACGGCGAGCCGATCTCGGGCGCGAGGGTGACGACGTCGCCGATCTCGGGCCGTCCGCTGATCGCGTACTCATCGCCGAGGAACGCGTTGCCCATCAGCATCCCGAGCCAGCCGGACAGCAGCGACCCGGCGGCGGCGGCCAGCATGACGACCGGTCCCCGGCGCTCCCGCAGCAACCACGTCAGCACGCCGAGGAAGAGACCAGCTCCGAGCAGCAGCAACGCGAAAATCACGAGCGCGTCGAACGCGTGCCAGCTCTCCAGGTCGATCGGGCTCGGCGTGCCCTCGGAGGTGATGACGGCCGTTCGCGGCGGCGCGAGCTGGGCCCACAGCCAGCCGATGGGGATGCCCGCCATGCCGATCGTCGAGGCCACCGTCACCGAGGGCAGCAGGTCGGCCTTGATGACGACCTTGGGGCGCTCGCGCTGGATCGGCAGGACCACGCGGGACTCCTTGCACTCACGACGAACTCACGACAGGGCGTTACCGACGCCACCACAGCACGAGCGTCGACGTCGGCTACCCAAGCAGGCTAGCGTGCCGAGGCCGAGTCCTCACGTGAGGTGGTCTCGCCGTGTCGGCTGCAGCGCGCCGTCCACCCGCTCGGCGTGATCTGCACGACCATCCGGCGCGCGCACTGCGCACAGAACCGCGGCGGTTCCAACGTGCTCTGCGGGGTGGCGCACCGGGAGTGGTCGGCGTCGTCGGTGCCGTTCCTGGCCTTGCCGCAGTGCACGCAGTACAGCGCTGTCATGCGGCCGCCTCCTCGCGCGCGGCACGCCGCGCCAGCAACCTGACGGCGGCCAGCATGGTGTCCGACATGGTGTCCGATGATTCGGACCTGCGAGCAGTCCTCATGACAAGCAGCTCAGATCGTGTCCGACAATGCCTTGATGGGCATCTTGAGGTCGTCGAGCATGTCGAGGTCGGACTGCGCTGGCCTGCCAAGGTTGGTCAGGTAGTTGCCGACGATGATCGCGTTGATGCCGCCGAGCATGCCTTGCTCCGCGCCGAGGTCGCCAAGCGTCAGCTCCCTGCCGCCCGCGAAGCGCAGCATGGTGCGCGGCATGGCGAGCCGGAACGCCGCCACGATGCGCAGCGCGTCCGGCCCCTCGATGGTCTCAAGGTGCTCGTACGGGGTGCCCTGCTGCGGGATGAGGAAGTTCATCGGCACCTCGTGCGGCTCAAGCTCGGCGAGCTGCACCGCGAACTCGGCGCGCTGCTCGTCGGACTCGCCCATGCCGACGATGCCGCCGCAGCAGACCTCCATGCCCGCGTCCTTCACCATTTGGAGCGTGTCCCACCGCTCCTCCCACGAATGGGTGGTGACCACGTTGCCGAAGTTCGAGCGGGCGGTCTCCAGGTTGTGGTTGTAGCGGTGCACGCCCATCTCGACCAGCTCGTCGACCTGCTCCTGGGTGAGCATGCCGAGCGAGCAGGCGATCTGGATGTCGTTGCCGTCCTCGCGGATGGCCTTGATGCCGTCGCGGACCTGCGACATCAACCGCTTGTCGGGCCCGCGCACTGCGGCGACGATGCAGAACTCGGTCGCGCCGGTCTCCGCGGTTTCCCGCGCGGCCTTCACCAGGCCGGGGATGTCCAACCACGCGGCGCGCACCGGCGTCGGGAACAGCCCGGACTGCGAGCAGAAGTGGCAGTCCTCGGGGCAGCCGCCGGTCTTGACGCTGACGATGCCCTCGACCTCGACCTCGGGGCCGCACCACCGCATCCGGACGTCGTGGGCGAGCGCAAGCAGATCCTGCAGCGCCTCGCCTGGCAGCCGCAGCACCTCGAGCACCTGCTCCTGGTTCAGGCCGACGCCGCGTTCGAGCACCTGCTCGCGGGCGACGGCGAGAACGTCGTTGTCACCTGCTGCGGTCTCGACCTGGTGTGGTGCTGCGGTCACGTCAACTCCTTCGCGTGGTGCGCGGCGGCAAAGCCTGCACAGTCTCCCC